>NZ_CP187934.1:2945000-3256078 GCF_049942685.1 Winogradskyella sp. HB-48
ATATTTTGGTACTTCTCCAATATAGATACCTAGTATAATCATGACCAACACAAAGTATAGCACTACCATAGCAGGCACCATTTTAGAAGCCCAACGACTAATGCGTTGTATGCCACCAAGAATTACAAAACTTGTGACGATAACCAAAACAATAGCAATAATAAGGTTACTACCTAAAGACACCTCTACTCCATTAGGTCTTAATATAATATCATTAATAGCCTGTTTCAGCTGATTAACATTCACCACAGGTAAAGCTCCCAGCATACCAAACACACTAAATAAAACGGCTAAGAATTTCCAGTTTTTACCAAGACCCTCTGTAATAAAATACATAGGACCACCTTGTATGTCTCCATTGCTGTCCTTCCCTCTGTATAAAATAGCCAACGTAGATGTAAAGTACTTGGTACTCATCCCAACAATAGCACTCACCCACATCCAAAACATGGCACCAGGCCCACCAACCGAAATTGCCAATGCGACTCCTGCAATATTTCCCATACCAATGGTGGAAGACAACGCAGTTGTTAAGGCTTTAAAATGCGAAATCTCACCAGCATCATCAGGATTATCATACTTACCTCGTAATACACTAATGGCATGACCCAAATACCGAAATGGCAAAAACTGAGAACGTATTAATAGATACAATCCACCGCCAATTAATAAGATAAGCAATGGCAAACCCCAAGCAAAGGATGAAAAAGCTGCTGTTAGATTCTCTAGAGATTTCATAAGGATAAAAATAAGGAATCCTTTGTTGTGTTAATAATATATTGAAAGTATAAAACCTAATCCGCTTATTTCACTAACTTCGCTTACCTACAGTCATACAGAAACTAACAAAATGAACAAGAGAATATATATAGCACTTTTTTTTCTAATAGGACTTTATCCATTAAAGTCTCAAAATATTGAAAACATAGTCATTGGCACTAAACACCAAATCCATTCCGATGTTTTAAATGAAGATAGAGCGTATTGGCTTAGCCTACCTGATTCCTATTATGATGAATCGTCATCCCACAAAAGCTATCCTATACTTGTTGTTCTTGATGGAAATATACACTTTAAAGCAATTTCTAGCATGGTTAACTACATGAGTTCCGATTTATATCGAAATCGTAAAATTCCAGAGATGATAGTCGTTGGTATTCAAAATGTTGACAGAAGACGCGACTACACACCAGACAAAATCATTACGGTTAGAGCAAATAACACTGGTGGTGGAGAAAAGTTTCTGGACTTTTTGGAAAATGAGCTTTTAACTCTGTTAGACCAAAAGTATAGAACAACTTCGTATCGTTTACTTTATGGGCATTCCTTGGGAGGGTTATTGGCCACTCACACTTATATGAAAGAAAAGACAAGTTTTAATTCATTTATTGCGGTAGACCCAAGTTTTGGAACATGGGATTCAGAAACCATGGATAAAAAATTAGATGCACTGACCGAACATTCATTTAACCGTTTTATTTATATCGCCACTGCTAATTGGGGAAAACGGAATATTAGAAATCGTGACCGTCATGTAAGGCTATACGAAGCATTGAACAGTAAATGTAAAAATGAATTACCTGCAAAAATAGAATACTTCGAAAATGAAGACCATAGCTCAGTGCCCATCATTGCATTTCATAATGGGATATCAGCAATTTTTAAAGGTTATGGAATCTCCTATCGCGATGTTAAAAGTATAGAACAGCTCACTCAACACTTTGAAGAACTTTCAGAACGATTGTCATGGGATTTTCGACCCCCTGAGTATCTCGTTAATCAACTAGGTTATCATATGTTACAGAGCAGTAATCCCAAAGACCATTCCAAGGCATTGGAATTCTTTATGTTGAACGTAAAAAATTATCCAAAATCATATAATTCCTATGATAGCTTGGGAGAGGCTTATGATTCATTGGGTGATTCGAAAAAAGCAATCGAAAACTATAAAAAATCGCTTGAACTTAATCCAGCTAACGAGCACGCCAGAAATAAAATAAAAGAATTAAAAAAAAGCGAATAAATTTCACGGATAGATAAACGCATTATTAAAAGTTCATTGATTTGGTGGGTATAACTTTCAAAAAACAACTAAAATGAAATTAAATAAATACCTAAGTATTATACTTCTTGTCTTGGTTATTGCTTGTAAAGATAATCCCAAAGAAATTACAATCACTAAAGACCAAGCGATAAAAAATTACTCACATTGGTACCAGGTTGAAACCGGCAAACCTAATGCAATTGTATTTGCCAGCTACAAAACCACAATGATCGCCAATGGCAAAGACCAATCATTATTGCGGATAAGTACTGTAGATAGCACAGGCATGGAAATAAAAGACGCTTGGCTACCGTTTGAGATTAGCGTTAAAGGCGATGCTACTATTATTGATATTGATAGCACTGAGTTAGAATCTGTTTTAAAATCCGATACGCTTTCCGTTTGGAAATCCAACATTAACAAAGGTGTTAAAAAGTTATGGCTTAGAGCTGGTAATACAACGGACAAAATAACGGTTAAAGTCTCAACTGATAGTTTGTGGCCAGCCTCTCATGAGATACATACTATTCCTGCGGATGTAAAATTGCTAAAACCAACGAAGGAGCAAATCACACAAGGTCCAAAAATTGAACAAGAAATGCTAGGTGCAGACATTTCCTTTTTACCACAATTAGAAGCTAGAGGACTTAAATTTCACGATGATGGTTTAGAAAAGGATGCCATACAAATTTTAAAAGATCACGGTTTTAATTACATACGCTTACGCGTTTTTGTAAACCCAGAAAATGAAAAGGGTTACTCTCCCAAAGAAGGCTTTTGCGGACTGGACTACACCTTGCAAATGGCAAAGCGCATTAAAGATGTAGGACTGAATCTTCTTCTAGATTTTCATTATAGTGACACGTGGGCAGATCCTCAAAAGCAATTTAAACCAAAAGCTTGGGAAGGTTTAGAGTTTAATAAACTCACAAGCACATTAAAGGACTATACCAAATTCGTACTCACGCAACTAAAAGACCAAGGCACAATGCCACAGATGGTACAAATTGGTAACGAAGTTAATCACGGAATTGTCTGGCCAGAAGGTCATATTTCTAACTTAGACAATCTTGCGGCTTTACTAAAAGCAGGTACAGAAGCCGTTAGAGAAGTAGATGCCAACACAACGGTTATGATGCATTTGGCACTTGGCGGACAAAATGAGGAAACTACCTTTTGGTTTGATAATATGATAGCGCGTGGCGTTGAGTTTGATATTATAGGACTCTCATACTATCCTATTTGGCATTGCACCTTAGACGATCTTAATAGCAATATGCTAGACCTTATAGGCCGTTACCAAAAAGACATTAATGTTGTGGAATATAGCGCCTTTAAAAAAGCAGTAAACGATATGGTGTTTAACCTACCAAACGATAGAGGAAATGGCACCTGCATTTGGGAACCACTAAACACCTGGAGCAAAATTTTTGATGAAAACGGTCAACCTCTAAATGAACTCTATTACTATGATGAAATTCATAAGGAGTTTTTAGAGTGATGAGTCTATACGTTGATTTTCAAAAAAGTAAGAACTGATGAAAATAATTTTGAACATATTTACATTTTTAACTGCATTGTTTTTTTTAACATCTTGTAATGAACAAATCACAAAACAAGAGGTTAAAACAGATAGTATTGCAAAAGGCGATACTGCATCAGAACTTGGAAGCAATATCATGGTAGTTTTTCAAGACAGTAAGAATATTTATTGGTTTGGAAGTTGGGATACAGGAGTGTACAGATATGATGGGAAAGCATTGGTAAATTATACCACAAAACATGGTTTGCACAACAACAGAATTGATGAGATAAAAGAAGACGGAGCTGGCAACATATACTTTACCAGTGCAAACGCAACGTCTAAAATATCAAAGTTTAACGAAAAGACTTTCAAAACTTTAAAGGCAGTTCCTAGTGAAAAATGGAAACTCGAATCTACAGATCTGTGGTTTAAATATTCTTATGGAAATACCGGAAAAGTATATCGCTATGATGGTATAACTTTACATGAATTGCAGTTCCCAAAACCACCTAGTCTATCCAATCCTTTTGACATCTATAGTATTTATAAAGATAAAAAGGGAAATATTTGGTTTGGTACCAACCCAGTTGGTGTTTGCCGTTACGATGGTAAATCATTCGATTGGATTACAGAAGAGGACGTCACAGAATTTCGAGACGAAGGTGCAAATGGCGTGCGCTCAATTACGGAAGATAAAAATGGTGACTTTTGGTTCAATACTGAATATCGTTATAGTGTTTATGACAGTATAACATTAAAAAGCAATAAACTTTATACAAGACACAAAAGTATAGGTGGTTTAGATGGAAAGGAAGATAGCAATTTGGACGAGTATCTATCAACAGTAAGAGATAACAATAATAATTTGTGGTTTGTAACTTATCGTGATGGTGTTTGGATGTATGATGGAACGGAAATTACTCACTATGCCGTTCAAGAAAACTCAAAAAACATTACACTATTCAGCATTTACAAAGACAATAATGGCGATCTTTGGCTTGGAACACACGAAAATGGTGTCTATAAGTTTAATGGTAGCACTTTTGAGAAATTTACGATTTAACGAATAGAAAAATTAAATAAAAATGAATAAAACCGACACCAGCCACCACGATGAGCGCATCGCTAATATGAGTTTTGCCTCAGTATATCCGCATTACGTTACTAAGGTAGAAAAGAAAGGCAGAACCAAGGAAGAACTTCACGAAGTGATAGAATGGCTAACAGGTTACGATGAAAACAAACTCAATGAACTCATTGAGCAGAAAGTCAATTTTAAAGACTTCTTTGAAAACGCCAACCTTAATGAGAATGCACATCTTATAACTGGTGTTATTTGTGGCTATCGTGTTGAGGAAATCACAAATCCTACTACCCAACAATGTAGATATTTAGATAAGTTGGTTGACGAGTTGGCCAAAGGCAAAAAAATGGAAAAAATTCTGCGCCAACCTTAAATCTTCCATTTTAAAACATGCCCAAAACGCTATATCGTATTTATGTCGTAGAGCTCTCTAAACGCGTTTTTACTGAAAACACAAAATTCAGAAACGCCAATCCGCAATACAATGGTGTATTAGAGTGTTTGTATGTAGGCATGACGAGTAAAAGCCCCAAAGAACGGTTCAAGCAGCACAAAACAGGTCACAGAAACAAAAAAGGGCATAAATTATCCTCTAATATTGTTGAGAAATATGGCTTATATCTTAGACCTAGCCTTTACAATCACATAGACCCTTTTTTAACCCGAAAAGAAGCGTTAATTGCTGAAAAAGAAATTGCACTAGAACTACGCAGAGAAAAATATGCTGTTTGGTCTAATTAAAATTATGTGTATCACGTTTGTCATTCCAAACTTGCCTGTGCTGAACTTGTTTCAGTATTTCTGAATCTAAATGCTTTGTTTAGTAACTAAGAATTTATCCAAAGTTTCTTCGTAGATAGCTTCATATTGTGGCACAATAGCATGAATATCAAACTTTTTGGATTGTGCTTTGGCATTGGCTTTAAAGGTTTTTAAGGTGTCTGCATCTTTCAGGATTTTTATGGCATTGGCAGACATATCTGCCACAGCATTAACATCACTCAAGTACCCTGAATAACCATCAATGTTTACTTCTGGTAAGCCACCTGTATTGGTTGATATCACAGGTACTCCACTTGCCATAGCTTCTAAAGCTGCCAAACCAAAACTTTCGGTTTGCGATGGCAGTAAAAACAAGTCGCTAAAGCACAGTATTCTATCTATTTCATTGCTGTTACCGAAGAAAATGACCTTTTCGCTTATACCCAATTCTTCAACCAAAATCTCGGCAGTTTCTTTTTCTGGCCCTTCACCCACCATCATTAACTTAGCTGGTAACTCCTTTTGAATATTATAAAAAATCTTAATCACATCAGGTATTTGCTTCACTTCGCGCATATTACTAATATGCGTTATGATGAATTCGTCATCTTTTGCCATCATAGCGCGCTGGCAATCCGTAAAATTATTGGTATGCTTATCTAAATCAATAAAATTAGGAACCACATGAATATCCTTTTTAATATCAAACAGACGCATGGTATCCTTCTTTAAACTTTCAGAAACTGAAGTCACCGCATCAGATTTATTGATGCTAAAAGTAACAGCTGGTTTATAAAACGGGTGACTACCAACTAGTGTAATATCTGTACCATGAAGTGTTGTTACAATTGGTACAAGGACACCTTTTTCTAAAAGCATTTGCTGTGCCATATAAGCTGCGTAAGCATGAGGAATTGCATAGTGAACATGCAACAACTCTATACCATAAAGCTGTACCATATCTACCAACTTGCTAGACAATGCTAACTCATAAGGTTGATAATGAAATAAAGGGTATTCTGGTACGTGTACTTCGTGAAAATGAACATTGTTACTCAATAATTCCAACCGTACTGGCTGGCTATAGGTAATGAAGTGAATTTCGTGCCCTCGCTTAGAGAGTTCTAAACCTAATTCTGTAGCTACTACTCCACTACCACCAAATGTTGGGTAACAAACGATTCCTATTTTCATCTAAATCTTGTGAATATTTAAAATTACTAGGTATAAAGTCTTGCTTTTATCCAAATCCTTACAACTTTATAACACGCATTAAAGTTAGCAGATTTAAATTGGTACAAAGTAACTTTTAGCACTTTTTAACTAATGCAACTCGTTATACATTATAACTATAAAAACACAGTTAGTTGTCAGTTCGAGTGATTTTGAGTGGATACTGAGCGAAGTCGAAGTAACACGAGAAATTGCATCGAGAACTTTTGTTGGAAAATTCTGCTTCTCGATACAAATTTTTCTCATTTCAATCGAAAAACCCACTCGAAGTGACGAATTTTATTAAAATGAACAACGGTTTAATTCTACTAATCAATTATAGCTTCGTAGATAAGTCTTTGAATCTCTGTTCTAATGTTTTCTCTGAGTAATAGGTTTTTACCTGCTTCAGGATAGGTTCTATTGGCTAAAAATACATATACAATTTCTTCCTCAGGATCTGCCCAAGCATAGGTGCCAGTAAAGCCTGAATGTCCAAAGCTAGTCATAGAAATACATCCGCAGGTAGGGCCTTCTTCACCTAGTTGTGGTTTGTCAAAGCCAATGCCTCTTCTATTATCACTTTCGCAATAATAACAGGTATTAAACTTATCTATGGTTTCGGATTTAAAGTAACGCTTGCCACCATAAAAACCTTTTTGCAAAAACATCTGCATAATTTTGGCAACATCATTAGCATTACTAAAAACACCTGCATGGCCTCCAATACCACCTTGCATTGCTGCTCCCATATCGTGTACATAACCATGAACTTTTTTGTACCTGAAATAGTTATCTTCTTCAGTAGGTACAATATCCTTTAGGCTGAATGTTTTTCTCGGATTGTAAGTCGTATAATTTGCGCCAAGCGATTTGTAAAAACGATCTTGGGTGATTTCATGCAAGGATTTGTCATAAAAGCCTTCGAGATACTTCTTAAGGATGTAGTACGGCAAATCGCTATAACGGTAGCGTAAGCTAGACAATAAGTCACTGTCCTTTATAATCCCTTGAATGGAATCTTTGTAATCATTACGCATAAAAAGTGTATTGGTAACCTCTACCTCAAAACCTTTTGTAGGTTTAGTCCTGTAGTATTTAGGATCTGGCTTTTTGGTTACGGAATCTAAAGTAGCATAGTAGAATGGTATCCAAGGTTTTAACTGTGCGTAATGCGACAGCATCTTTTTTAATGTGATGTTTTTCTTATTCGATTTTTTGTACTCAGGAAGCAGGTCCCCCAATTTTGAATCTAAGGAAACAGAGCCTTGTTGTTCTAATTCCATAAGCACAGGAAGTGTAGCTATAATCTTTGTTAAAGATGCCACATCATAAATATCATCAAAATCTACTTTATTCTTTTTGTCATAAGTATGATACCCGAAATTTTTATTGTAAATCACCTTTCCGCGTCTAGCTACCAATAGCTGAATACCTGGTGTCATTCGTTTTTTAACGGCACTACTAGCTACGGAGTCTATTCGACTCAAAAGCTTAGAATCCATTCCAACACGTTCTGGTAAACCGTAACTAAGACTAGATAACGAGTTGTACATGATACCTGTGTCAACAGGAAAGAATTCACCAGCACTTACTGGTAATTTACCTTTGGCGTCTATGCCACCAAATATAAGTTGTGCAGATTTTTGTTGCGCAATAGCACTGTTTTGGTAACTCATAACTATCGCTTCTATGTTTTCAATAGAACGTAAATCATTTAAAGCATATGGCCTTGCAAATACATCCAATATAACCGTGTTATTTCTCGCAATTTCATATAACCAAGCGAGTTCCTTTTGAGAAAATTCGTAAGCTTTCCAAGGATTATCGTTAGACTTATGAAAACCGATAACCACAGTATTATAATTGTGCAGTTTAGCAATAACTTCATCTAACTTTTCACCTTTAATGTGGTGGACTTTTGTGTATTTTTTCAGTTCATCATAAAACGTTGAACCACTAACATCACCTAATGCAACATAAGCCACATTTTTGGTTTGCAAATCTCTTAGCGGCAACAAACTTTTTTCATTCTTCACTACTGTAATGGCACTTTCCATAAGGGTTTCGTAAAGTACATCGTCTTTAACCCTGTTTAAATCTTTACCTAAATTGTATAATCCAACAGGTGAATACTTGTTTAAACCAACCTTATACTTAGCCATAAGGATTTTTTTTACGGAATGTGAGAGACGTTCTTCGGTTATCTTTTTGTCTTCATACGCTTCAATAATTCTGTCGATTCCCCTCTCAGGATCTTCAGACATTAAAAGTACGTCATTACCTGCTAGAAATGCCATCAAATCTATTTCACCCCCTTTTGAAAATACACTTGTAGTGATGCCATCAACATTCTTTTCTACATAATCTGCTGCCCCTTTCATGGTTAAAGCATCCGTAAAGATTAAGCCTTTAAAGCCTAACTCACCTTTGAGAATATCGGTAACAATATGTTTAGACAATGATGAAGGGAAGCCTCGTCTCTTTTCTAAACTTGGAACATTGAGATGAGCCACCATAACGCTTGACAAACCCTCATTAATCAGTTTCCGATAAGGATATAATTCTACTGAATCTATGCGTTGTTCACTAAAAGATACGGTTGGCAAGGTTTTATGCGAATCGTCTTCTGTATCACCATGACCAGGAAAATGCTTGGCATTTGCTAAAACTCCTGCACTTTGCATGCCTTTCATAAAGGCTAAACCCTTGGCTGTAACATTATCCCTATCTTCACCAAAAGAACGGTTACCAATAATTGGATTTTTAGGATTGGTATTGATATCTACAACTGGAGCAAAATTAAAATGCACTCCTAAGCGTTTACAATGCTCGCCTATTTGTCTTCCGGTTTGTTCTACCAAGCTATCGTTAGCTATGGCACCTAAGGTCATATTCCATGGAAATGCATAGGTGGAATCCAATCGCATACTCAAGCCCCATTCTGCATCCATACCAACCAATAAAGGAACCTTAGAAGTAGCTTGTAACAGGTTGTTTAATTTAGCCTGCCTGTATGGCCCACCGTTAGAGTAAATGACACCTCCAATGTGCGCTTCTTTTATTAAATCAACTATGTCATTATTAACTTTTTCACTATTTTTAGAAAACACCTGAACCATAAAAAGCTGTCCTACACGCTCTTTTAAGGTCATGGAATTATAAATACTATCAACCCACTGCTGTTGTTGGGCAGCGTCTTTAGTTAATAATGGATTGGGAGTTGCCTTTTGGGCAAAATTAACTTGAATGCAAAAAGCTATAAGAATAAGGGACAAATATCGCATGTAAATCTTTATCGTTTATAAATTAATTAACGAATACTATGCCAAAATAGCATATTTAATAAGAAGTAAAAAGACTTTAGGATAGTTTTATAAACCGTGTAATTAACAGTTTAAAACCGCTACACTAAATCTATATGGCGGTCGTGGTAACCCAATAAATACAATACACCATCCAAACCTATACTCGAAATTGAATTTTGGGCATTATCCTTAACTTTTGGTTTAGCATGAAATGCAATACCCAAACCAGCTAGATTAAGCATTTGCAAATCGTTGGCACCATCACCTATCGCAATGGTTTGCTCAATGTCTATACCCATATTATCAGCTAATAACTGAAGATATTCAGCTTTCTTGTCTCCGTCTACAATAGCACCAATATAACCTCCAGTTAGCACACCATCTTTAATCTCTAATTCATTGGCATATACAAAATCAATATCCAATTTTTCTTGCAGATACTTCCCAAAGTAGGTAAATCCACCTGAAAGTATAGCGGTTTTGTAACCATAATAATGCAAGGTATCTATTAGACGTCTTGCGCCTTTGGTTATTGGTAAGTTCTCTGCAATATCTTTTAAAACATCTTCACTTAAACCTTCTAAAAGTTTCATTCGCTTTTTAAAACTTTCTTGAAAATCAATTTCCCCTTGCATGGCAGACTCTGTAATGGCCTTAACCTGCTCACCCACTCCTGCGCGTTCTGCCAGTTCGTCTATAACTTCGGTTTGAATTAATGTTGAATCCATATCAAAACATACCAAACGACGGTTGCGCCTAAACATACTATCTTCCTGAAAGGCGATGTCAACATCTAGTTCTTGGGATATTTGCATAAATCTCGACGTAAACTCAGACTTGTCTTTGAGTTTACCACGAATGGAAAGTTGTATGGATGCTCTTGGGTACTCTTCTTCTTTAACTAAAGAGGTACGACCTGTCAATCGCTTAATGGAATCGATATTGAGATTTTTCTCTGAAATGACTTTGGTAACTTCAGAAATTTGTTCAGCCTTTAATTTTTCGCCTAAAATGGTAACGATGTAGCGATCCTTACCTTGCATGCTCACCCAATGCTCATAATTTTCCAAAGAAATGGGTGTAAATTTTGCTGTGATACCTAACTCATAGGCTTTAAACAATAAATCTTTGAGTACCGCTGCAGATTTCTTCCCAGATTTGATTTCGAATAGCATCCCAAGGGACAAGGTATCATGAATATTAGCCTGGCCAATATCTAAAATCTTAGCATCATATGCTGCCAAAACACTAGTTAAAGACGAGGTTAAACCAGGTTTGTCTTGACCGGAAATGTTTAATAAGAAGATATCTGTGCCCAAAATTTACCAATTATGCATTGTGGAAGTAAAAATGCTTAATCTATTTGAAATATGAAAATAATTAAGGTTTAGAAAAATGTAATAATTCTACTAATCTGTTAAGAATTTTTTAATTTTTGGCTTACTTCATAAAACGACTATGCCAACTCTCACTTGCTGGCACTTCCCAATTCTCTTTAAACTCTGCTATGTTGTTAACCAAATTATTAAAAACAATAGTGTTTTTAGTCACAGAATTGTTTTTAGCCATAGTCTTGAAGTCCATCAATGGTTTGTAAGCAATGAATTCTCCTTGTTTAAAGGATACGTTCATTTTATCCATTAAATCTACGTTATATGCTTTTTCTAACTGTTGAATAAAATGTACGGAAGCATCAATAGAGCAACCTGTTGCCACATTAAGGTTTTGGTTTAAGGCAATAACGATAAAACGCTTATAGACAATCTTAAAGCCAGCTTGCAAATCTTTGCCATGGGCCGTCCAAGCTTCAATAAACGTTTCTAGTTTAGAGCTTAGCTCTTCTAATTCTTCTTCTGAAAAGCTTCTATTGGCTTGGTATATCCAAACTCGTGATTCTTCTGGTAAGGTTTCAAAATCTACTAGCATCTGATGATTTAAGAATTAGCGATTAACTCTGCTATATCCAATACCGAAATTTCGTTTTCCTTTTCATTGAATTTAACACCATCACTCATCATGGTATTGCAGTATGGGCAACCTGTGGCTATGATATCTGGCTTTGTCTCTAGAGCATCTTTAGTCCTCAAAATGTTAATATCCATGTCACCTTTTTCTGGCTCCTTGAACATTTGTGCTCCACCAGCACCACAACATAATGCTGTATTTTTATGACGCTTCATTTCAACCAGAGTAGCATTGGTTTTTTTAAGGACATCTCTTGGTGCATCGTACTCACTATTGGCGCGACCTAAATAACAAGGATCATGAAATGTGATACGCTTTCCTTTATAGGTATTGCCTTCTAAGGTTAATCGACCAGAACTTATAAGCTCTTTTATAAACTGTGTATGGTGTACCACATCATAGTTGCCACCAAGACTTGGATATTCGTTTTTTAGACAATTGAAGGAATGCGGATCGCAGGTAACAATACGTTTAACCTCGTAAGCATTTAAAACCTCAATATTCATAATGGCTTGCATCTGAAACAAAAACTCATTACCTGCACGTTTTGCAACGTCACCTGTATTACTTTCTTCTGTTCCTAAAACTGCAAAATCCACATTGGCTTTGTTTAATATCTTAACAAAAGCCTTGGTTATTTTTTTTGCTCTATCATCATAACTACCTGCAGAACCTACCCAAAACAAAATTTCGGGTTGCTTTCCTTCTGCCATATACTCTGCCATCGTTGGCACTTTAAGTTCTTCGCTCATCTCTCAGATGTTTATTTGTTTAGGGTTTATGTGTTTAATCAAAAGAAAATTAAACGTATAAACACATCAACTTTCTAGTCTTCGTTAGCCCAATTTAAACGGTCCATTTGGTTATAAGGCCATGGCGCACCATTGTTTTCTATATTGGTCATCATGTTATTCAATTCCATTGGTGCAGCACTCTGCTCCATCACTAAATAACGACGCATTTCTAAAATAATAGACAATGGATTGATACTAACTGGGCACTCTTCTACACAGGCATTACATGTGGTACATGCCCAAAGTTCTTCATTAGTAATATAATCGCCTAGAAGTTGCTTTCCGTCATCTTTAAATTCACCTCCATTGGCATCTATATTTTTTCCTACTTCTTCCAAACGATCACGCGTATCCATCATAATCTTACGAGGCGATAACTTCTTTCCTGTCAAGTTTGCAGGACAAGCCGAAGTACAACGACCACACTCAGTACACGTATAGGCATTAAGCAGTTGGATTTGATTTAAATCCATAACATCACTAGCACCAAACTTGGCTGGAATTTCATTTTCTGCTCCCTCTGGTGCTGCAGCAAACGGATCTGCATTAGGATCCATCATTAACTTCACCTCATTAGTAACTGCTTCTAAATTGTTGAATTTTCCTTTTGGCTCCACACTGCCATAATAGGTGTTCGGGAAAGCCAAAAGAATGTGCAAGTGCTTAGAAAAATACAGATAGTTTAAGAAGATGAGTATCCCTACAATATGTAACCACCATGCTGTACGCTCTATCATGTGCAAAGTATCTGGATTATCTCCAAACCATGGTGCTATAAATTGTGAAATAACATTCCCATGACCTAAATTCTGAAAGGTAGTGTCTGTTGCATTCATCAACAAGAACAAACACATAAGCACAACCTCAAAATACAAGATAATATTACCATCATTCTTAGGCCAACCTTTCATTTCTGAACTTAGGAAACGTTTTAATTTTATAACATTACGACGCAACCAGAATACTACAACAGAAACTAAAACTAGTACCGCTAAAATTTCAAACGCACCGATCAAAAAACCGTAAACCGATTCTGGCAATACTTTGAGTCCTATACGATGTGTACCAAAAAGGCCGTCGATGATAATTTCTAATACTTCAATATTAATAATGATAAAACCAACATAAACTACAATATGTAGTAAACCTGCAATTGGTCGCTTTACCATTTTACTTTGACCAAGAGCAATTCTTGCCATGTTTCGCCAACGTTCTCCCTTGTTATCACTAGCATCTATCGCTTTACCAAGTTTAATATTGCGAATGAGCTTTTTAATATTTCGAGCAAAATACCCAATACCAAAAGCTAGAATTATTAAAAAAAGAATATTAGGAATGTATTCCATAGCTAGAAAGTCTAATTATTATTGATTTGCTCCTCAGTTGGTTCTTCATACGGAATTTCTTTCTTGGAAAGAATTCTTCTGTATCTCGCAGGATGTAATTTTATATCGAGTAGCAATAATTGTAATTCTTTAGAAGCTGCATCTAAATTATCGTAAAGAGAATCGTCTTTTAATAACTTACCGATTGTACCTTGACCATTATCTATATTAGCCAACAAACTTTGCATAGAACCAATTGTTTTGGTTAACTCTTCAACGGTTTTAGAAAGCCCTGCTTCTTTTAATTCTGTTGTTAACGCATTTAGGTCTTTACTGGTTTTATCAAAACTATCTAGTATAGATGCTATCTTCGCCTCATTATTTTTTATCATACTCTGAACAGAATACGATGTACTGGAAAATGACTTTAGCGTGGTATTCAATTCGGCAATTGCATTTTTGAGACCATCTTCCGAATCATCTAAAAGCATCGCATTCAAATTTTTAACTAAGATATCCGCAGATTCCAAAGTACCATCCAATCCAGAAGTTACCTTTGGTAAACTACTTTCTAAGGAAGACATTAAGCCTTGTTTAACTTCCGATTGAATATAATCTCCTGGTTTTGCAAACTCACCATCATTAGCATCTATTATGGATAATGCATTTCCACCCATAAGACCTGTTGGGTATAATCTTATGATGCTATTTTTAGAGAATTTTAGTTTTGGGTTAACAGAGAATTCTACCACTGTCTTTTTTGTATCAAAGTCGTATGTAATTTCTTCAACCTTGCCTACCTTATTGCCTTTTATAGTGACAGAAGACGAAGGACTGAGCGCATTATAATCAAACTCTGTGTAATAGGTGTTGGTATTAGAAAAAAGATCATCTCCTTTTAAAAACGAAAACAAATAAACGAAAAGTGCAATACCAGATAATACCAATACTGCTGTTTTAACTTCTCTAGAAACTTTCAATGGGCTTAGATTTGATTGAAAACAAAATTAGGAATAAAATTATTAATAATAATTCTAATTAGCAGCAGATTTTAGAGCCTCTGCAACATCAATTTGCTCGCCAGCTTTATAAGCAACCACAAAGCAAGACGAATAACCTTTGGATTTTGCCTCTTCTTGAAGCTGCTTTACTTTGTTGTAATCCGAAGTGCTTCCGTAGAAGTACTTATACAGTTTACCATCTTTAACTTTACTTATATCAGACAAGCCTTTAAAATTATATGATTTTGGCTCTAAGTCTCTAGAGCTTGCGGCTATTTGTACCTTAAAGGTGACATCTTCATAAACCAGAGGCATAGTTTCTAAAACCTCAACCGTTTTTTTATCAACTTTTTCAGTACCTATCATACTCTTACCTACGTTTTGATCGATTTCCTTTTTGTACTCAACAATGGCATCCTTAATAGCATTTGCCATTTTAGACTGACCTGCTTTGGTGTTTAGATAAGCCCCTTCCTTAGTATTCGTTAGAAAACCAACTTCTATCAAAACGCTTGGCATGTAGGTATTTCTTATAACAAGTAAACTGGCCTGTTTTAAACCTCTACTTTTGCGCTTGGCTTTATTAATGAAATTATCTTCTATTTTTCGCGCCAATGTGATACTTTGTTCAACATAAACCTCTTGTTCAATACCAATGGCAATAGTAGACTCTGGAGAACTTGGGTCAAACCCTTCATAATGCTCTTCGTAATTGTCCTCTAAAAAGATAACTTCATTTTCGCGCTTTGCAACTTCAAAATTCCGACCCGTATTTTTTTCGCCCAAAACAAAAGTCTCAGTTCCAGAGGCTTGCGAACTATGCGCATTACAATGTATAGACACAAATAAGTCCGCATCGGCTTTATTGGCAATATTGGCGCGCTCATGCAACTCTATAAACACGTCTGTTTTACGCGTATAAATCACTTTTATGTCCTTATTCTTTTCTAACTCCCTGCCGACTTCTAAAGTAACATTAAGAGCAATGTTTTTTTCTTTATAACCATTCCCTAAGTTACCCGAATCATGACCACCATGACCTGCATCTAAAACCACAACAAACTTATCGTCTTGGGCTTGCAATGATCCAAAGCATGTTAAAGAAGTTATAAATGTAAGAACTAAGAATACTTTTATATATTTTCGCTTCGTTTGCATATTTAATTTAACGGTTTATAAACTCGAATTATTACGTAGTGTTTTTAGTAATATCTATTTTTAAACTTTAGAAATTTAATAAGATAATGACAAAAAAATATCTGTACTTTTGGGGTTTCAAAAACCGAGCCATACTTTTACAAAAATACATCTAAAAGGATTGCGTACAAATAGCTTACACATACTTTTTGCCTTGAGTTTTACAGTGTTTATCAACACTTTTAGCTTGGCTCAAGAATTACCAAAAAAGAACGAAGCAATTCCTTCTGAGCAAAAAAGTGATACCACTGTAGTTGCCAGAGACAAAGTTGAAATCTTTGCGGATTCTTTATTAAGCGCACCATTAAATACTAAGACAGTTGACTCCACAGATAATGACTCTGTAAAAAAAGAAGGGTTCCTAAAAGATATTGTCACCTACAAGGCCAAGGATTATGTTTCCGTAAACCAAAAGAAACAACAGATAACCTTATTTAACGAAGCTGAAGTTCTATATGAAGATATGGAAATTAAAGCTGGTATTATTGTAATTGACTACAGCAAAAATTTAGTCTATGCAGGGAGGTTGAAAGATTCAACAGGCTACTCCCAAAAACCTGTTTTTAAGCAAGGTGCCAATGTTATTGAGCCCGACTCCATCATTTTTAATACCGACTCCAGAAAAGCATTAATTTTTAACTCGGTTACTGAACAAAGTGGCGGAACGGTCATTGCTGAGCGTACTAAGCGCGAAAACGATTCGGTTTACTTTATCTCAAAAGGAAAATTTACAACCTCAGAAAATCTCGATGATCCTGAATATTACATCTTAATGAACAGGGCTAAGATTGTACCTAACAAAAAGATTGTAACTGGTATGAGCCAAATGTACATCTACGATGTACCAACACCAATAGCCATACCTTTTGCGTATTTTCCAATGTCCAAAAAACAAACCTCTGGTATTATATTCCCTTCGTTTGGTGAAGACACCGGTAACGACAGAGGGTATTTTTTACAAAATGGTGGTTATTATTTTGCAATAAGCGATTATGTAGATTTAGCGGTATTAGGAGACTATTATACCAATGGAAGCTATGGACTACGACTAGAGAGCAACTATGCCGTACGCTATAAATTTCGAGGTAATTTTGGGTTTAGGTACGAGAATTTAATAAACAGCGAGCGTGGTTTCCCAGACTTTTCAAAAAGCACCATTTACAACATCAGATGGTCGCATAGCCAAGACGCTAAGGCTAATCCCAATTCAAGATTTACAGCATCGGTAAACTTAGGTAGTAGTCAGTATTTTACACAATCCATTAATCAGATCAATCAGGCTAATTTTTTAACCAATACCTTAGCATCTTCGGTCTCGTATTCTAAAACATTTCAAGGAGAGCCTCAGGTAAACCTTAGTTTATCGGCTACACATAATCAAAACACCAATACGGAAGCCATTAACTTAACCTTGCCAACCATGCAAGCCTCAATGACCAGGGTATTTCCGTTTGCACCAAAGTCAGGTGCTAAAAAAGGCGCTATTCAAAATATTAACTTTCAGGTAAATACTAGAGGAGAGTATCGTATTAATACTACGGATTCCTTATTTGGCAAGAGCGAAATGTTTGATGATGCCTTAGCTGGTATGCGCCACTCCATCCCAGTAACCACAAACTTTAAGGTCTTTAATCATTTTAGTGCCAGTGTTAATGCTAATTTTGAAGAAAACTGGACACTAAAAACAGTCAACAAATTTTGGGACATTGCTAACCAAGAAGAAATTGAAATTGAAAAAAATGGGTTTGACCGTTATTTAACCTACAATTTTGGTGCAAGTATAGGTACGACGTTATACGGTATGTATAACTTTCAGAAAAAAGGCAAAGACCCAAAAATACAGGCCATTAGGCATGTGATGCGTCCATCTGTAAGTTACAGTGTAACACCTGCTTTTGACCAGTTTTACGAAACCTATGATGTTATTGATGCTGATGGTACTACAAGCGACCAGGTAGAGTATACACGCTTTGAAAACTCGCTCTTCGGAAGACCAGGCAATAGATATTCGAGCAATATTGGTATTGCTGTTGGCAATAATTTTGAAGCCAAAATTCGTCCTAAAGATTCCACAGAAACCGAACCAAAGAAGGTCTTTTTACTAAACAACCTTAATCTATCTACATCTTACGATTTAGCAGCAGATTCTCTAAATTGGAGTCCATTAAGAGTCACTGGTGGTACCCAAATTCTTAACAAAAAGATGAACATTAACTTTGGTATGACCTTAAACCCATATGCCTTAGATAGCAACAATAATCTAATAAACACCTTTAACATCAATAATGGTGGTAGCTTATTCCGTTTAACTTCTGCTAACCTGAATATTAGTTATACGCTTAATAACGATAGTTTTTCTGGAAAGGGGAAAGAAGAAGAAAGAGATGAAGAAGCAGAGCGTCGTTCGGCTACAGCCAATGCAAGAGCTGACGACTTATTTGGTGTATCGCAAGATTTTGCAGATCAAAGACTTGGTGACCAGAAAAAGGATAAAAGCAAAGAGGAAGAAGAAGAAAATAACGATTTCTACAACTATAAAATGCCGTGGAGCTTAAGATTGTCTTATGCTGCCAATTATACCAACACAAGGAGGCAAGACCAAATTACCTCTAACTCTTTAATGTTTTCTGGTGATGTAGAACTCTCACCACGTTGGTCTGTGGGTGCATCCTCTGGTTACGATTTTTTAAACCAAGGATTTACCTTTACCCAGTTGCGTTTTGAACGCGATTTATTAAGTTGGAGAATGAATTTTACGTGGATACCGTTTAGTAACCGAAGCTCATGGAACTTCTTTATAGGTATTAAATCTAACTTGTTAAAAGACTTAAAGTACGATCAGCGTAGACAACCAGACCGTCAATTGGGTAACTAATTGTCAGTTCGAGTGTTGCAACGCTTGCGTTGCAATGTATCGAGAACAAGGTTAGTATAAGTTCATTAACTAAAATAAATAAAGTTTAACCTTAAAAAAGATTCCTACAGCCTGTGCTGAGCGCACGCCTGTCGCTGAAGCTTTAGCGTAAGCACAGTCGAAGTACCGAGTATAATAATCTAATGTCAGTTCGAGTGTTTTTAATCGCTAGTAAAGCGATTAAAAATGTATCGAGAACTATTAAAGCAACTGTCAGTCTGAGCATAGACTGTGCTGAGCGCACGCGTATCGCTGAAGCTTTAGCGTAAGCACAGTCGAAGTACCGAGTATAATAATCTAATGTCAGTTCGAGTGTTTTTAATCGCTAGCAAAGCGATTAAAAATGTATCGAGAACTATTAAAGCAACTGTCACACTGAGCAGAGCCTGTGCTGAACGCACTCGTGTCGCTGAAGCTTTAGCGTAAGCACAGTCGAAGTACCGAGTATAATAATCTAATGTCAGTTCGAGTGTTTTTAATCGCTAGCAAAGCGATTAAAAATGTATTGAGAACTATTAAAGCAACTGTCACACTGAGCAGAGCCTGTGCTGAACGCACTCGTGTCGCTGAAGCTTTAGCGTAAGCACAGTCGAAGCATCGAAGTGCTGTCTGAGCAGAGCCTGTCCTGAGCATTATCGAATTCAAAATATATTTTGAATGAAGATAGCTTACAACGTAAGTCGAAGCATCGAAGTACAGTCGGAAGCAACGATTTTCAGAAGTAATGAGCAACAATCAACCTTGTGAACTAAAATCAGGGATTAAAGATTTATATATCAAGAAATAAGAATTATAAACAATTATTGGCGAATGGTGCGTGCAACTTCCTAAAAATCGTTTTGAAATCGAAGATTCACGAAATCCATAAAATAGATGTGTCTTGAGTACTTTTTGGTTCGTTTTGTGTCAAGACAACTGCAAAGCAATCATGAGTACCACTAGAAAAAATAACAACCGACGAATAAAATGAACATATAAAATAAACAATTCATCAGAGCACATTTAGGATTTTGCTTATGGTTTTAAGAGCACCAGATTCCTATTGTCATGCTGAACTGTCACACTAAGCTTGTCGAAGTACGGTCGGAAGCAACGATTTTCAGAAGTAATGAGCAACAATCAACCTTGTGAACTAAAATCAAGGATTAAAGATTTATATATCAAGAAATAAGAATTATAAACAATTATTGGCGAATGGTGCTGTGCAACTTCCTAAAAATCGTTTTGAAATCGAAGATTCACGAAATCCATAAAATAGATGTGTCTTGAGTACTTTTTGGGCAGCCTGTCCTGAGCGCAGTCGAAGGGTTTCGTGTCAAGACAACTGCAAAGCAATCATGAGTACCACTAGAAAAAATAACAACCGACGAATAAAAATGAACATAGAAAAAACATCAGTTCAAGCCTAACTTTCGGCTGTTTGATGTTCCAACTACTAATGTCGGAATGTACCAAAAACAAAATAGTCACCATTTTATTCTAAAAAACCACTCAAATTACCGAATTTTAAACCCATTAACCATAGTAGCAAAACACACCCATGAAAACCATCATCAACACACCAAACGCACCAGCACCAATAGGCCCTTACAACCAAGCCATTTTAATTGGCAATACCTTATACACCTCTGGGCAAATTGCCTTGCATCCTAAGACTATGGAATTGGTTATAGATACCATTGAAGCCGAAACCACTCAGGTTATGGAAAACCTAAAAGCCGTCTTAACGGCTGCTAACATGACCTTTGAAAACGTTATTAAAACATCCATTTTCATTAGCGATATGCACAACTTTGCCAAGATCAATGCCGTCTATGCCAACTATTTTAACGAAGACACCGCACCAGCCAGAGAAACCGTAGAAGTAGCTAACCTACCTAAGTTTGTTAACGTTGAGATTAGTATGATTGCTGTGAGATAATAGATGTACGCTTATCGGTTTTGGCTATGGTTTCGTTACGGAATGGTACGCGAGTATCATTCCGCCGTAACCATAAATTTAGCAAAAAGGCTCGAAATTCCGATTAGGAATTTCAGCCGTAATGAACTATAGCCGTTGTTAGCCACTGTTATTTTTCATTAAGAAATTCAATAATCGATTCCGCGAAGTCCTTTGAAAAAGGTGTACTCATATGGTCGCCACTAACGAGACTCAATTTACTATTCGATAATTGTTCTTGTAATTTTTTAGGATTTCCATTATCTAAATCATCATCTCCGCAAATTACCAAAGTCTCCACCTCAATATTATTAAGTTCCGCAATAGTTGTTTCAGGTTGATAGTCCTGTAAATAGCCCATTATTTTAAAGTTCACATCAAGATTTTTCGCAAAGTCTACAGCTCCTCTTGTCATTTCATTTGGTTCAGTCCGTCCAGAAAAAACATTTCCAAATTCAATTCGCCTGTACCATTTCGGATTGGTAAATTCAATGCCCATTCCTCCAAATACGGCTTTGTCAATTCGTTTATCTTTAGTAAGTAAGTTTGCAAGCACAATTGCACCTCTTGAGTATCCAACAGCCACATAGTTGTCAGCTTCTAAATGGTCAATTAGGGCCATTAAATCTTTCACTTCCGCATTATTTTTATAGGCATTTTCATTTTTTGGTTTATCAGAATTTCCATTACCTCTTAAGTCTGGTATAATAACTCTGTAGCCTTGTTTAATCAGTTGTTTTTTTAATTCCGATTTTCCCCAATTCCAATCTCCATCGACTATAAAACCATGAATTAGTAAAACTAGTTCTCCATTTCCATTATCAGTATATGCGATTTTTGTTCCGTCAAATGAGGTGAAATCTTTCTTATTATTCTCTTTTGATGTACATGAGACTAGAAATAAAAGGATGATAGCTATTGGTTTATAAATTCTCATTTTTCTTAATTGTGGCTAACGTTAAGGATATGAATTCGTTTTAATAATTTATATCCACTGATAAGCGAAGTTCGCCTTTTTAAACCAATAAGTCAATACGTAAAGTCACGTATTTTTTACAAACTTACTTTTGCTATGTTTACAACAGATTAAAATTTCTAATCTTTAATCTTATCACAATAAGGCTATATGCCGTAGATAAAAATCTTTAGTCTTGCTTCGGTAAGACTTTTTTTTTGGCATCACAAACTACAAGCCAACAGCCAACAGCTAAACATCTCAACAACTAAACATCTCAACCCCAAACCCAGCACTACCAGGCAATAAAAAAAGCCTGTCATTTACCCGTTGGTAAAACGCCACACGTGCCACGGCAACCAAAACACCGGCGCCCTCTGGCAAGCCATCAACAGCAATTGTAAAAGTTGTAGCTCCAAAATCCCTGTCAATAAAAACCCTGTCGGCCATAACACTGTCGTAAGTACAAGTATCAAAATCAAATCGCAGCACACCAACCATAACCTCCATCGTATCCGCACCCACAGGATACTGGGCACTGGCAATACTAAAATTACTAACCTCAAGTTGCAAGGCATCCCAATCAAAACTATAATCAGCATCAAACAAGCGTGGTCGCTCTGGCGTTACCTTAAAATCACTGAGCAATCGAGGGCCATAAGCCGTAGCATAGCCAACGCCTACCTTACGTTTGCCTCTCACAGAAGTAACATCCAAATCCTTTAGGCTCAAAAACAAGCGCATCAGCCTAGCATGCAATGTACCATCCTTATAACCCAGCAAAAAAGGTTTTAAGGCGCGCTTAAAATGCTTATTTATCGTAGAGCATAGTGCAAATTCACTGTTACTTTCGCGCACACGCACCATTTTAGGACTCGTCTTTATCGCCTTGGCATTAAAGCCGCCACCTGCTCGCCGTGCTGTGGGCACACCCTTTCTGTAATAAAAATTGATACCTCCTAAAGTACCTTCAAAAAACACAATTCCCTTTTGCTTTGCCATAACACACTTATTTTCAATAACATAAATATATATAAAATATATGACTTAGCACTATGTATATCATATATATACCAACTATATGCCGACTTTATACCATAGTAAAGCTAAGCATCCTTGGTGTACTGTTAAGTTGAGACATAAAAAAATCCCAAGCGCTAGTCTTGGGATTATCTATGGTGATTTGTAATTAAAAAATAATCATTTTCTAATTTCCTGCACTTAAAGAATAACTTCCATTGCCATCAAAGGCTTCCAAAATTATAGTAACTGTCCAGCTTCCAGGCTCTCCTGTAGCAGTAACACCTCCAATAGTATCTGGCTCAGTTCCACCGTTAATAGTTCTATCAAGGACCACATTACCACTGGCATCTGAAATTACAATCTGAAAAGTACCAGATGACGTGCTAGTAATATCAGCATTATAATCGGCTGTGGTTAATCCATTTGTCCAATTAATAGTTCTTGAACCGTTACCACCATCGCCAGTAAAATCACCACCTATATCGCCATTTGGCCCTTCATTGACAGTTATATTAACCGTTGGGCCATCGTCATCCGTACAAGATGTAAATGTGCCTATGAAGATTGTAAACGCAGTTAAAATCGTAAGTAGTTTGAAATTTGGGGTTTTCATTTTTAAAAAATTTAATTATTAATCTAATTATAAAACAACAAACCCATTGAAACTCCCAAAAAATTAATTGCCTATTCTTAAAAAGAATATTTAATATACACGATATCTGTATGTTATAGATTTTTTATGAACAATAAATTTTGGGCAATTAATCCAATTAATACTTTAAATCCAATTGGAAATGGTGTTCAGGTTTTTATTAGCCTATTGCACTACCAAATCTGTATAAAAAAAATCCCAAGCCAAAAGCTCAGGATTATTAGTCATTAGTCATTAATTATTAATAATTAATCATTCATTTAGTCTTCAGGGTGCATAAAGCGTTGCTTGCCCAATAACTCTTCTTCGGTTTCCACATGGTTTTCGTCTGGTACACAGCAATCTACAGGGCAAACGGCAGCACATTGTGGCTCTTCATGAAAGCCCATACACTCCGTACACTTATCTGGTGCTATGTAATATATCTCATCGCTGATTGGCTCTTGGGTCTCATCAGCATCAACTTGCTTTCCATTTGGTAAAACCACTTTGCCCTTTAAACTTGTACCATCAGAATAGCGCCAATCATCTGCGCCCTCATATATAGCTGTATTTGGGCATTCTGGTTCGCAAGCTCCACAATTAATACATTCACTCGTGATTATAATGGCCATGGTAATTTTTCTTTTTTATTATGTAATTTTGCGATTGCAAAAATAAAGCCAAAAAGGCGTTTTACCAAACACTACATGGATTTACAACAAAGAATTAACGCTTTCTCAAAATTAGGTCAGTTTTTAAGTCAATTTGGTACCAAAGGCATTCAAAAAGACGTTGGTGTTGAGGCTAATGACCTCTTTTTTGATGGGTTTAAGCACCAAATAAAACTCGCTAATGAGCATAATGGTTGGTTTACCAAAGCTAATGTTGTCTTTAGTTTAGAGTCTTGGGCAAATGCACTAACTACAGATAATATCAACAAATGGGTAAGCCATTATAAAATCAATGGTGTTGCACCAAAGACCGTTGGTATCATCATGGCTGGTAATATTCCGTTAGTTGGCTTTCACGATTTTTTATCAGTGCTTATCTCGGGTCATAAGGTATTGGTAAAGCAGTCTTCTAACGATAAGCACCTACTACCCTATTTGTCAAAGTACCTCGAAGTTGTAGAACCTGGTTTTAAAGGCAGAATCACTTTTACGCAAGACAGGTTAGAAAACTTTGACGCTGTCATTGCTACAGGTAGCGATAACACAGCACGCTATTTTGAATACTACTTTAAGAACAAACCATCTATTATTAGAAAAAACCGAAATTCAGTAGCTATTCTAAAGGGACATGAATCTCTAGACCAATTAGAAGCCCTAGCGGATGACATCTTTAGGTATTATGGTTTAGGCTGTAGAAATGTATCCAAACTATTTGTGCCAAAGGGTTATAATTTTGAAGCCTTTTTTAATGCGGTTTATAAGTGGCATCCTGTGATACACGAAGCCAAATATGCTAATAATTACGACTACAACAAAGCTGTGTATTTAATGAGCGAATTTGATATGCTAGAGAATGGCTTTTTAATGATAAAGGAAGATGAAAGTTATGCTTCACCAATTGCTACCGTTTTTTATGAGTATTACAATACAGAAGAAGAACTGAAAACTAAACTACAAGACGATAAGGACAAAATACAATGTGTGGTTTCAAAAGATTTTACAGTAAATGAAGTCGCTTTTGGGCAGACCCAAAAACCAGAACTTTGGGATTATGCAGATGGTGTGGATACTGTTGAATTCCTGTTAAAAATTTGATGCAAAAATTAGCAATTAATTAATGTTTTATAGGCAATAAATTAGCACCTTTGTAAAGCATCTAACAAAAAATATCACATGAAAAAACATAATTTTAGCGCAGGGCCTTGTGTACTCCCAAAATCCGTAATCGAAAAAGCCTCCGAAGCACTTTTAAATTTTGACGACGGCTTATCACTTATCGAGATATCACATCGTAGCAAGCCTTTTGTCGACGTTATGGAAAACGCTAGATCCTTAGCCCTTGAGCTTTTAGGACTTGAAGGCAAAGGTTATAAAGCTTTATTTTTACAAGGTGGGGCAAGCACACAGTTTTTAATGGTGGCGCTCAACCTTCTTGAAAAAAGAGCTGGATACTTAAATACAGGAACATGGAGCGACAACGCCATAAAAGAAGCTAGAATTTACGATGATATATATGAGGTAGCCTCTTCCAAAAGTGCCAATTTCAATTATATCCCAAAGGGTTACAGTATTCCTGAAGACTACGACTATTTTCACTGTACCTCTAACAACACCATATTCGGAACACAAATGAAGAGTTTCCCAGACTCACCAATTCCAATGGTTTGTGATATGAGTAGTGATATTTTTTCACGTCAATTAGATTTTTCGAAATTTGATCTTATCTATGCTGGTGCACAGAAAAACATGGGTCCTGCTGGTGCTACGCTAGTAGTTGTAAAAGAAGATGTACTTGGTAAGGTATCACGTAAGATTCCGTCAATGATGGACTATAAAGTGCATATTAACAAAGGCAGTATGTTTAACACACCCCCTGTTTTTGCCGTGTATGTATCTATGCTAACCTTACAATGGTTAAAAGATTTGGGTGGTATTAAAGCCATTGAGGAGGAAAATGAAAAGAAAGCACGCTTAATCTATTCAGAAATAGACTTAAACCCACTATTTAATGGCTATGCGGTAAAAGAAGATCGCTCTACCATGAATGCAACCTTCACTTTAGAAAATGAAAACCTTAAAGAAACGTTTGATGCCATGTGGAAAGAAGCTGGCATTAACGGACTAAACGGTCATAGAAGTGTTGGTGGCTACAGAGCCTCTATGTACAATGCGCTTAGTTTAGATAGCGTAAAGGCACTTGTTGAAGTGATGAGTGAACTAGAAAGAAAAGCTTAAAAAATAAAAATAAAGAATTCCTATTACATGAAAGTACTAGCAAACGATGGTGTTTCTCAAAGTGGTATTGACGCTCTGGAGGCAGCTGGTTTCGAAGTTTTAACAACAACTGTTGCACAAGAACAATTACAAAACTACATTAACGACAATGCTATTTCTGTACTACTCGTACGAAGTGCAACCAAAGTAAGAAAGGACATTATAGACAATTGCCCTAGCCTTAAGATTATTGGGCGTGGTGGTGTTGGTATGGATAATATTGATGTTGAATATGCAAGAGAAAAAGGACTTCATGTTATCAATACTCCTGCTGCATCTTCTCATTCCGTAGCAGAATTGGTTTTTGGGCACTTTTATGGCTTAGCTAGATTTCTTCACAATTCTAATCGCGATATGCCTTTAGAAGGAGATTCTAACTTTAAAGGTCTTAAAAAAGCTTACGCTAAAGGCGTTGAATTAAAGGGAAAAACTTTAGGCGTGATTGGCTTTGGTAGAATTGGGCAAGCCACTGCCAAGATTGGTATTGGTGCTGGTATGAAGATTGTAGCATTTGACCCATTTATAGAGGAAGCTAATTTAGAATTAGACTTTTTTGACGGTCAGAAAGCAAGCTTTAACATAAAAACAATATCTAAAGAAGACGTTTTAAAGCAGGCTGATTTTATTACACTACATGTACCAGCTCAAAAAGATTACGTTATCGATAAAGCTGAATTTGAACTAATGAAAGATGGTGTAATTATAGCTAACGCTGCACGTGGTGGAGTTGTAAATGAAATAGCATTAGTAAAAGCTATAGAAAGCGGAAAAGTAGCAAAAGCAGCATTGGATGTTTTTGAAAAAGAGCCTCAACCAGAAGTTCAATTACTTATGAATCCTTCTTTATCATTAACACCACACACAGGAGCTGCGACCAATGAAGCACAAGATAGAATTGGTACTGAACTAGCAGAGCAGATTATAAATATTTTAGGCTAACAAAATAAATGTGACCTAAATAAATAAAATGAGTCCTATAAATGCATAGGACTTTTTTTGTACCTTATTAAACAGAATTTATTAACCTTAATCTTAAAAAAACAATGGAAGGAATTTTAGACTTATTAAATAGTGATTTGGGAAAAACCATCATTAGTGGTGTATCTGGTTCTACAGGAACCGATCAAAATAAAACAAGTAGTGTTTTAACAATGGCATTGCCTGTTCTTATGAAAGCTATGGAACGTAATGCTTCTACTCCAGAAGGAGCTCAAGGTCTTATGGGTGCATTAAGTGGTAAGCACGATGGAAGTATCTTAGATAACTTAGGCGGTCTATTTGGTGGTGGAGTTGATGAAGACGTAAAAACAGATGGTTCCAAAATTTTAGGTCATATTTTAGGTAGCAGACAACAAGGTGTTCAGCAAGTAATTGGGCAAAAGTCTGGTTTAGATGCTGGTGCTGTAGGTGATATTTTAAAAGTTGCTGCGCCAATTTTAATGGGTGTTTTAGGGAAACAATCTCGACAAAATAATGTGAGTTCTCAAAGTGACCTTACAGGTCTATTGGGTGGCTTACTTGGCGGTAGTAGTACTAGAAATGAGCAAAGTTTCTTAGAAAAGATATTAGATGCTGATGGTGATGGCAGCGTTATTGACGATGTTGCCGGAATGGTACTTGGTGGCTCTAAGAAAAAAGGTGGTCTTGGTGGTCTTTTAGGAGGCTTATTTGGAAAGTAAAATCTTAGTATTATACACATACTAAAAGCAGCCCTTTTGTGCTGCTTTTTTTATTATCAAACCTTCTACTCTTACTCGCTCAATTGGTAATTTCACTCATTAGTAGTTTTTCACTATGGTATTTGTACCTTATTTTGTCTTTAACATCAATTATTCTAAAATGAAAAAAATTATCAATACCTTTAATGTTATGAAAAGAATTATCCCATTTGTTGCTCTTATTGCACTAATTGCTAGTTGTAAATCATACAATAGCAATCCTACAATTAATAATGGTAACGACAGTGCTTTAGTAGAAAACGATACGGTTTCTATTAGTAGTGATGAAACCGATTACGAAATCATTATTATCGAACCTGGCTTTAATGCATGGCTAGTCAGTACTGCAAGACCTAGAGGATTCCATTCCCAAACATGGCTAGAAAACAGAAATGCTTTTCTAGTACAAGCTTGGAACCAAAGAAACCTACAACCCCAAACTTATAACCCAGACCTGTATCAAACAAGAATCGACTACGATACACGTACAGATTATGGCTATGAAGTTAACTACAAACTTTATAACTACTTTTTATATTTTCAACTAAAATATAAACAACAATTAACCTCTATTATTCCTAGAATTTAGTGTAATTTTGTAGCACTTTAAAAGTGCTATGAAAAGGTTTAAAGAACATTGGGAAATTCAGCATGATTGGCAATTACTTTTTCCAATTTTAGGTCTAATGGCTTTAGGCTACACGTCTTACAAAATTTCACAAGCCTTATTTCAAAAATTCGGTCTAGTAATCGTTATTATATTTTCAATCATATATTTTATAAGCCTATTGGCATTTACCATAAAGCTATTCAAATGGCTTGAAAAGCGTTGGAAACTACAGTATAGATGGGAAATGATTAGAGTATTTATTGTGTTTGCCGTTACAGGTTCATCATCTTTATACGTAGGCAGACCAATTATCAAACTTCTCGGAATTACTAAAGAAAACTTAAACCCAATACTCTACTGGACATTATTTATTATTATTGGGCTAATTTTTTATCAGATTCTTTTAGTTACTTTTGGATGGTTATTTGGACAATTCCATTTTTTTTGGGAGTTTGAGAAAAAAATGTTGAGACGATTAGGATTTAAACGCTTTGTGGATTGAGTATAAAAACGATCATAAAACCTGTATTCAAAGTACTTTCCCTAGTGTTAGTGCTGTCTGTACTGCTACCTTCTGCGGTTAAGCTTTCACATGTTTTTAACCACCATAAACACGAAGTTTGTAAAAATGACAGTAACAGCACAACACATTTTCATGAGATAGACTTAGACTGTGAGTTTTATAAGTTTAAACTTAACACTAATTACTATTCTGGTTTCTATACATATGAAACTATAATTCAAAATAACTTCAGCAAGCTAAATGCTTGCGAATATTTGTTCTTAAGAACACATCAGCAAAATACCTCCCATTTAAGAGGCCCACCTACTCTAGTCTAAACTTTAGAGAATTAAACATATTTAACTTAGGCATTTTACAATGTCTTGTAATAACCGTATACTATAATTCATAGTTATGAGGCTTTCGGCTTTATTAATACTTTTAATAACATTGCAAATAAGTTTTGCTCAAAAATGTGATTATACATTTCTTGGTGAGCTTAAAGATTTTCACGACAACACTCCGCTTGTTGGTGCTACTATATTTATGCAAAATTTGAATAAATACACTACCTCAGATGTTGATGGAAAATTTAAGATTGAAAATCTATGTAAAGGTAAATTGACTCTTGTAATATCACATGTCGGTTGCGAAACTAAAACTCTAACCTACAGTATTGAAGGAGATATTTTTAAAAGCATTTCTCTAGAACATCACATAGAGGAGCTCAATGAAGTATCCTTAAAATCTGAAGAAAGGAAAACAACCAAGACAGCTCAGGAAACTGTTATTAATGCAGATATCTTAAAACAATACAGTAATCTTAGTCTCGGTGATGCGCTAAAAGAAGTGCCAGGTGTTTCTTCTGTAAATACTGGTAATGCTATTGTAAAACCAATGATAAACGGATTGCATAGTAGCAGACTTTTAATACTAAATAATAACGTACGATTACAAGATCAAGAATGGGGAATTGAACATGCTCCTAACATTGATATTAATAGTGCTAATAATATTTCGGTCATAAAAGGATCTGGTGCTCTGGCTTTTGGTGGTGATGCTGTTGGTGGTGTAGTAGTTATAAACCCTAGTAAAGTTATTAGAATGGATACCCTCTATGGTAAAACCACTATTAGCGGACAAACTAATGGTAGAGGTTATAGCATTACCTCGTCGTTAAACAAAGGTTTTGCTTCTGGTTGGTTTGCTAACGTTCAAGGGACTTTAAAACAAAATGGTGATTTTAAAGCGCCTGATTATTATTTAACCAATACAGGCCTAAAGTCTAATAGCTTCACGATTAATGGAGGTCGTAAAAATTTTGAAAGTGGTTTTGAGGTATTTTACAGTTACATAAACAATGAAATTGGAATTCTACGCTCATCGCATATTGGCAGTATCAATGATTTAATCAATGCTATCAACTCACAACAACCATTAATTACTGATGATTTTAGCTATGCTATCAATGCTCCAAAACAAGATGTAACCCATCATTTGGCAAAGGCTTCTTATTATAAAAGATTTCAAAACTTTGGGAAATTAAATCTACAGTACGATTATCAAAACAACCAACGTTTTGAGTTTGATATTAGAGTTGGTGATGACAGAAACAAAGCCGCATTAGATCTAAAGCTTCAAACACATACTTTTACAGCTGACCTTAATTTAGATGCTAAATCAAACCAAAAAATCAATGTTGGTATTTTGGGACGTTACCAAGACAATTTTGCAAATCCAGATACAGGTGTGAGACGACTAATTCCAGATTATGAAAAATTTGATTTTGGTGCTTATGTTACTTCAGAGTGGATTTTAAATAACAAAACGACTGTTGATGCTGGTTTACGCTATGATTACAATAAAATTGATGCCAAGAAATTTTATCGTACTACACGTTGGGAAGAACGTGGTTATGATGAAGATTTTGCAGATATTGTAATTGAAGATTTGGGTACACAATTGCTAACAAATCCTGTTTTTACTTTTCATAATGTTTCTGCCTCAGCCGGTATAAAATATCAGTTGAATGCTAGTAACTCTATACTAGGAAATTATGCGCTTTCAAGCAGGCCACCTAATCCTTCAGAGTTATTTAGTGATGGATTGCATCACTCTGCTGCTAGAATTGAATTAGGTGATTTAAGGTTGGAGCAAGAAATCTCAAATCGTATTTCTGCTACCTACAATTTGAATGTATCTGATTTCGATTTGATGATAGATGTGTTTTATAATCGTATTAATGATTTTATGTATTTAAGACCTTCTGGTATTGAGCAAACCATCAGAGGCGCATTTCCGGTATGGGAGTACCAACAAACCAATGCAGAACTCTATGGTATTGATATCGCCTCAAATTATAAGATTAGAGATAATTTAGAATGGAAACATACATCGTCATACACAAAAGGTAATGACATAAGTACAGGTATGGACTTGATTGATATTCCTGCATTTAACACCAATAATACCTTAACATATACTAATGAGAAATGGAAAAGTTTTAAAGCAAGTGTAAAATCTGAATGGGTTTTTGAACAAACACAATTTCCAGATTTTAACTTTGAGACTTTTGTTGCCACAAGCCAAGAAAATGTTTTGGTAGATATAAGTACACCACCAAGTGCCTTTCATTTATTACATTTTTACAGTGAAATAACCTTGCCAATGAATAACCATAACAATTTAAACATCGCATTGAGTGTAAACAATATTTTTGATACAAGCTACAGAGCTTATCTAAACCGACTACGTTATTTTGCTGATGACTTAGGAAGAAATATAATGTTACAAATTCAACTCAATTATTAATAAAAACTATTTTTTAAAAACCAAAACAAATGAAAACAATAAAGAATTTTTTAATCTTATTTATGACTATCGGACTTATCACTTCTTGTTCAGATGATGATCCAGCGCCAGTAAACGAAGAAGAAGTAATTACAACTATGAGAATTACATTCACGCCTCAAGGTGGTGGAGCACCTGTGATATTCCAGTCACAAGACTTAGATGGTGACGGCCCAGCAAATCCTGTTATCAGTATTTCGGGTCAATTAGTTACAGGGACAACATACAATGGTTCTGTAACTATATTAAATGAGCTCGAAAATCCTGCCGAAGACATTACAGTAGAAATTATGGAAGAAGATGAAGAGCACCAGTTCTTTTATCAATTAACTGGTGGTGCAGGTCCTACCATCGGCTACAATGATATGGATGCTAATGGCAATCCTGTAGGTTTAAATGTTATTCTAACTACTGGTCAAACCAATACCATAAACGTATTAACAGTAACCTTAAGACACGAGCCAAATAAAGATGCCGCTGGTGTAAGCGATGGCGATATTACTAATGCAGGTGGTGAGACAGATATTGAAGTAGTATTTAATTTTACAATTCAATAAACAAATCTATAGAGCAAAAAAAAGCACTCAATTTGAGTGCTTTTTTTTTGCTTTAGTAATTGATTTTTTTGGATTTACAACATAGGTGTATAACCACATTATTGAGAATGTTGGAACCACATCCATAAACGGTAGAGCTTCTTCAACAAAAGAAATAGCAGCTGCTACTTTACCCCCTTTGCCCTTATATAATCTTGTCATCAAATAGGCTGACAATGGTGCCCAAACAACATCCGAAAATTCACCTATTCCAGGGATAAAAAATGATACAAAACCCAAACTATCAAAAAGCAAGCTCAATGCCAGTATTTTATATTTATTCATGTATTGCTTTTAAGTATTAATAATTCATTCAATAATTAACAATAAGCGTTCCAAAATAAAATGATGCCATTTCGTCTAGCTTATCATTATTAACATCCCTTAAGTCTTTTTAACGTTTAGTTAAGAGCCTTGTGTAAGTTGACAGCTTAGTTTTGCAGGACTATTGTGTAACAATTGGAAAATAATATTGTCTTTAACCTAAGTAAATATCCATCAATCAAGCTTTCATGAACTTTCGTTCTATTGTTTTTATATTTATTCTGAGTTGCTGTATTGTTGCACATTCACAAGAAAACTCCGTTTTAACAAAACAGAAAAAAACACTCAATATTACCAGAACTTCTAAAAAACCTAAAATTGATGGTGTTTTAGATGATATCATCTGGAAAAATGCTCAAATCGCAACGGGTTTCATTCAGTTTAGACCAGATATTGGCAATACGCTACCGCCAGAACAACGAACGGAAGTGAAAATGACCTACGATGATAATGCTATATACGTAGCCGCATACCTGTACGATGATACCACAAAAATTATGAAGCAGCTCACCAGTCGTGATAATTTTGGTCAGAGCGACTTTTTTGCTGTGGTTTTAAACCCAAATAACGATGCCCAAAACGACACACAGTTTTTTGTATTCAGCTCTGGTCAACAAGCTGATGCCATTGCAAATCCGAGTATAGGTGAAGATTTTAGTTGGAATGCCGTTTGGCAAAGTGCCGTACAGATAGTAGATGATGGATGGATCGTGGAAATTGAAATACCATACAGAACCTTACGTTTTCCAGACCAAGAAGAACCAACTTGGGGACTTCAGTTTCATAGACACTTTAGACGATACCGTTCGCAATACACATGGAACGAATTCGACCCAACACAAGGTAATATTGGCTTATATCACGGTGAGCTAAAAGGTTTGAAAAACTTAAAGCCACCTGTTCGACTTAACCTCTATCCTTTTTCAACAGGAATCTTAAATAGTTTTGATGGAGATACCGAAACCGACCTAACCTTTGGTATGGACGTTAAATATGGTATCACAGATAACTTCACACTCGATGCAACTTTGGTACCAGACTTCAGCCAAGCTGGTTTTGACAGAGTGGTACTAAATCTTGGGCCTTTTGAGCAGACGTTTTCTGAACAACGTCAGTTTTTTACAGAAGGTGTCGATTTGTTTTCTAAAGGAGATTTGTTCTTTTCTAGACGGGTGGGTAACGCACCAAGTGGGCAACTAGATTTGGATGACAACGAAGAGGCTGACATACCCAACGAAGTTAAAGTTTTAAATGCCATAAAAGTTTCTGGGAGAACCAAAGGTGGCCTTGGTGTTGGTATTTTTAATGCCATTACCGAAAAAACATATGCCACTATCACCAATACAGATACAAACGAAAAACGTCGCGAGGTTGTAGAACCGTTCACCAATTACAATATTTTGGTCGTCGATCAGCAGTTTAATGGTAATTCTTCAATAAGCCTTATCAATACCAATGTAATGCGAGAGGGCGAATTTAGAGATGGTAATGCCACAGCACTTGTTACCAGTCTGCAAAACAAGAGAAACACCTATGTTATAAATGCAGAAGCCAAAATGAGTAACGTTAATTACCAAAATACAGAAAGCGAAACAGGCTATAGTACCTTTTTCTACATTGGTAAATCCCATGGAAATCTACGTTACAGTTTTGATCACCGTTTTGCAGATACCAAATACGAAATCAACGACTTAGGACTCATTTTTAGAAACAATTTTAACGATTTTGGGGCAGACATTTGGTACCAAACCTTTGAACCAAAAGGAAAATTAAACAATTATCGCATTAACGCTTGGATCAATTACAGAAACCTAGCTAATCCTGGTGTGTATACTGGTATGAATATTGGAGGACGCTATTTTGCGCAAACCAAAAATTTAAATGCCTACGGTTTTAATTTTAATATAGAACCAGGAAAGCAGTACGATTATTTTGAATCTAGGGATGGCAGACCTTTTATATTCGAAAACATTGCAAGTATTGGTGGATTCTATTCGTCTAACTACAACAAAGTTTTTGCCTTTGATATAGATGGAGGTCTCTTTAAAATCTTTGAGGATGGTAGGGATTTGTTTGGTTACAATATATTCTTAAGCCCAAGAGTAAGGCCAAACGATAAGCTACTTATGAGTTACAGTTTTAGTCTTAATATGTCTAATGGGTCGCGTGGATATGCCACATTTGAAGATGATCAACCTATTTTGGGAGAACGTAATCGTAAACGAGTAACCAATACCATTTCTGCCAATTATACGTTTAACCCTTTTAATTCACTTGCACTTACATTTAGACATTATTGGGATACGGTAAATTACGACTATGAACTATTTACCTTGCTGGATAATGGTCGTCTTACAACTGAACAAGGCTATACGGTAGATAATGTGAGCAACTCACCAAATATTAATTTTAGTACCTGGAATATAGACCTAAGCTACTCATGGCAATTTGCACCTGGCAGTTTCTTAACCGCTTTGTATAGAAACCAGCTATTTAATTTCGATACGATGTCTCAGGATAGTTATTCTGAGAGTTTAGATACACTTTTCGATCAACCAATACAGCATACCATTTCGGTAAGGTTGCAGTACTTCCTAGACTTTAATGGTATTAAATCTATTTTTAAAAAGAGAGACAATCCTCAAAGCGCACAAGCCAATACTTTCTTTACACCTAGAAACAGTTTCAGATTCAATTCGTAAGCTATTATCCGTTGATTCTGTATTTGATTGAATTCTACGTCAGTTCGAGTGATTTTGACTTGTCAAAATCGTATCGAGAACTGCTCTAGGGATTACTCTGCTTCTCGATACAAAATTGCTAATACAATTTCACTCGAAATGACCAAAAAACATAACCATCTAAAAGTCCAAAAATCTAAGCGTCTAATAATCTAAAAAATAGTATTTTCGCTGTTGTATGATAAAAGCGACCAACATTCACAAATCGTATAACGATTTACACGTTTTAAAAGGCGTAGATATTAACATTGCCGAAAGTGAAATCATCTCTATTGTTGGTGCATCAGGTGCTGGTAAAACCACTTTATTACAGATTTTAGGTACCTTAGATAAACCCGATTTTAAAAGTAACACCACGCTAGAAATCAACGGACAATCCATTACAGCACTTAACGATAAAGCCTTAGCCAAATTTAGAAACCAACACATCGGTTTTATCTTTCAGTTTCATCAGTTATTACCAGAGTTTACAGCGTTAGAAAACGTCTGCATACCTGCATTTATTAACAACACACCAAAAGCTGAGGCCGAAAAACGTGCTTTAGAATTGTTAGACTATTTAGGTTTAAAAGATCGCATACATCACAAACCCAATAGCATGTCTGGTGGTGAGCAGCAACGTGTAGCTGTAGCCAGAGCCTTGATTAACCAACCCAACATCATCTTTGCCGATGAGCCTTCTGGTAACTTAGATAGCGAATCTGCCGAGCAACTGCACCAACTCTTTTTTAAGTTAAGGGACGAGTTTAAACAAACCTTTGTAATTGTAACCCATAACCAAGATTTAGCCAACATGGCAGATCGTAAACTGACTATGGTGGATGGGAAGATTATATAACTTCTCACGCAACCTTTTTACAGTTTTATCATCTTAGGTTAAACTATTATATGCGCAAACTAATTTTATTGGTGTGTTTTAGCTTTCTGTGTTCGTGCTCTACAATACTGCATACCAAAAAAACCAAAGTTTACATACAAGCGCCTAAGAATACCAAAGTAAAGTTTAATGATGAAGAATTTTTAGTAAAGGAAGATAATGTTACAATTTTTCCAATACGCTCAAAAGACTCTTTAAAATTTGAACTTTCTAACGATAGCATTTCAACAGAATTTGCTTTTCCTAAAAAAACTTCTGGCACATTTTTTTTAAACTTTTTAACACCATATTACGCTGGCCTTTTTGTGGATTTTACTAACCCTAAAAGATTTACCTATAAGAGAAAACTAAATTTTGAAATCGATAGTACACAGAATAGATTTTTTAGCCCAAATACTCAACCTATTACCTTTAAAAAGAACGACCTTTTTGTTTATACCACACCTCTAAAAGCCATAGATGTTTTTTCGCAGCCCATGCTGACTTTGGGTGCAGAATATTTTATCACCGATAAGATAAGTCTTAGTGCAGAATATGGTACCGTTTTTACCGAAAGACTAGGAAGTGGTAGAAATCCTAAATTAATACTTGTTAAGGATAAAGGCAGAGCCTTTAGGTACGAACTTAAATATTATAATGTACTTAGTATTTCTAGTAACCCAAGAGTTAATGAATACATTGGTTTAGAGGCTCGTTTTTTAAGATATCAATTTAATGAAGACATCAGCTATATTAGGGAATTGGAAGAAATTTCATTTCCTATTGATGAAACATTAGTCGTACGCAAATCGGTAAACATATTTAACATAAAATACGGATTAAACTATCCTATAGGCAAAAGACTATTTATTGATTTATACTCTGGTTTTGGAGTAAGGATTTTTGACATTAAAAACCCTAATCGAAACTATAACCCAGAAACAGATAGCCTCAATGATGATGATCGTTGGCATTTTGATTATAGAAGGCGAAATGTTGAAGGAATAAATAGCAACAATCACTTTAATTTTACCTTGGGCTTTAAGTTTGGGTATAAATTCTAGTATAATCAGCTCAAAAGATTGTAATAGAAATCTTGGTTGCGCTTATGGGCTCCGGCTATGAACAGTTGTGTGTGTTTTCAAGGACTTTTGTAAGTACACAACAAGGTTAAAATTCCACAGGAATTTTCAGGATAAGCCTGTAAAAGCAATTGTTTATAGCCAATGTTGTATGCCGTTTTTATTTCATTTTATTAATTAAACCCAAATCAGGGTTTTTCTTTTGATATAAATGCTTAGCACGACATTTTTTAGCTAATAAATTTAATATTCTTTTGTCTCCCAATTCAGTTGCGCTAAAATCAATATTGTAATTTAAAACAGATAAAACATCAGACAAATAGAATGAGTTTTTATCCAAATTAATTATATAATTGTCAACTACTTTATTCCAATGTTTTGGTCTCTCTGCTATTAATAAAAGCATTAATTCGTGTTTGATTAAGCTGTTTGATTCATTTTCAGCTTTTTTAATTAACAAAGGACCCATTTTGGCTGAAAATAAGTCATCTTTAAAAAATCTAACGACATTTGTTGGTACAGCTAATAGAACTGCTTTTCTTTTTTCATTTGGGTCATCTATTAAAAAATCATCATCAGCTAATTCAAACTTTGCACCTTCAAATGTAGCTTTACCTCTATCAGCAAGTATAGGTGAAAGAGCAATCAATAATTTATTTATTTCAAGCCAAGCAACAGTAATGTTATTTAAAAGTTCCGATTTCATTTTATGGTCAACAAAATCGCTATTTCTTAAAGCACGAGAGGACGCAGATACTTGTTGCATTAATACAAGAAAGGAATAATCTCTAAGAACAGTATTAATAACCTGATTATAGGGTTTTATTTGATTGTAATATTTGTCGCTATACTTGTCTTTAACTTCATCAGGTAAACCAGAAGAAACAATATCTTCACCTATTTTCTTTTCTTCCCTTTCAAGATTTTCGATTTCAGGTTTCCAAGAAATGGACTTGTAAGGATTTATTGTGTCTGGGATATTTACTTTTGTCTTTACTGTCTGTAAAGTTTCAATTAAATCTTCGTTTAAGGTTTGAAGAGCGTCTTCTCTGTTTCTATCTATCCCTGTGTAAAATTCTATTATCTCTGGAAAGTCAACATATTTTTTTTGCGAGTAAATGCTTTGCAAAAAATCCTTGTTCATTTTCATTCTTTGAGCAATAAAATAAAATACCCAATAAGAATTACGGAAGTAAATTGTTTGAGTGAACTTATTATGTGTAAGTATAGAGTTATCTACAAGAAGATTTAAAAGATATACCAAGTCTAATTCTATAAAGTTCTGTTCGCAGAAATCTTTTAGTACAGTTTTAAATGTAGACTCAGTAAATTCAAAATCATTCTTTTCAACCAAGTATTGACAAAAGTATCCTAAAACGAAATTACAATCTTTTATATCAGGTTTTTTATCGTGATAAGTTGGTATTTCATAATCTTCAAAGATTGACGAAAGTATTGTCTCTAAAAGTTTCGTTCTATTAATTGGTGAGTACTCAGAACCAATTCTTGATGATGCTCTTAAAACACTTAAACAATTTTTTACCGTTCTATGAAGATTTAATATCTCTAAATCTTTAGTGACCTTTTCCAAGATAGTATCATTATCATCAGTTAAAGCTTTGTTTTTTGCATAAGAATTCACAACCGACCGTAATTCATTTTTTGGCAATGGAAGAAGATAGTAATTTGTAAATGGACGTTTAATTTCTACTTTATCATCTTCATCAGATTTAAGGAAAAAGTTGTTGTCAAGAGTATTTAATATTATAATTGGTATTTCAGTAAATTCTGTACATACGTTTTTTATCAAAGGCATCATCCCAAGCTCTTCAAAGCATACTGAATCAAGTATAATACAATCAATTTCTTTGATTTCTTTTTTATAATAGTCTTCTGACTCTCTTTTTAAGTCTTTTATGACTTTGTGTTTTTTAGTGTTCTTTGCATTGAAATACAAAAATGTTTTTCCTTGACTCCAAGCTTTTAATTTTAAATAATGTGCTAAGGAAGTAAGACCAAATTCAGCAGGTGCTTTTATTATTATGTCTTTTGGCTCATCAATTATTGAACTTATTTCAATTTTGTGTTCCAAGTTCTTATTTGGATTGTTAGGGACTTCTCTTTTTGAGCTAATAATAGGTTCTATCCAAACTGGACTTTTCTCATTATATGTTTTAAGTGAATTTTCTAAATCTTGATTTAATTTTTCAATTATAATATCAACTTCTTGAGCCTTCTCATTTGGATTTGATAGAGGTGAATTTTCTTTAATAAACAATTCAAGTTTTTCTTTTAATTGTTTTTTAAATACATCTTTGTTTTCAAAATCTACGTACAACCCTTTGTCTTGTATACTTGTTTTGAATTGTTTCACAAGTTTTCTTTGATTAACAATTTTATCAATTTCTGGGTGGTCAATATCGACACTATCTTTACCAAAAAAGAAAATTATTTTCGGTATACTATTATTTGATTTTTTCTTTCTGTCTAAGGCATCATTGAATTCGTGTTCTGTTCCACTTCCTGCTTTTTTAGTTGGATGCCCAAATCTGTTTTTCATTATTCCAATGAAAATATCATAATTAGACTTTTTAATATACTCGTCAATTATTTCTTGACCATTTTTTCCCATATCTGGTAGTACATCATATTCCCACATAAAAGGTTTAAAGTTTATGCCTAAATATTGTGCAAATCCATTATTTATTTCTTTTATTACTTGCTCGCAAATTTCTCTTTCCTCCTTACAATCTCCTGGTGAAGAAATAAAGCATTTATAGACTTTCAATAATTCCATATGATGTTTTGTAGTTTGTTGGGTTTAAATGGCATACAACGTTAAGATATAGTTCCGTTTCAATGAACCATATCGATTGATACCTGTCTACCGATAGGCAGAAGCGAAGTTCGCATTTTTAACCCAAGAAGTCAATACGTAAAGTCACGTATTTTTCAAACCAAAACCTATAAAAATTAAAAAACTTACCAATCTGTTTTAAGTCTTATATTTGCTTTTATAACATTTATAAAACAAGAAAATGAAAAAAATACTAGTAGCCTTATTGCTGTGCATTAGCACCTTAGCCTTTTCGCAAGAAAAAACGTTGTTACGTCTTAACTATAAAAAAGGAGATGTTTATGAAATAAAAACCGTAATGAACCAAAACATGGGCGAGGTAATGACAATGGATATGGATATGACCATGAGCCTTAACGTTACGGAGGTTAAAGACAATAATATTACAACAGAAGCTACATTTAACCATGTAAAAATGAGCATGGAATCTATGGGTCAGAAAATGGCATACGATTCTAATACCAAAGAGTCCGAAATGGATCCATTTGCCCAAGGTGCGCATGCAGAAATGAAAAAGCTAATAGAATCTGTTGTACTTATTGAAAATGATACACGAGGAAATATTACCAATACAGAGCTTAAATCTGGTACGGCAGACATTAGTGCCTTTAAAGACAATATGGGTGGTATGATATATCCTGAAGATCCCGTTGAAGTTGGTACCACATGGTCTGCTTCAAAAGAACAACAAGGTATGACTATTGAAAGCACGTATAAAGTCACAGCCATTACGGATGATACTGTAGAATTAGAGGTAACAGGAAAAATTACTGGTACAGCTGAAGGCACTTTAGATGGAAAAAGTAATATTAATAAAGAAACCGGAAACGTTATAAAGTCTGAAGTTAACATGGCTTTTACTGTAGAAGGACAAAAGGTTGGGTCTACTATTACAATAACATCTACTAAAAAATAAGTTGGTAACCACTTTCTAATAATAATTTAGATACCATTCATTATTAAAGTGAATGGTATTTTTTTAGCAGTCACAAAGCGCATAATACCAGAACATTATTCAACCTAACTTATTATTCTAAAAATGCTATTGGATTTAATAAGCTAAGTTTACCAAATCTTTAATTTTTTGTTAATATCTACCGCACATTTAGTGGTTTTTAAATACATAAATCTGTATTTTCGTTATCCCAAAAAACAAATGCATGACCGTAACAGGATTTGAACCTATAATTAAAGTGGTAGAAGAGGCTTACGAAATTCCACATCTTAATGCTACTCGTAAAATCTCGGCATTATTACCTTATAATTATTACGACACCGACAAACACTATCCTGTACTCTATCTTCAAGATGGTCAAAATCTATTCAACCCAGAAGCTCCATATGGAGATTGGGCCATAGACAAATCTATGGCAAAACTGTCTGAAGAAGGCTTGGGAGATCTTATTATCATTGCTGTAGACCATGGCGAAAATGAGCGTATAAGCGAGTATCTACCCTATTACCATCCTCGTTTTGGAGAAGGTAAAGGCAATTTTTACATTCAGTTTGTAATTGAAAAGTTGATTCCCTACGTCAACAAGACTTTTAGGACCTTAACAGATTTTGAAAATACTGGTATTGGAGGTAGTTCTATGGGTGGCTTAATTAGTCTTCATGCTGGTTTACAAAATCCTGGTGTGTTTGGTAAATTAATGATTTTTTCACCTAGCCTTTGGATATCCAATACTATATTTAAACATACCAAAAGCTTTAAACCACTTGAGGAATCCAAGATTTACCTGTATGCTGGTGGCAAAGAAAGTATAGAGCATTTGCCAAACGCGCAAAGATTAGGAGGTATTATTAAGGAAAAAATGGTTAAAGGCCACCATATCGATTTTCATTTTTCTATAAATGATGATGGTAGCCACTCGGAGATTTATTGGAGAGAGGAATTTCCTAAAGCCGTAAAATGGCTTTACTTTAATTCTTAAGTTATGACTTTTAAACATATAAAAACATTAGACACTTCTAAGGATTTTATTTTGCCTTGCAAAAAAGGAGAATTAGATACGGTCAAAGCATTTCTACCTATTCAACAACCCGATTTTGATGGTAGTTTTGCAAGCTATCAACTTATCTATGGCTCAGAAGGCAATCGTATTTACTTACTAGGATTGGGTGAAGATAAGCATGCGCCTCAGATTGAGGAAACCTTTAGAAATTTGTGTTTTAACACCAAAAAACATTGGGATAAATCCATACAGGTGTATGCTGAAAACTTAAATACAGATAGCATTAGGAAAGCCGTGATTGGGTTGGAGATGGCAGAGTACAATATTGGTGCTTTCAAGTCCGAAAAGGAGAAATTAAGTCAAAAAACTATTGCTTTTGCATCTTCAAAATCCATAATGAAACATCTAGAGGAAGGTCTGTATACAGGTGAAACCATCAATAGCATTAAAGCTTTAGTAGATGCACCACCTAATATTAAAACACCAGAGTATCTAGGAAAATGGGCTTCTAAATCTTCTAAAAACGCTAATTACAAATGTACCGTTCTAAAAGAAAAAGAGCTTAAAAAACAAGGTTTTGATGCTGTGCTTTCTGTTGGACGAGGTAGCGTTAATAAACCTGTGGTCATCATTAATGAATATAAAGGAAAAGAGACCAAAAAAACAGACATTGTACTTGTAGGTAAAGGCATTACCTTCGATTCTGGGGGACTTTCCATAAAACCAGCAACCAATCTTCACTATATGAAAAGTGATATGGGAGGTGCTGCGGCTGTTCTTGGAGTTGTTGAGCTTATTGCCAAATTAAAACTTAATATCAACGTAACTGGTATTGTATGTTCTGCAGAAAATGCTGTAGATGCTGAGAGTTACAGACCTGGAGACGTCATCAACTCCTACTCTGGTAAAACCATAGAAATTATCGATACCGATGCCGAAGGGCGTTTGTGTTTGGCAGATGGTATTAGTTATGCTGTTAAAAAAATAAAACCTAATTATCTTATAGATTTAGCCACGTTGACAGGTAGCGTTGTTAGAACGTTAGGTTACTCTGCTGCTGGTATGTTTACTAACAATGATGATATGGCGCAATCGATGTCTAACATTGGCACTAAAGTACACGAACGTGTTTGGCGTTTGCCTATGTATGAGGATTATGAGGAAGATTTACATAGCGATGTTGCTGACCTTAGAAACTTTAGTGGAAAGCCTATTGCTGGTGCTATTAATGCCGCAAAATTTTTAGAAGCCTTTACCGAAGAACATCCTAATTGGTTACACTTGGATATTGCAGGAGTCGCTTTTGGGTCATCATCTTATGCTAAAATGAAAAGTGCTTCTGGTTATGGTGTTCAATTGATTACAGAATTTATAAAGGAAAAGATTTCAAAATAATTATGGGTTTTTGTAACTTGATTTTAAAACCAATACACCATGTCAAAAAAAGCGCTCAATTTTCTCTGCATCTCAACCTATTTTAAAGGCGAAGACTTTCTTAGAAGCTGTAAGGCTCAAGGAAATAATGTTTTTTTGCTCACCAAGAAAAAACTAGAGTTTGAAGCTTGGCCTTGGGAAGCTATTGATGAGGTGTTTTATATTGAAGATTGGAATCAAAACGATATTACTAAAGGTATTGCCTACACATTCCGAACGATTAAGTTTGATCGTTTTGTTGCCCTCGATGATTTTGATGTAGAAAAAGTGGCCCTTTTACGTGAGCATTTTAGAATGCCTGGTATGGGAAGAACCACTGCACATTATTTTAGGGATAAACTCGCCATGCGTGTAAAAGCTAAAAGTGAAGGTGTTAATGTACCTGAATTTACAGATTTATTCCATAATGACGATATCAATGCGTATGCAGACACAGTTAGCCCACCATGGTTAATTAAACCACGTTTAGAAGCTTCTGCAACTGGCATTAAAAAAATACACAGCAAAGAAGAACTTTGGCAGGTGATTAATAACTTAGGTGATGAACGCGATAATTATTTAGTCGAAAAATTTGCGCCAGGAGATGTGTATCATGTTGATGGTCTTAATGTCGATGGAAAGGTAAAATTCTCTAGAGTGAGCAAATATTTAGACACACCTTTTGAAGTAGCTCATGGTGGAGGTGTTTTTAGATCGGCAAGCTGTGAGATTGGCTCAAAAACCGAAAAGGCATTACAAAAAATGAATGCCGATGTAATGAAAGCCTTTGGTATGAAATTTGGCGCTTCACATACCGAATTCATTCAATCTAAGGCTACTGGCGAACTGTTTTTTTTAGAAACATCCTCACGCGTTGGTGGTGCCAATTTAGCAGAAATGGTACAATATGCTTCTGGTATCAACCTTTGGGCAGAATGGGCTAAAATTGAAGATGCTAATCTTAGACAAATTGCTTACAAACTACCTAAAGTAAAAAATCAATATGCAGGGATTGTAGTGTCTCTAAGCCGTTTTGAGCATCCAGATACATCGAGTTTTACAGATAAGGAAATTGTTTGGCGAATGAATAAACCTTGGCATATTGGTTTAATTGTCGTTTCAGACTCAAGCGAACGTGTGATGGATTTATTGAATAATTACACACAGCGCATTGCCAACGAATTTCATGCTAGTGCTCCTGCTCCAGATAAGTCTTTATAGCATTTAGTTTTCAAAAAAACCTGTACTACCTCCAACCCAGGTTTTGTCTTTGTTGTACTTAACGCCTACCATTTCCCCTTTGCTCAATCTCACAAGGTTACTGGCAATTTCAATTGTATTGGTTTTGCTATTGTGTACCATCATCATTCGTACTTCACATTTAGCAGGCACATCCATAGTTTCTATGATTGGTGCATACACTACCTTTTCTTGCAACAGATAGTTAGATTTATTAGCAATGCTCTCAATCGTGTTTTTAGTGACATTTATATGAACACCCGAGCCAGCAAAAGAAAACAAAGGTTTTAAAACATAATTCTCTAAGTCTTCAGGAATGGTTTTTAGCTTATCTAAATGATAGGATTTTGGGACGTAATCGCCTTTTAAAAATGGCATAGTATACTTACTGATTCTAAAAAACCAGTTTGGATGACAAACCCACTCAACATCAACCTCATCTTGAAATCTGAATTGCCCTACCAGATCCTTTCGTTGGTGCAATTCATCAAAAATAATACGGTTATAGATTTTAAGGATTCTTATCTCATCACCATTATCGTCTTTATAGAACAATTCCTTTCCTCGCTTTATCAACTTGGTGATACATATGGTTTTAATACCCAACATAGCTTCAGTAGCATAGAAATCTATAGCGGTTGGTTGTTCGTCAGGTTCAATCTCAAGTAAAATAACTTGTTTTGGGTCTGTATCGCCGACTATTTCTGTTCGCAACAACTCAATATAGTCTTCAGTTGTCATGCCATTAAGATGCTGAGAATATTCTAACGGAATAACATCTCCAAAATGCTTGCGGTACATTCTACCTAAGAGTTCCTGAAAAAAATACAATGATGGAAAACCTTGTAACTCAATTAATTTAGGTGTGAGTTCTCCATTTTCATCTTTACAGATTCCAAAATCTAACTGAATAAACTTTGGTGGCCCAACTTCATTAGGAACAATTGTATTTTCATCAAAAAAAGCATCTTTAGTTAGCTCTTTAAAATCTGGTCGGTTAATGACCTTTAAAATATCGCTACAAGCATCTACCAACTTTTGTTTTAGCGCTTTAGGTATGAAAATTGGGGTTTCGGCAATTTTAAACCTTACCTTATAATTAAACGCAGTATTAATATCATCTAACAATGCTTGATATTTTTCTTCAGAAAAATTCTTGTTATAAGTCGCTCTTATGTTTTTTATCATTGTAACTAAGACATTAATGGTTGTTTAGCTTGTACAATAGCGTTTTTTATAAATCTTGGAATGATGGCATTGTAGGTTAAGAATAATTTATCTGGATCATCTACCCTATCCATCATTTGGTTATATTTTTCTTCACCAAAACTCTCAACAACAATTTTTCTATTTTTTTCAAGCTTAAAATAAGCCTTCATGCTTACAGGTTCAGCCTCAGGATGAAATTGTGTACCAACAAATTCTTTAGAAAAACGTACGGCCATGATGGCGCGCTCTAGCTCTACATGGGTGCGGATTTTTTCCAAACTCAAAATAGTAGCTCCATGTTTTTTGAATACGGATAATTTTGGCTGAATAAGTTGCCAATCTCTTGAATCTACAGCATAAAAAGGGTCTGGTAAACCCTTCAATATTAAGTCATTATGTCCTTTTTTGGTTTGATGTACTTGAAGAATACCAAATGATGTACTACGCCTTGGCTTAATTTCACCTAATTCAAAATAATCGCAAATCACTTGAAACGAATAACATATAAAAAATACATGCTTCTTTTTAGCTAGTGACATTTTATTGAAATCCCATAGATTTTGCATTAAATCCAAGTAAGGCTGACGCCAGGGCTCTTGCTCTAAAGGGCTTCCTGGTCCACCACTAGAAATATAAATGTCATACGAACTATCAGGAATTTCATTTTTAGCTCTTACATCATAAATCTTATAATCTATATCTTCATGGAACTTTTGAACAATCTCTGTGATGCAACGCAACCCTTGATTAGGCTGGGCATCATTCATGTCCAAAATTGCTAATTTTAATTTATCTATCATTTTTAATTGTAGGTCATTACAAGCCTAAAATAGTTTGCTCAGCAATATAATCTACTACTTTAGTGAGGTCTTTAGTTTTTTCGAAAACGGCCAATTGACGATCTGCTCCTGTGCCATCCTTTATCATTTGCCTAACGTTTTCAACTTCTTTTCTTGAGCCTAGATCATCTACCACATCATCAACAAACTCTAACAGCTCTTCCATTAAATCTTTGGTGTCGACTTCTATTTTTTTGCCAAAGTCTATCATTTTTCCATCCAATCCATAGCGACTTGCTCTCCATTTATTCTCATTAATGAGCGCTCTGTGATAGATGATAAAATTCAAGTTTTGGGTTTTTAGTTTATACAGTTTAGCAACTAATGCTTGTATTAAAGCAGCAATGGTCAAGGTTTCTTCATACATCATAGGCACATCACAAATCCTAACCTCCAAAGTAGGATATGTAGGATGAATACGAATATCCCACCATATTTTCTTAGGATTATCGATACAATTGGTCTTTATCAAAGTATCAATATAGTTGGTGTACTGTGAATAGTTTTCGAAGATACCTGGAATTCCTGTTCTTGGAAATTTATCAAATACCTTAGACCTAAAGGATTTAAAACCTGTATTTCTACCTTCCCAAAATGGCGAGTTAGTTGACAATGCATAAAGGTGCGGTAAGAAGTAACGCATAGCGTTAGAAATATGAAGTGCCAAATCTTTGTCTGCGATACCAACATGCACATGAAGTCCAAAAATTAAATTAGAACGTGCTGTATCTTGCAGTTCATTAATAATTTCATCGTAGCGTGGATTTGGAGTCAATAACTGGGTTTCCCACTTAGAAAATGGATGCGTGCCTGCTGCTGCAATATCAAACCCTAAATCCTTGGCTATATTAGATATTGACTTGCGTAAGTGCTTTATTTGATGCCTAGCATCTGTGATGTCTTCACAAATATTTGTACCTACTTCTACAACAGCCTGATGCATCTCTGCCTTTACCTGTTCGCCTAGAACATTTGAAGCTTCAGCAACAATTTTTTGATCGTGGGATATCAACTCACGAGTTTTAGGATCAATGACCTGATACTCTTCTTCAATACCTAATGTAAACTTCATATGTAATATGTGATTAATTAAACCTGACCACTTATATGGTCAGGTTATTAACTCTATTCTAGTTTTATTTCTTTGTTGTGGTTCTTTTAGTCGTTGCTTTCTTTGCGACTGTTTTTTTAGCTGTTGCCTTTTTTGGTGTTGCCTTTTTTGGTGTTGCCTTTGCCGCAGGTGTCTTTACAGTAGCTTTTTTTGGTGCTGCCTTTTTAGATGCTGCTGTTTTAGTTGCAGAAGTTTTAACAACCGCTTTGTTAGCCGTAGCCTTTGAGGCTGCTGCTTTAACTGTTGGCTTTTTTGGAGCAGATTTCTTTACAGGTGCCTTTTTAGCAGGTGCTTTTTTAGCCGGTGCTTTTGCAGTTGCCATCTGATCTTTTACAAAAGTTCCCCAAGTAAGGTTCATTTTTCCTTTTTTGTACTGCTTTGCCTTTTCAATTGCCAAATTAGCCGCATTCTCAACAATCCAATCAAAGTTCTCTTGACCCACGGAATGAATATCTGCGTCTGGTGCTGGATTACAAAAATCTATAGCATAAGGTATACCATCTCTTACCGCAAATTCAACAGTATTGAAATCATAGCCTAAAGCTTTGTTTAGTTTGATACAGTATTTCTCAACCAAGTTTAATAGTTTCTTATCCACAGGAGGTCCATCAATAACGTATCTTAAATGATGTGGATTTCTTGGTTCATATTGCATAATATGAACTTTATCTGTACCCAAAACGTAGCATCTAAAATATTCTTGAAACTGTATTTCTTCCTGAAGCATCATAACTAAGTGCTCTGTTTCACCATGCTTAGCCCATAAATCATCAGGATTTTCAACTTTATACACACTTTTCCATCCACCACCATCGTGAGGCTTCATATATGCTGGGAATCCAACAGTATTGAACATTTTTTCCCAATCAAATGGAAATTTCATGTTTCTAAATGAGTTCTCGTCCGTGTTTGGAGGTCTGTGAGATGTTGGTAAAATGAAAGTCTTTGGTACTGGCACACCTATCTTTTCAGCAAGTGCATTATTAAAAAACTTTTCGTCTGCACTCCACCAAAATGGATTATTGATCACCGCAGTACCTGTTATAGCTGCATTTTTTAAATAAGCTCTGTAGAAAGGCACATCTTGAGATATTCTATCTATAATTACTGCATACTCATCTGATTTTGCCTGCTCAACAGTATCAATAGACACAGCTTCAGCTACCATATCTTTAATGCCTTGTACTTTTATTTTTTCGTTTACTCTGTCTATAAATGCCCATGGAAATGTATTTTCCTGACCGAATAAAATTCCTATTTTTTTCATCTTTCTAGAATTAGTTTAAAGTTGGTTATTACAATTTAGATAAATAATGTGGAAACATTTGGCACCAAATAGGCCAATCGTGCTCTGCCCATTTGCGCTCATCGTACCAAAACGGTATGTTTTTATCTGAGAGTATCTTAGCCATATGCTTATTAGCATCTAAACAAATGTCCCATTCTCCTACTCCAAGAACAATTTTCATATTCCATAACTCAGGATGATTGGCATTTGGCATATAGTCTACAGGATTATTAAAATACACATTATCATCGTAATAACCATCTAAAAAAGACTTAATATCAAAAGCACCACTCATACTAAACATATGGCTTACGCGATCTGGATGTCGAAAAGCAAAATTAGCGGCTTGATAACCACCAAAACTTGGTCCGGCAACAGCAACTTTATGAATGCCTTTATCATGGCAGATTTTGTTTACCAGCTCGTTTAAGATAAAAGTATCATACCACATATGGTTTTTCACCTTATCTGCTGGGTGAAGTTGTTTATTGTACCAACTCATATCATTGATGCTGTCCGGACAATAAATCTGAACCAGACCTTGCTCTAAAAACCATCTTGCAGATTCAATTAAGCCTCTATCCTTGCATTCATAATATTGTCCTCCAGTAGTTGGAAACAAAATAACGGGATAACCAGCGTGACCAAAAACAAGCATTTCTATATCCTTGCTTAGGGTTGGCGAATACCATTTAAAATACTCTTCTTTCAATTGTAAACTTTTAAAATTGATTAATTAATTTTTAGGTGACAAAATTAGAGTATAATCTTGAATATCAGTAAAAAAAGCATGGAATACCAGTGTATTTTCAATAATGTTATTAACTATATCGTTTTCGGGATAGAGAAGATCTTATGATTGAAGTAAAAACTTGGAAGTCAGTGCTAAATAAGCATTAAATAATTAGGAATTGAATGACATAAAAGCCAACTTAAAATAGATGGAAAGATTGAGGATAAATTTTGGATGGTGCTTATCGTGTTTGGCTATAGTTTCGTTGCGTGTTTCAGGAACTAATTTAATTAAACATTACAGGCAATAATTCATCACGAGGATTTTCCGATGAGAAAATTATGTATCAAGATTAAGCTAAAAAGACTTGTTTTTTAACTCAGTTCTTTGTTGGCAATAGTTTTTTTTATAATTTTTTAGCAACAATCTTTATAGGTTTTTTTAACCCACTATATTCCTCTTCAGTTAATAAAAAGTTGTCTTTATATTTTTCATAAGTTGTTATTGATATTTTCTTTTCGTAAGTAATTCCATCAACGATAAATTCACCTTTTTTAATGTCAAATATTTTGATAGCCTTTGGGTTAACTAGTTTTATGTCATTTAGATTATTCATTAACTTACCATTCACATAATAGACATTATTTATATCAATATTATCCTCATTTAAATTAATACTTTTTCCAGTATCGAAATATTCATTTTTTTCATTTATTTCTATAATTTTCACCTCCTGCGATATTGCGCTTGTTGTTACTGTTAATAGTAAAATTAAAATTGTTTTTTTCATAATATTCAGGTTTTAAATTATTGCCAACGGTTTATATAAGGTCATTTAATAATTGACTTTATCGGATGATACTGAATCACCTGTCTAATCGGCAGACAGGAGTTCAGCACAGGTAAGCAAGTTAGCAAGTTAGTTTTTTAAAATTAATAAGTCAATACGTAACTTCACGTATTTTTTGACGTCAAGATTCAATTAAAGAATTATGACATTCTTCAGTTTTTAAACCGTCAAAAACTGTAATTTTGCATAGCTTTTAAAAAACTAGACATCATGACATACAGAATAGAAAAAGATACCATGGGTGAGGTTAAAGTACCTGCAGATAAACTTTGGGGAGCACAAACCGAGCGTTCTCGTAATAACTTTAAAATTGGTGCGCCTGCCTCTATGCCTTTAGAAGTGGTTTATGGCTTTGCATACCTTAAAAAAGCAGCGGCTTATGCCAACTGTGATTTAGGCGTTTTAGACAAAAACAAGCGCGATCTTATTGCACAGGTTTGTGATGAGATTTTAGAAGGCAAGCACAATGATCAGTTTCCTTTAGTAATATGGCAAACGGGTTCTGGTACGCAAAGCAACATGAATGTTAATGAGGTGATTGCCAACAGAGCACACCAGATTGCGGGTAAAGTTATTGGCGAAGGAGATAAAACCATTCAACCAAACGATGATGTTAACAAATCGCAATCGTCAAACGACACTTTTCCTACTGGTATGCACATTGCTGCTTACAAAAAGGTTGTAGAAACGACCATCCCTGGTGTTATTCAGTTAAGAAACACGTTACATAACAAGGCTATTGTTTTTAAAGATGTCGTAAAAATAGGTCGTACCCATTTAATGGATGCAACACCTTTAACGTTAGGTCAGGAATTTTCTGGCTATGTGTCGCAATTAGATCATGGCTTAAAAGCCTTAGAAAATACATTATCACATTTAAGTGAATTGGCTTTAGGAGGAACTGCTGTAGGTACAGGATTAAACACACCTGAAGGATATGATGTATTAGTTGCAAAATATATTGCAGATTTTACGGAATTACCTTTCGTTACTGCACCAAACAAATTTGAAGCCTTAGCTGCACATGATGCCATTGTAGAAACACATGGAGCTTTAAAACAATTGGCTGTATCACTAAACAAAATAGCAAACGATATTAGAATGATGGCTTCTGGTCCTCGTTCTGGTATTGGTGAGATTATCATACCAGCGAATGAACCAGGAAGTTCTATTATGCCAGGAAAAGTAAATCCAACGCAATGCGAAGCCTTAACTATGGTTTGCGCACAAGTTATGGGCAATGATGTTGCTGTAACTGTTGGTGGCACTCAAGGGCATTATGAGCTTAATGTTTTTAAACCAATGATGGCAGCTAATATTCTTCAATCAGCACAACTCATTGGTGATGCTTGTGTAAGCTTTGAGGAAAACTGTGCAATTGGTATAGAGCCAAACCATGCTGTGATAAAACAGTTACTAAACAACTCTTTAATGTTAGTGACAGCTTTAAATACTAAAATTGGCTACTACAAAGCCGCTGAAATTGCTAATACAGCACATAAAAATGGAACTACTCTAAAAGAAGAAGCTATTAATTTGGGCTACGTCACTGCAGAAGACTATGACGAATGGGTAAAACCAGAAGATATGGTAGGTAGTCTTAAATAAGAATTTTTATTTTAAATAAATCTAAAAACGCTCATACTTATTATGAGCGTTTTTTTTTATCAAAAAAAATAGGCAACTTTACAAAAAAGCCAACCTATGTCCATTCTTATAAAAAACATAAAACAACTTGTACAAGTTCACGACTATAATGTAATGATAGTAAAAGGTAAAGACATGAAAACCCTTCCTATCTTAGAGAATGCTTACCTCTACATAGAACACGATACCATTATAGAATACGGTGAAATGGAATATTGTGAGGGCATTGAAGCCGAAACCATCATAGACGCTACTGGAAAAATCGTTTTACCTTCTTGGTGCGATTCACATACACATATTGTTTATGCTGGTAACAGGATATCCGAGTTTGTAGATAGGATAAATGGCTTAAGTTATGAAGAGATTGCCAATAAAGGTGGCGGGATTTTAAACTCAGCTAAGTTGCTTCAAGATACGTCCGAAGAAGATTTATATAATCAGTCAATCAAACGCATGGAAGACCTCATACGAATGGGAACTTGTGCTTTTGAAATTAAAACAGGTTATGGTCTTACTGTTGAAGCTGAATTAAAAATGCTTCGTGTTATTAAGCGCATAAAGCAAGAAAGTTTAGCTAAGATAACACCTACGCTTTTAGCTGCACATGCCATTCCTGCCGAATATAAAGACAATAAAGAAGCTTATATTAAACTCATAACTGACGAACTAATTCCTAAGGCTTCAAAATTAAATGTCAATCATTATGTGGATGTCTTTTGTGAGAAAGGTTATTTTGACCTTGAAGATACTGAAGCCATTCTAAAAGCTGCCAAAAAACATAATATGCGACCAAAGATTCATGTGAATCAGTTCAATATTCTTGGTGGTGTTGGTCTAGGTGTAAAATACAATGCTTTGTCTGTAGATCATCTTGAGGAATTAAACGACGATGATATAAAAGCTTTAAAAAAATCTGAGACTATGCCAGTTGCTTTACCTGGTTGTTCTTATTTTTTGAGTATTCCATACACTCCTGCTAGAAAAATTATTGATGCTGGTTTACCACTGGCAATTGCCACAGATTACAATCCTGGTTCTGCACCTAGTGGTAATATGAATTTTATTGTAAGTGCAGCTTGTGTAAAATTAAAAATGACACCAGAAGAAGCTATAAATGCAGCTACAATAAATGGTGCCTACGCCATGGGAATTAGTAGTATGTATGGAAGCATTACTAGAGGGAAAAAAGCAAACCTAATCATTACAAAGCCGCTTAGCGATTATAGTGAAATACCTTATGCTTTTGCTCATGATCCAGTTGAGCAAGTGATTATTAATGGGCAATTAAAGGATATAAAAAATCCGGAAGAAAACTTCCGGATTTAGCTATCAATCAATCAAACTTTGAATTCTTATTTCAGAGTAAACTCTGAAGTAGAAACCAATTCTTTATCATTAAAAACGTTTACTTGGTAACGTCCCTTCTCAAATTCTGAATCTTCAGGCTGAGCTATGTATTCGCAGATATTTAAGTTTCTGTTTTCGTAATTGAAACGGCTAATTAAACTGTAATTCAATACCTGATCTTCAAATTGTACTTGCGCATTGCTACCTAAAACATTATTCTTAGGATCTATTACCTGAACGTATAATTCTTTATCACCTGCTTCTGTTAAAGTGTTTTTGGCAACAGTAAAACAGATTTTAATTTTATCGCTTCGTCCTGCTCTTTCAGTTGGGATTTGTCTTCCGCTTCTACGCTCAATAACTCCCATACCTTTTAAACCAACAGTTTGTAAAGCAGCTGCATCTTTTACAACACTCGCCAACTCAGTATTTTGAACCAATAATGAATCTGTAAATACTGTACGCTCTGCTAATTGTACTTGTGTACTGTCTAAAGATGTTGCTAAATATTCGTTTTCCACTTTTAAACGATCGTTTTCAGCCAACAACTCGTCCATCTCTTCCTGTAATGCTAAGAACTTCTTTTTATATCTCCATAAAGAGTTTACACTGTTCTGAGATACTTTTAAAGAATCCATTAAACCTTGGATACGCTCTCTTGCTTCAATTAATTCTTGATCTTTAACCTCACTAGCCGCAATAGCTTCGTCATATTGCTTTGCCATATTACTAAGATCATTCATCACTTGTTGCTTTTCAGTAATAAGCTCTTTTTCAGTTTGTTTACCTTCAGAATAATATTTTGAGGCAAAAAAGGCTGAACCTAAAAATAGTACTAAAAGGATTCCTATTCCTACTTTAAGACCGGTGTTTGATTTTTGTGAACCTTCCATAAAAATTTGTGTTTAAGTAATTTGTTAATTCTTGTTTTATTAATCTAGTTTATAGGTCAGAATTTTTAAATAAAGCTGTACTTTTATTTTAATCTTTAATTAAACATCCAAATGCAAAATCTCGTATTATTCACTTCAAAAGATCGTGATACACTTTTAAAGCTTCGTAAAGGAGAATCAAAATTTGGAGAACTTGTTCAGTTAATACCTAACCTCACTAACATATACGATGACATTGTTAATTTAGATGTCGACTACGTTATTTTTGGTATTTCAGAAGATATTGGAGTATACGCAAATTACGGACAAACAGGCACTTACAGAGCTTGGGAGGCTAGTATAAAATTTTTGTTAAACATTCAAAATAACGCATATACCAAACCCAGCCGTGTTTTAATTTTAGGCCATTTAGAATATCCTGAGGCTAGAGAAATAGTAAATCAAAAACCATCAAAAAAAAATATTTCCAAAGCCAGAACCCTTGTTGAAGCCATAGATAAAGATGTGACCTATCTAGTCTCTTCAATTGTAAAAGCTGGCAAGATCCCTATTGTTATTGGAGGCGGACACAATAACGCTTATGGAAACATAAAAGGCTTAGCATTAGCAACTAATGATCGAGTCAACGTCGTTAACTTTGATGCACATACCGACTTTAGGGCCGAAGAAGGAAGGCATAGCGGAAATGGCTTTAGCTATACTTATGCTGAAGGTTTTTTGAAAAATTACTTCATTTTTGGTTTGCATGAAAACTACACTTCAGACAAACTCTTCAAGACACTAAATAAAGTAAAAGCTATAAAATACAACACTTACGAAGCATTAGAAGTTAGAAACGAATTAGACTACAATACTGAATTAGAACGTGGTCTTAGTCATGTGTCTTCTAAAGCTTTTGGTATAGAGATAGACTGTGATGCTATAGAAAATATACCAAGTAGTGCGGCTTCACCAAGCGGATTTAGTGTAAAACAAGCAAGAGAATTTGTTCATTACTTTGCAAAGCACGAAAACGCAAAATATTTACACATCTGTGAAGCTACTCCAACAAAAAAAACTGAGACAAAAGTAGGTAAACTCATCACCTATCTAATTACTGATTTTATTAGAGCTAATGGACATTAGAATTGTAGAATACAAGTCTGAATATGCTGAAAGTTTCTACGAATTAAATATTGAGTGGTTAAAAACCTTTTTCTATGTAGAACCTTTTGATGAGGAGGTATTGAGTCAACCAGAAAAATACATAATCAATAAAGGTGGTTATATTTTCTTTGCTCTAAAAGACGAAATTGTTGTTGGAACAGTAGCGCTTATGCCAACTGGTGAAGATGGTATTTTAGAATTGACTAAAATGGCTGTTTTGCCAGAAGTTCGTGGACAAAAAATAGGCCAGAAACTATTACAGTATTGCATTGACTTTGGAAAATCACATCAATTAAAAGCGCTTCTACTCTACTCTAGTACTAAATTAGAAAATGCTATTTATCTTTATAGAAAATATGGTTTCGAAGAGTTAAAACTAGAACCGAATAGCCCTTACAAACGTTCGGATATAAAGATGTTGCTAGAATTTTAAAGCTTAAAATGAGACTTTAAATAATCAAAAGCACCATTGATGTCATCAAAAATATGTGCTTCTGAGATTAAATCTGGAACAATGTCTATGGATACCAATTTGTCTTTTGGTTGTTCCTGTACTGCTGTCAACAATACCTGAACTCTGCGTTGTTCTAAATCTAAAACTGCATTTTCCAAGGCATATAATCCAGACTGGTCTATATAAGGAACACGGTCCATTCTTATTATTAACGCCTTAACTTTTTCTGGTATATTTTTTATTTCATCTTGAAAGTGTGATGTAAACCCAAAAAACAAAGGCCCATACAAGTGTTTGATGTAAACTTTATCTTTATAAGCTTCGTAAAATTCCTTTTCATCTTGCCATGGTTTCTCACCATCAAAACCAGCAATAGTACCAACTTCCATTCCTTTTTCACCAATGTCACTGGCGCGTTTCATAAATAATAACGACGCTAACAACAAACCTATACCTACTGCCTGGATTAAACTTCCAAAGGTTGTGATTAACAGCACAATAATTAAAACAACAGCATCTGCTCGTGGCACTCCTAATAAATGCTTTAATCCCTTTACATCAATGATTTTAAAAGCTATAGGAATTAATAAACCAGCTAAAACAGACAACGGAATAAAAGCTGCCAATTTACCTAAGCCCAATAATACAGCTAATAAAAACAGACCATGTACAGCTCCTGATAATCTTGTACGTCCACCTGAATTAATATTAATAACGGTTCCTTTTGTTGCACCCGCACCAGGAATACCGCCAAAAATGGCTGCAATAGCATTTCCTATACCTTGTCCTATTAGTTCTCTGTTACTATTATGCTTTGTCTTGGTCATATTATCAGCAATTACAGAGGTTAATAACGAATCTATAGAGCCTAAAACCGCTAAGACCAGAGCATATTCTAAGACTAATGCATAGGCACTCGCATCTATACTAAATAATCCTGAAACTTGTAGACTTGGTAAACCTGAGGGAATCTCACCAATAATTGGAACATCCCATTTTAAAAAATAACTGGCTACCGAAGCTAATATTAATGCTACTAAAGCACTAGGAATTGCCTTTGTAATATATGGAAAGACCAAATACACGACAACTGTAAATGTACCTAGAGCAACTGCTTGCCAGTTAAAATCAGTAAATAGTCTTGGTAAATCTTGCATGACCAACCATGTAGATTTTTCCGATCCTAGGCCAGCAAAAGGAAACAATTGAAGAATGATAATGATAAGACCAACACCGCTCATAAAACCAGAAACTACAGGATAAGGAAAGTACTTCACATAACCTGCAATATTAATTAGTCCAAAAATAATCTGAAAAATCCCTCCCAATAGAAACGTGAGAATTATTATAGGCATCGCAGCTTCTAAACTCCCTGTAATTTCAATAGCAGCTACAACCAATGCCGCTGAAACAACCGTCATAGGACCAGTTGGCCCACTTGCTTGAGTTGTTGTACCTCCAAAAATGGCAGCAAAAATACCAACAGCTATAGCTCCGTAAAGTCCTGCAATGGCACCTAAACCAGATTGTACTCCAAAGGCTAAAGCCAAAGGTAATGCAACTACACCAGCGACTAAACCACCTGTTAAATCGCCTTTTAAATTTTTAAAATCGTAGAAATTTGAACTCATTTGTTGGGTTTTATTTTGATTTTTAAAGATAAAACAACAGTTTCAGAATCTAAAAGTTTGGATTTAAAATGATCAATTATGATAATTTCTATCTTTAACTTCAACATGCTCAGGAACTAAATGGTCTTCAATTGTGCGTTCCTTGTTCCCGAATTGTTTATGTTTAAAGCTTACAATTAATAATGAATCTGAAAGTGTTGAAATTTTGAAAAACTTATAATCGTTTTCTTGATTGAGTAAGGTTTTTACCTTTTCACCTTTAATTTTAATGTAAGAACCGTTATCATTAGTATAGAAAGACCAATTTGCTTCCATTGATTCTCCACAGTCTTTATTTTGTGAATTATTATCCGTGGTAATACCATTGGCGTTATAAGTTACCCTATATGACAGGAAGCAATCTCCCATATTCATGCGATAACCATCATTGTAGCGCTTGGCTAGTTTCCAAGTTTTATTAGAATTGTTAGTTAATAATTCATTAGCATTTTCAGGAAGTTCAAATTTATCGGAAGAACAAGAGGTAATTACTAAAAATGTTAGAATAAAAATTATATATCTCATTTTTTAGTTACCTAATGTCTTTAGAGAATCTAACTGTCTTTCCAATGCTTTTATCTTTTCTGAATTGTCTTCTATCTTAGGGATAGTTTTAAGTGAGTCTATTTGCATCTGCATTAAATCCTCATCTTTTGGTTGTTCTTGGTAGTAATATCCTATTCCTTCACTAGATCTCCAGGCTTCATTCAATTGATTATATACTGTTTCGTCCCAAGTACTTGGATGCTTCACATCTATCCAAATCACATCGCGATATTCACTATCGATTAAGACTAAATCAGGTGTTGCAGAGCCATCAAACTGTTGTGCATTTTGCTCGCTTATTGAAGAAATTGTTCCTAAAAAGAACATACGCTTTCTGCCTGCAATATCCTTAATGTATGGTCTAAACTCTACTGGTGTACTGGCTTTCCAATCGTATTCTTTACGTGATTCTTTCACCTTTAGTGGCATAGCAGATACACCTGCATATCCTTGCTTTTTGGTTGCATGGTCGTAATAATACAACTTATCTGTACCATCTGCCGGCACAAACACACTATAGCTTAAACTGGTACGCTCTTCGCCTACTGGTTCCAAACCAAACCAATGATATAAGCCGCTATACGCATCAGAATTACTTCCTGCAAAGTCAAAATCTGTTACATAAGGTTGTTGGTTCTGATCTTTTGGCATCAGTGGAATCTTCACTGCAGTTTCCATATTCCATGGTAACGGGTCACTAAAACCTCCTAAAAACTTTAAAGATTCTGCTTGTAACTGCGACACACTTTCGGCTAAAGTGTTCTGTTTTTGTAAAAACTTATAATTCTTTATTTCGTCCGGACTCACAAATGTGCCTTTACCAATGGCAACACGCTCTATATAGTCATTAAAATCGTGCTCACCACTTTCAATAATCATTACACCGCCAAACGTTGGATATGAAAAAAAGAAGCCTTTCCATTTTATTAAGCTGACTACTTGTACCCAATTACCTTCATCATTTTTCATATAAAAGGTATCACTTGGCTCATAATTGAATAACATCCAAGGATTAAAACGTTGCACAACTGCGTTATAGGTATTTCTACTAAACTTTAAGGATTCACCTATTGAAAAAGTAACAGGTATTCTATTCTCATTAGAAAATCGAGGAAAAGGTGTTGTACTACTCACCGCAAAAACTTCTTCTGTATTATCGCTTATGCGCTGCATTATATATTTTTCACTTGGTTGAATAGCCATTGTCCATTTATTCTCTGTACCAATTCTTACCAAATGTGGAAGCGATACATCTTTAGTTTCACCTACACTTTCGTTTGCCATTGAAAATATGTTTCGCAAAGGTTGAATACGCTCATTCTGCGTTAGTGGCAATTCATCTATTTCTACTTTATTGAGATTGTTGAAGACATTGTAGGTTTTCATGTAATCGTACAAACCTTGATTCCAACCTAAAAAATAAAGCAACCCAAAAAACACGATTAACAAACCTAAAATTCCTAAGCGACTACCTGTACTGGCTGTTTTTCTAAATTTTCTTAAACCAAGCACCAAGACTAGCGTGCTTACAAGGATTATAAAAATATACTTTCTTATGAATAATAAAAATGGCTGGTAATCGTCCCTAAAGAAGAACAATAAAATAAGCAGTAACAAACCAAGAAATATGGTTATTCGTTTTTGCTTTGCGCCTTTATTCCAATAGTTTTTTATCATGATATGTTTTTGTGATTCTCAACTTGTTTCAGATTCTATTTGTTTCTTACTTAATCTTAATAATGAGATCCTGAAACAAGTTCAGGATGACATCCTGTGCTACATGAGACCCTTGTCTTTCAAGCGGTCACGGGCTGATTTCTGTTCTACTTTAGATTCTGGCTCTTTTGTAATTTCTTTTTTTGCTTCTTCTATAGCTTTATTGTCCCTGTTCTTTATATCTTCAATAAAGTCTTTTCCTTTTTCTACTGCATCACCTACTAAATCTCCAATTGAATCACTTTTTTTCTCTACGACTTCTGTAGTTTTAATTACAAAATTGGCAAGATATGTACCAATCAAAGTTCCTGTTGCAAATGTTGCAAAGCCAGATAATGCAAAGTAATTTGAAAAGATTTCTATTGGTGTTAAAAACTGTAAAACCAACCCTATTATTAATAATGTAATGACTACAAAAAGTAATCTTGGTATAAATGGTTGCTTGTATATAAAACCTTTTGGATTATTAGCTTCCATTTGTAATTCTTTGCTATTCATTATTTTATTAATGAAACGATATGCACCATTTCCGTTAGACTCTCTCCAATACAGAAAGATACCAAATAGTATTGCTGAAACGAAAATGATAATGTCCATTCCTAATCCCATAATATTCTTTTTAAGGTTCCTATAAAATTAGTCTAAAAAACTTAAATATTGTTACTTATCGTCTCAATCACCCAATCCTGAAAGGAAGCATCCCAAGTCTCATAATTCTTATAAAACAGTTCTTTATCGTACCAATACAAGAATAACACATCTTTTGGAGCAATGTTGATTAACAACTTATGAATTAAATCGCGATGCTCAGCCGACAAAGATGAATGTGGTTGATGTAACGCAAAATACATTGACTGATCTACCATATCTTCAATTTTGTAAGCGTTACTACGTTCTAATTTTTCTAAATACAACTCAACTCCCATTACTTGTTTTCGAGCTGATATATCTATCTTATTTAGGTAGCTTTTAAAAAGTGCTTTACTATTAAGTATCTCTTTTATAGGATGCTCTGCTTCCTTTAGCTTGCTGAATAATTCAAACTTTTTAATACGATCGTAATTTGGAGTTGTTACCATGTACTCTAAATCGCACTCAATGATGATATGGCTTTTTAGCTTTTCAATCAGTTCTGGTTGTTCTATGTGATAAATCAATACATCAAGAACGGTATCTTTTATAGCTTCTTTGTAAGAGTCCTTATCTTCGAAAACCACAATGGTCTGGATAAAATCTCGTAACAAATACACACCACCAAAGGCACGCGTATAAAACGAACCTGTGGTATAATGCAACGCATGAAGATTTAAATCTCTTTCACGCAAATCTCCATAAGTCTTAGCGGAATCTAGCAGTTCTTTATGGATGTTTTCGTCTATAAAATTATTACCTGTTCTAAATTTATCTACAAGTCGAAGTTGCTCTTTTTGCTTATGCTCAAGATTATCTATAAGCCTAAAACTAATGCTTACATCATCGTATTTTAAAACATCCAAAGGCTCATAAAAGACATCGATATCCTGATCAAAATCTATACATATGGCTGAGTCTCTAGTAATATCATTAATCTTACTACCATGAGTCCTAAAAATGCGTTGCATCATCTCTCTGTCAAAAGAGTGAAAGGGCAAATATACAGGCTTTCCTTTTTGTAAAGGTGAAATGATAATACCATGAGGATTTGCACCTCCATGATTGAGATAATGTACATCGTTCTTTTCCTCTGCCACTTCAGGACTCCAGCCGATACCATCTATAGAAAAAGATTTGAGCTTGGTTTCTTTAAAACCAAGTGTTTTTAAACATTTATTGTAGCGCTCTACCAGCTTACCACTTACTGGTATAAGTTCGCTTCTGTATAGATTTGCTTGTTTAAGTTTGTTCATTTTATTGCCGCCTTTCAACTACGCTCAAGATGAACTTAAGCGCTAATCTTTGTTTTTTGAGATTCCTGCCTACGCAGGAATTAGTTTATTTATCTGTGCATGCTGCAACAACATAATAGTTTTTGCATCGATTATATTTCCATTTTCCATCATCTCAATGGCTTTTGTAAATGGTATTTCTAAAATCTCTATGTCTTCATTTTCGGTATCTAAACCACCTCCTGCATTGATTTTCATCTTATCAGTATATTCTCCAACAAAACACGAAAAGCGTTCTGTACTACCACCAGGTGTTGCAAAAGCACTATAAACCATTTTAAGTTCAGGAATCTTATATCCTGTTTCTTCTATCAGTTCTCTTTTCATGGCTTCTTCTGCTGAAGTATCATCATTGTCTAACATTCCTGCTGGCACTTCTAATAGAAACCCATGTTCTACTCCATTCATGTAAGCAGGTAAACGAAATTGCTTTACTAAAATGACCGTTTGCTTTTCAACACTATATAACAACGCTGCTGCTGCATTACCTCGCTCTAAAACTTCCCAAGTATTTTCAACCCAATTTCCATTTTTTAATTGATAATTAAATTTTATCTGGGATAAAGTAAAGTATTTATCTGATAGAATGGTACGGTCAATATTTTTGATGCGCTTAGTCATAAAACATTACAGTAAAAACTTTACAAAACTATGATTTGTGCGTATTGCAATAGAAAATGTTTTTGATCTTTAAGAATTTAAAATAATTATATACAGATAGATTGGGATAAATAAAGTACCTATTATATTTTGTGTCTTTCTATTTTTGATAAGGAGTTGAATTAAAACATCAATAACTAAAGCTGATGTAATTAATGCACCAACTAATACCAAAGCAACAACTCCATATCCATCCCCTTTTGATAAAACCTCCCATTTCATTAATGCATAAACTATTAAAAATAAATAGCCTGTAATCACAGAAGCGTTTAAAACAGTTAAAGTATATTTAAATTTAGACATTATTCTCTCTTTTCAAACCTTCCCCTAGCTTCCGTTTCTATATTTAATTGATCGATTCTAGCATCTACCTTACGTTTAAAATCGGTATCTGCAATAGTCGCCACATTATCCAAGTAACGTACCACCTCTTGTCGTCTAATGTCACTAAAATCGAGACCTTTCATGTTGGCACGCATCAACTCTTGAAGCATTCCGAATTTGGTTTCATAATCTTTTTTGAAATAGACTTCTGGATTATTAAACCAATCGTCTTCTAAATCGAAATCGGTTAGGCGTAAAGACACTGCTTTTTGAATGTTTCGCACATCACGAGATGAAAAGAATGGAAAAATTTTCTGAATTTCTGTGTATAAATGTGCATAGAACATATGCTCATTGTCCTTATATTTTCTTGACACCTTATCGAAGGCGTCTAAAACACGTTCTTCAGTTGGCTTATCTATCTTCTCCAAGATTTCGCCTAAATTCTTCGCTACTTTCTGTGCATCAAGATAATTATAATCACTAGGGTTGCTCATATTGATGAAGTCTGGCATGGTGTCTTCTAACTTTTTCCACCATAGATAATCCTGATCCACAAAGTCCTTTTCATTACGCGCACCATCAATTTTAAATCGTCCTTGCACACGTGAAATCACGGCCTTATCCAACATTTCTGGCAAGTTGGTAAACAAGCCAATAGAACTGTTACCATAATTAACAGCATAAGCACCTTCGGTATATCTAAGAAATACACCTATCACTTCCTTAACACCAGCCGAAACCCCTTGTGTGGTACGCTCTTGTAGATTATTCTCGGCATCGTCAATTGGTGCAAAAATGAGTCGGGTTGGATCTTGCAACGGTTTCATCCATTCTACCATTTTTTCAGCAGAACCACCCTGAAAGGTCGAAATCAAAGTGTCTGGCATTGGATGAAATAAGAATGGAATATTTAAGTTTTCGCTATGTTCTTTTAATCGTGTTGCAATAGCTGCGATAAGCATACTTTTTCCTGTACCTGGAATTCCGTAACCCATAAATACTGGCATAAAACCACCCAATTCTTGAAATGGATTCTTTTTTGCTTCAAAATCGTAGCTCAATAGACGTTCAGTTAAACGTCTGGCAAAGTGTTTAGCATCCTTATTTCCAACGATTTGTTCAAACTGTACTTTATTAAATTCTACACTAACCGCTGTACCAGCAAATACATTATTCCAGCCATCAATAGTAAAGTCTGAATTTTCTAACTTAAACGAGCGGTCTTCAATCGTATCTGTATATTCTAAATTACTTTTTCTAAGTTGGATTTCGTCAATAAGGGCTTCAAAATAAACCACTGTAAAATCGATAACATCTTTATCTGATTTGATGATATCCGGATGTCCTAAATACTTATCATAATAAAACAACTGACACGATATCCCTTTTAAAGGCGATAAAAACGATACTTCAGGAATACCTGCAAACTTCTGTTTCATTACTGACAAATCATCTGAAGCATATGGTTTTAAATCGTGTAAAATTTTATACGCTGTGGCAAATAGCATAAAAGCTGTTGCTGTTAGCATTTTACTTTCGTACTCACGTTTTCCTGAACCATCTAAGGCCGACCTATTTTCGATTAACGATGACAAACCTGAAGCGTCATAGTAACTATCCTTAATCCAGATCCCGAGCGTGATGCCTTCTTGAACGGCATATAACGACTGGTTAAGATAAATAGGTATGGCGACTGACTCGGGTAATAAACGCTTTTTTAAACTTAAAATGGTTTTTGAAACTGAGGTTACAGAAACATTACTGCCATTGTTAGCACGCGATAGATACAACAAAATGGATTCGTCCTTACCATTGTTGTCTCTATTTTTTGCACGCTGACTTTGCTCCCATTGAATAGATTTTAAGTAAGACGTTGCTTCATCACGAAGCATATCGAGTTCATTTTGCTTTATAGGGAATGTTGAGTTGTGTTGCATTCTTATAATTTTTCGTCATTGCGAACAAAGTGAAGCAATCTTTTTAATTGAAAAGATAACCACGTCACCCTGTTCCTCGTTATGACGTTACTTTTTATCAATTTTTAAGTCAGAAACCTGCACTGGTGGAATTGCTAAATCGTTCATGATTTCTGGTGTTTTGTTATATAATAACTGTATGATTCTATGTGGTGCAAAAACATATCTTTGCCTAAATGGACTTGCCCACCTTTGAAAAATCTGCTTACTAAAAAAATTTCCTTCTTTAAATTCGCTCTGTGACTTCAATTCATCCACTTTAAATGAAATAACATAAGACTCTAGTGGTATTGTTTTTTTGGCAATACCATCTAAGATGGCGTGCGTTATTTCGTTTTCGTCTTTTGCAAATACGTTATGGATTGGTCCTAAATCTATTCGCTTAATGAGCTTGGGCAACACTTTTGGCAAACGCTTGTCTATAGCGTAGGCCATGGTGTCTAGATTCATTTCGCGATCAGACGTATTTTTTAATACCAAATAGATTTCATCTTTATAGGCTTGCACATCTCTTCCGTCATAGTTAAAATACATATAACAGATAAAGGGTCTATTATGGGTAACATCATAAAAACTCCAACTTACCAAATGCTCTGCAGGTGAAGCCTCTGGTGCAATGATTATCTTACCTTGTACAAATCGGTTAAATATGTATTCCTTTCTCGCCGATGTATAATAAACAATGGATGCTGCCTGGAACAATTTACGTTTGGATATTGGTTTTTTCTTTCTAAGTAGTGTATCTAGAAACTCGTCTTTTAACACTTCAATATCCGTAAGCTTTGTTAAAAATTCCTCCCGCAATTCGAGATCATTAAATAGATACCTGAATTCTAAATAATTTGGAAAACTAGAATCCGTGAGATCTACTTTCATGTTTTCCTCCTCGTCATACATGTATTTTACACGCATGGCTTCGATAGAATACAATAGCAAATCTGTATACTGCTTAAAAAGCAATATTTCTTGTTGATTTAATATTTGTTTAGCCTGAACTGCCGTAATAAGCTCTTTCAGTGTGAAATCTATCAATTTATGATAGAACACATACTGTTCTTTAGAATCTAATACAGCTGAATCTAAGGGGGTTACAATCATCTTTGAGTTTTCAGTTTACAGTAACCAGTATTCAGTTAGTTTTTAACTTTCACTGAATACTAGTAACTGAAGACATGATTTACCCAAGTAAATCATCTTCATTAGCTTCTGGTTTTGGTTCACCTGCTGGTTCACCATCACCTGAAGGTGCATTAGGATCTGCGCTATAGTATTCATCAAAGATTTCCTTCATATCAATACCATAACGGTCAGCAAAGTTTTTCTGAATTTCGGCATCTTTAGATCTAATATCCTTTAGTGCCTCTGCATAGCTACCATAAATACCTTGCATTACTTTTTCGTGTACAGGAATGTTATCCATCATTTCCTGACGTGCTTTGGCACTTGCGGTATGCATAGCTGCTAGAGTTTCACCAATATGCTCATCGGTCTTAACCCCTAAATGCTCTAATATCGCAGCAAACTCCTGATCTGTACGCGCCTTTAAAGCCACCACGTATCCATCGTAATATTTTAAACGTTCATCAGTATCCGATTTTAATTTAGCACGATGGGTTTGTAAGTTACTACGTAAAGAGGTTAGAACCTTAATGGTTAAGTTGTGCTTGTGTACAAAACTATCCTTGGAAGCCGCTAAAGTGGTATATGCATTTTTAAGACCTTCCAATTCTTCCACCTTTTGCTCTAATTGAGTTACTTTTTCTAGAGCTTCTGAGTATTCAGGAGATTGCTTGTCGGCCACTTCTTCTAAGGCTTGTCTGGCTTGCTTTAACAAAGCATACTGCTCTTCAAGTTTAGCTTCAACTTCCTCCTTCTTTTGAAGTGCTTTGGTGTGGTTGTTGCTTGCCTCTACGATGGCAGATTTTAAGCTCTCTTCTACCTCTTTGATTTCGAGCTCTCTGTCCTTAAGTCGTTTGATTGCTGCCTGACTTTTAAATGACAATTCATTTAATAAGGTCTGTACATCAGCCGTTTCTATACGCTGCTGAAACATAGCTTTGGCCTTGTTATCCGCACCATCACGTTGCTTTTGTGCTGAAGCTAATTCGTCCTCAGCTTTTTTGATTTTAGATTTTCTTCCCCAAAGGTTATTCCACCAAGTATCTGGTTTTGCTTTAGCATCTTCTAGCTCAACCTTAGCGCGCTCTAATCGTTTAACCGCATCGTCAATGATTTTTTGCTCAGCGTCATTTAAAGCCGAAAAGCCTTCAAACATGATACCAACTTCATCTTGATAATCCGTTAAATCCTTTATGGCATCAAGAAGCGTTGTTCGGTCTTTCTCAGCCATATCCACAACATTATCAAGAGTTGCATTTAATATTTTCTGACGACTTTCCGGATCATCTTCCTGTGCCAATTTAGACTTCATTTGGTCTATGGCCTTGCCCCAGTTTACATCTACTTTCTCAGGTTTCTCCTGTGAGTTGGTTTCTAATAAATCAAAATCATCAGACATGTGGTATCGTATTATTTAGTTGAACAAATTTTAGGATAAGCAATTTCGGTAATTTTTTAAGACTACAAAAACTTTAACCTCAAATAATAGGTAGCATATGTTATAAAAATGTTACATAATTTCAGTTACCGTTATTTGTTGAATATCTTTATAAAAAATCAACACTTATGAGACTTACAAAAATTACACTATTTGCAACTTTGTTACTTACGATTTTAGGCTGTAAAAACGAAAAAAAGGAAACTGAACTGGCTACCAACACTACACAGAAAGAAATTGAAGAAAACATTAAAGTTATTCCCATTACACATGGTACACTTGTGCTAGAATCTAGCTCTGAAGTTATTTACGTAGACCCTACTGGTGGTTCTGAAGCTTTTGAAGGTCAAAAATCTCCAACTTTAGTTTTAATTACGGATATACACGGAGATCATTTAAGCACTTCTACATTAGAAGCGTTAAAGCTAAATAATATAACTATCATTGCTCCAAAAGCGGTTACTGATAAAATACCAAGCACGGTAAGTAACAACATTATTACACTTAATAATGGTGAAACTTTAGAACACAATGGTATTAACATTGAAGCAATACCTATGTACAACCTAAGAGAGGAAGCGCTAAAATTCCACACTAAAGGAAGAGGGAATGGCTATGTGTTGAACATCAACAATGAACGCATATATATCTCTGGTGATACGGAAGATATTCCTGAAATGCGTAATTTAAAAAATATCGACAAGGCGTTTGTGTGTATGAACCTACCCTACACCATGCCAGTTGAAAGTGCTGCGAGTGCTGTTCTAGAATTTAAACCAAAAAAGGTCTATCCTTATCATTATAGAGGTACTGATGGTTTAAGTGATGTCAATTTGTTTAAGAAAATTGTTAATGAAAAAAACAATTCCGTTGAAGTACAATTGTTAGACTGGTATTAGTTTCATAAAAGTGTTAAATTTTTAAATTGTTAACAACTTCGTAAAAGTTGAATTTCACCCGAAAACACTACTTTTAATCGGATATTTAATCCATTTTAACGATGAGTATGTTTATAACAAAACTGTAAATTCTTTAAAATTAAGTATTTGGAAAAGCATTTTTTTCTATATTAGCTCCATAGAACCCAAATCTAATCGTATAAACCATGCATAACAAATTGCTTTCCAAATCTTTATTAGTGACTACGACACAACTTACAATGATTCTTATTGCAGTAGCCTCTATATTCCTTGTTTTCATAATTATAGCTATAATTAAGATGTACAAATTAAAAGCAGAGAATAAGAAACTAATGGAAACCAATGCATTTAAGGATGTTGACGAATCTTACAAAGATTTTACGAGCGGACACCTTTATGGTGATAATTAAGTTAACAAAAAAGGATATAACAGAAAAGCCAGCAAATGCTGGCTTTTTTGTTGCTGTAAGTACGCAAGTATTACCTCACTAACTTTTTATATTTAATTCGTTTTGGCATCAAATCACCACCAAGTCGCTTCTTCTTATTTTCTTCGTAATCACTAAATCCCCCTTCAAAGAAAAAAACTTGAGAATCTCCTTCAAAGGCTAAGATATGTGTACATATTCTATCTAAAAACCACCTATCGTGGCTGATAACTACAGCGCAACCTGCAAAGTTTTCCAAACCTTCTTCAAGAGCTCTTAAAGTATTGACATCTAAATCATTGGTTGGCTCATCTAAAAGTAAAACATTACCTTCTTCCTTTAAGGTCATTGCTAAATGTAAACGGTTACGTTCACCACCAGAAAGTAATTTCACTTTTTTATTCTGTTCACTACCTGAGAAGTTAAATCGACTTAAATAGGCCCTAGAGTTGACTTGGCGATTACCCATCATAATTAGCTCTTGTTCATCGCTAAAGTTCTGCCATATGGTTTTTTCAGGATCAATATTTGAATGCTTTTGATCTACATAGGCAATCTTGGCTGTTTCCCCAACTATAAACTCCCCTTTATCTGGAGTTTCCTCTCCCATTATCATCTTAAATATTGTGGTCTTACCAGCACCATTTGGTCCAATGACCCCAACAATGCCTGCTTGAGGTAAATTAAAGTTTAAATCTTCATATAATAACTTATCACCATAGGCCTTGCTCACACCTATGGCCTCAATGACATTAGTCCCTAAACGAGGTCCATTTGGAATGTATATTTCAAGTTTTTCATCCAATTGCTTTTGGTCTTGACTTAAAAGTTTATCATAGTTCTTTAAACGTGCTTTTTGTTTAGTTTGTCTTCCCTTAGCACCTTGACGTACCCATTCTAACTCTCGCTCTAGAGTTTTTTGGCGTTTAGAAGCAGATTTACTTTCTTGTGCCAAACGTTTTGACTTTTGGTCTAACCACGATGAATAATTTCCTTTCCAAGGAATACCTTCTCCTCTATCGAGTTCTAAGATCCACCCAGCAACATTATCTAAAAAGTACCTATCGTGCGTTACAGCAATTACTGTTCCTTTATATTGCGCCAAATGATGCTCTAACCAGTGAACCGATTCTGCATCTAGATGGTTGGTTGGCTCATCCAATAGCAATACATCAGGCTCTTGTAAAAGTAAACGGCACAATGCTACTCTACGACGTTCACCACCAGATAATACACCTATTTTCTTATCACCTTCTGGTGTACGCAAGGCATCCATTGCAATTTCTAGCTTAGTATCCAATTCCCAAGCATTAGTTGCATCAATTTGATCTTGCAATTCAGCTTGACGATTCATTAACTTTTCCATCTTATCTGGATTGCTATAAACCTCTTCTAAACCAAATTGATCATTAATACTGTTATATTCATCTAGGATAGTTACAATCTCGGCTGCACCTTCCTTAACGACTTCCATAACTGTTTTTTCGTCATCTAATTGCGGTTCTTGCTCTAAATAGCCAACCGTATAACCCGGTTTAAAAATGACATCGCCTTGATAGTTTTTATCTACACCCGCAATGATTTTTAATAAGGTGGATTTACCTGAACCATTAAGACCAAGTATCCCAATTTTTGCTCCATAAAAAAAACTTAAATAGATATTTTTTAGTACTGGAGTGTTTGCTGATTGAAATGTCTTGGTTACACCAGACATTGAGAAGATTATTTGCTTATCGTCACTCATGATTATACTCTTCCTTTTAATGCATTAAACACCCAAGCTATGGCAAAAAAGCCAATGCCAACTGCTGCAAAGCCCCATCCCGCAACCTCATCGTAACGGAATGCACCAAGAGCAATTAATCCAAGTCCAACAATAATCATTATGGTTGTAGCCCAAGCTAAAACCGTGTTTTTATTCATCGCCATAATCGTATTCTTAATTTTAGATAGTTAGTTAGGAACAAATATCGTTATTTTAAAATAAAAAAGCACCACAATTTGTGGTGCCACTTCAACAACTTAAATACTATTACAATGTAATCATAGGGACTTCTATGAACAGCAGTTCAGAGTCTTCAGTTGCATTTATATTAAAGTCAGGTGTTTCAGTAATTCCCAAAGCATCCCTTGAGTTTAATTGAACATCTGAAATCGAAACTCCTCCACTGATATTCATTACATAGACACCGTGGTTTTTACTTTTTAAATCGTAGGTAAACGACTCACTTCCTTTTAAATCTAAACGCGATAATTTTGCATCTTGATGTATTTTTAAACTATTCTCGTCTTCATCTTTAAAAGAGGTTACTATGGTTTGTAATTTCCCCTTTCTGTCTTCTTCATGAAAAGTTTTTTGATCATACCTTGGTTTCACGCTGCGTTCTTCTGGGATGATCCAAATTTGGAATAAACTTAGGTATTCATCTACAGAGCCATTAATCTCAGAATGTTGTATACCAGTTCCTGCAGACATCACCTGTACTTCACCTGGAACAACAGGTATCCAATTATCTCCCATATTATCTCTATGCTTTAATACTCCTTTTAGTGGGATTGTTATGATTTCCATATTGTCATGTGGATGTGTCCCAAATCCCATTTTTGGTGCAATAATATCATCATTTAACACTCTTAATGCACCAAAATGTACTTTTTCTGGGTTATACCAACCGGCAAAACTAAAGGAATGGTTTGCTTGCAACCATCCATGATTTGCAAATCCTCTGTCTTCTGCTCTGTGAAGTATTGTTTTCATTTCTATTTTCCTTTCTTATTTAGTTATCGTATTTTATCTAATAAATCGCTTAATTGTGCCGCTTCATTTTCAGTAATTTCTCCTAGCCAATCGTCATTAAAATCATCAGAAATTTCATCTAACAATTCTAATCCTTTTTTAGTGATTTGAACATGAACCACACGTCTATCATCTTTACATGGTATACGCTCTATTAATTCCTTAGCACATAATTTATCCGTCAACCTTGTAGCATTAGGAGCACGCTCTATCATTCTGTCTTTTACTACTTGCATAGACAATGGTTGATTTGCTCCCCTTAAGATTCTAAGAATATTATATTGCTGCGGTGAAATTCCAAATGCTGCAAAAAATGTATTTTGTTTTGCCGTAATCCAATTTGCAGTGTACAAAATGTTTATTAAGGCTTTGGTTTTATTGTCCTTAAATTTTGAATTAACATCGTTTGCTATATCTCCCATTTCATAGCGATTTTTGTAATTCTTCTACTTGTGCTAAAAGCTCATTATTTAAATCTTCATTTGTTATTTTACCATTCTCAAAATTTTCATTAAAAGATGGAAGCGAAAACGTAGCTACAATGTTACCATCGTGCCATGGAAATCTTGCCTTTGCAATAGTTAAAACGGTTTGCCCTCCCCTAGCACCAGGTGATGTAGCCATTAACAACATTGGCTTTTTAAAAAGGAAATTACTTTCAATTCTTGTCATCCAATCAAAAAGATTCTTAAACACCGTAGCATAAACACCGTTATGTTCTGCCAATGAGAGTACGAGACCATCCGATTCTTTAATTAGATTAAGTAATCTATTTGCGCTTTCTGGCATTTCTTCTAATTCGCCCTCTAGGTCTATACTATATAACGGAGCATCAAAATCATTAAGATCGATTAAGTTCACTTCAACATCCTTTAATAAGGAAGATGCATATTTAGCCAACTGCTTATTAATTGACGTTTTACTATTACTCCCTGCAAATGCTAATATTTTTTTCATTTTATAAATCTTTATGGTACAAATTTAGAATAAAATAATTTATTTTCCAAGGAATATATTTCCGTGTTATATATATTTAACTTTTCATTTAGATTTCACCTCTAGCAACTAAAACTAATGTTTCGTAAATTCGTAGCCACAGAAATAAAATTTATGGACATTCAATTCAACAAAAACGAAGACCACAATAAGCTATTAGTCTCTGAATTAAAAAAACGACTGGTTAAAATAAAACTTGGTGGTGGTGAAAAAAGTATAGCCAAGCACCACAGCAAAGGAAAAATGACTGCTAGGGAACGTATAAATTATTTATTGGATCCTAAATCTAAATCTATAGAGATTGGTGCTTTTGCTGGTGAAGATATGTATCCAGAATATGGTGGATGTCCGTCTGGTGGTGTTGTTGTAAAAATCGGCTATGTAAGAGGCAAACAATGTATTGTTGTTGCTAATGATGCAACGGTTAAGGCTGGCGCTTGGTTTCCTATTACCGGAAAAAAGAACCTAAGAGCACAGGAAATTGCAATTGAAAACAAATTACCTATTATTTATCTTGTAGATAGTGCAGGTGTATTTTTACCCATGCAAGATGAGATTTTCCCTGATAAAGAACACTTTGGGCGAATCTTTAGAAACAATGCCGTGATGAGCAGTATGGGTATTACTCAAATTTCTGCAGTCATGGGCAGTTGTGTTGCTGGTGGAGCCTATTTGCCTATAATGAGTGATGAAGCGCTTATTGTAGATAAAACAGGAAGCATTTTCCTTGCTGGAAGTTATTTAGTAAAAGCGGCTATCGGAGAGACCATCGATAACGAAACCTTGGGTGGTGCAACCACACATTGTGAAATTTCTGGTGTTACCGATTATAAAGCTAAAGATGATAAAGACGCCCTTGACACTATAAAAAACATTATGGATAAAATTGGTGACTTTGATAAAGCTGGTTTCAACAGAATAAAACCCGCTAAGCCAAAAGAAAGTTCTGAGGACATCTATGGGATCTTACCGAAAAGCAGAGCGGACCAATACGATATGAATAAAATCATAAAGCGTTTGGTAGACGATTCTGAATTTGATGAATACAAAAAGGGTTATGGTCAAACTATTATTACAGGTTATGCACGTATTGATGGTTGGGCTGTAGGAATCGTTGCCAATCAGAGACAAATTGTAAAAACTAAAGGTGCTAAAACCAAACCTAGCGAAATGCAGTTTGGCGGTGTTATTTACAATGACTCAGCCGACAAGGCAACACGATTCATAGCCAATTGCAATCAGAAAAAAATTCCACTTGTCTTTTTACAAGACGTCACCGGTTTCATGGTTGGTAGTAAGTCTGAACATGGCGGTATTATAAAAGATGGCGCCAAAATGGTAAACGCCGTTAGTAATTCTGTTGTACCGAAATTCACCATTGTCATAGGCAACAGTTATGGTGCTGGTAATTATGCCATGTGTGGCAAAGCCTATGATCCAAGATTGATCGTAGCATGGCCTAGTGCTGAACTTGCCGTAATGAGTGGTAAATCTGCTGCTAAAGTACTCTTACAAATTGAAACTGCTTCGCTAAAAAAGAAAGGCGAAACCATCACAAAAGAAAAAGAAGAGGAACTTTTTAATAAAATAAAATCGAGATACGATAACCAAGTGTCTCCATATTATGCTGCTGCAAGATTATGGACTGATGCCATCATAGATCCTTTAGACACCAGAACCTGGATTAGTATGGGTATTGAGGCCGCCAACCATGCTCCTATTGAAAAACCTTTTAATTTGGGAGTGCTGCAGGTTTAATTGCGTGTTTGCACATTTATTCTTGGAATAGTTAACAGCTTTGTCTGTCTACCATTAACATATCTGAAGCCATTTGGTCCCCAAAACCCAGCTTCTTCAAGCATAATACGTATATCTCGTTGCCATTCTGGAATATTAACCGTGGTATTTAGTTCAATGGCATACACCGTATTCTCGTGCAACGGATAGTCTCCATTAACAGGAACACCATCTTGAGCGTCCCACATGCCCAATGTGGTTCCTGAAGAGTGACCATAAGAGCCCAATGGATGTGTATAAATAGCTGGTCGTAACCCTTCGTTTTTAGCCTGTTCTAAGGATTCAAGTAGAATAGTATTTCCGGTTTTTCCTGTTTTAAAATTGAATGTAAAAATGTCTTGTACCCTATTCCCTTTTTTAAGAGCTTCCACCAAGAAATCTGGAGCTTCAGTTTCCGTTGGCCTTAAGACATAAGCTAATTCCTGACAGTCTGTATTTAAACGCAGGTAGGTTATTCCCATATCGCAGTGCAATAAATCTCCAGGAAGAATAACCATATTTTCTGGTCTGTTGGAAAACGCATACAAATGGTTGCCTAATTCTTCTGCAGTACGCTGAACATCAACCGTAGGATGAAACCAAGTTTTTAATCCTAAAGCTGTTATTTTATCACGCATCCACCACTCTACGTCTGTGGTTGTGGTTACGCCTGGAGTTATCACTTTTTTCGAAAATGCCTCTGCAATAATATCATGGGTTATATCAACCAACTGGCTATAAATAATCATCTCCTTTTCGGTACGTGTTTCGATCCATGATATAGCTAACTTTTCAGCTGATTTCACCCTTGGTTTATAATCACTCGGTAGATTCTCCATAAAGGTTTCATAATCTGTTTTTAAAATGCCATCGCAGATATTAAAATGTTCGGAATAATTAAGTCCTATGGATTTTGGCTGTCTTTCTTCAATGATTTCCATCAATCGCTTCCATTGGTCTGGCTGTTTTTCCTTGTCCCATGCCGATATGATATTTTCCCCAAAATTATAGCGGGCAACAGCCAGCTTTTCAAGGGTGTTGTTGTCTTTATTTCTATAAAAAACGAGGATAGTGCGTCTTCTGGCGTTCAACCAGGTTGCAGGTAACATGGTTTTAAGTACTGGATCTTCATTGTATTCCCTTGATATTAATATCCACATATCAAAGCCCGAGTCATCCATTAATTTTGGCAATAGATTTTCAAATCTGTCTTTTAAAATTTTGTCTATAACCTCAGCTCTTTTCCGTTGAGGAAGGATTTGTTGGGCATTTAAATAAGAGAGTGAAATAAAAAGTATGGTAAAAATATATTTCATTTTATAATCGAAATTTATCTAAAAATAGTGATAAAAAAAGAGCACCACAATTGGTGCTCTTATATTTTATATCTCATTAGCGGTTATAAACTCGCTTCACGCTCAGCTTTCTTTTCTTCTCTAATTTCTTTAAAACGCTCAATTGCAGAACCAAACACCCAGTAAGGTATTACAAAGGTTAAAAGGAAAATCATTAACCAGAACCCTATAGTTAAAATGGTTAAAAATGCTAAAAATCCTAAATATTGATCAAATTCAAACATAATTTCGTTTCATTTTTAAAGATGTTACAAAGATATAACCAAAATATAAGTTTTACAATAGGTGTTTTCAGATTTATTAACACAAAATGAACAACACTTTACACCGCTTTAATTAATAATTCTGCCGTGGCTGGATTTGTAGCCAGAGGCACATTATGAACATCGCATAACCGCATCAACATTAAAATGTCTGGTTCGTGAGGGTGTTTGTCTAAAGGATCTCTAAAAAATATGACCATTTGGCATTTTCGTTCTGCTACTCTTGCAGCAATTTGGGCATCACCTCCTTGAGGGCCAGATAAAAGCGCATGGACTTCAAAACCAGCTTTTTTAACCTTCTCTCCTGTTGTACCAGTAGATATTAAAGTGATTTTCTTTTGATGCAAGATTTCTGAATGTTCATTTAAGAACTGTACCATTTCCGCTTTTTTTCCATCGTGCGCAATTAAAGCTATTTCCATTTATAAATTGTTAACGTGGTAATGCACCAAACCTTCAATTGGTCTTCTGACAAAATTACCGACTTTAAAACCATATTCTTGAGCAACTTCTCTAATCTCCTCTTGAGAAAAATAAGCTATAGAACCCGCAAAGTGAACAGAGATACCTTTGTTTAATTCTTCTTTAAACTGAAGAATCATATGTTCTGTAAACTTACGAAGACCTGATTTGATTAATTCCTTAATATAGTCTGAGTCTTTATTTAAAAACATAAACTCTGCAAAACTTGCTAGATATGCATTAGGATTAGGTTGTTTATATAAATTATACTTTATGTAATCAGCATCTACATTGTATTTATGACTAAAAGCTAATTTTAAAGTATGTGGCATAATGTTAAAATAGTAATCTCTTATCAATTCTTTTCCGTAATAATTACCACTGGCTTCATCCATTAAAGTATAACCTAAACTTTTAACACGTTGGTGCAATGTCTCTCCGTCAAAATAGCTACAATTAGAACCTGTACCTAAGATGCAAACCACGGCAGCTTCATCATTACTGTTTATAGTAGATCTCACGGCAGCCATGGTGTCTTCTTGAACATCTACTTTTGCATTAGGAAAAATCTGTTCTAAAATTTCCTTTAGCATTGCTCTGGGATTCTCTGTACCACAGCCTGCACCGTAGAAGAATATATATTTCACTTCTGTGTTAATAGCCATTAGCTCATCACTTTTTCGGATGATTTTATTGAGCTTTTTTTCACTTAAAATGGCTGGATTTAAGCCTTTGGTCCTAATTCTTTGGTTAACTTGATTACCTTTTTCATCTATTGCAATCCAGTCGCATTTTGTAGAACCTCCATCTGTTATTAAAATCATAATGATTATATACTAAAAATTCCGTAGCCTATGTTAAAACATAATCCTACGGAATTTAGAATTTATGTTATAAAATTAAAGGCTATTTACCTTTTGAGCCAAGTCAACCAGTTTATTTGAATAACCAAACTCATTATCGTACCAAGACACTAATTTAAAAAAAGTTGAGTTTAACTCTATACAGGCATCTGCATCAAATATACTTGTACGCTCATCACTAACAAAATCTTGTGAAACTACTAATTCATCGGTGTACCCTAAAACACCTTTCATAGCACCTTCTGAAGCCTTTTTAAACGCAGCTTTTATTTCTTCAAGCGAAGTTTCTTTTTTGGTTTTTACTGTTAAATCAACTACAGAAACATCAGCTGTTGGCACTCTAAATGCCATTCCTGTAAGTTTTCCGTCTAGCTTAGGAATCACTTTACCTACAGCTTTTGCAGCGCCAGTAGAAGCAGGTATAATATTTAACAACGCACTTCTTCCTCCTCTAAAATCTTTTCTTGAGGGTCCATCTACCGTTAATTGCGTAGCAGTTGTAGCATGAACCGTTGTCATTAAAGCTTCTTCGATACCAAAATTGTCATCAACAACCTTAGCTAAAGGAGCTAGACAGTTTGTTGTACAAGATGCATTTGAGACTATTTTATGATTTGCAGTTAATTCATTATCGTTAACACCCATTACAAACATAGGGGCATCTTTACTAGGAGCAGAAATTACCACTTTCTTAGCTCCAGCATCAATATGGTATTGAGCTGTTTCCAAAGTTGTAAAAATACCTGTACATTCAGCTACAACATCAGTTCCTACTTCATCCCATTTTAAATTTTTTGGATCGCGTTCTGCAGTTACTCTAACGGTTTTCCCATCTACAACCAAATGGCCGTCTTTTACTTCTACAGTGCCATCAAAACGACCATGAACAGAGTCGTATTTTAATAAATATGCTAGATGTTCAACATCTAATAAATCATTTATTGCAACTACATCTACATCTGGACGCTTGATTGTTGCTCTAAATACTATTCTTCCTATTCTTCCGAATCCGTTAATTCCTAGTTTTAAGTTTGACATTTTTCTTTAGTTTTAAATTGTCATTATATCTGAAACTCTTAATAGTTCCATATTAATTTTTGATTTTCCTTTTACTGCTTGGTCAAATGGAGTCAAATCCATTATATCGTTTTTAAGACCCACCATGAAATTACTTTTCCCGGTTATTAAGGACTCAACTGCTTTAACACCCATTCTACTTGCTAATACTCTATCAAAACATGATGGACTTCCTCCGCGTTGCATATGACCAAGGACTGAAACTCGTACTTCATATTCTCCCTTATTTTCTTCAACGTAGTCTGCTAATTCGAACACATTCTTTCCAATTTTATCACCTTCAGCAACAACTACTATACTAGATGACTTACCTGATTGTTTACTTCTTCGCAACGACTCAAGTAGTCTTTCTAAACCAAGATCCTCTTCAGGTATTAAAATTTCTTCTGCTCCTGCACCTACGCCTACATTTAATGCTATATGACCCACATCTCGTCCCATCACCTCTATAAAAAAGAGTCTATTGTGCGAACTAGCGGTGTCTCTAATTTTATCAATGGCTTCTACTGCAGTATTTAAAGCAGTATCATAGCCTAATGTATGAGTTGTTCCAAATATATCATTGTCTATAGTGCCAGGAATACCCATAACCGGAAAATCGAACTCTTGGTTAAAAATCATGGCACCTGTAAAACTACCATCACCACCTATAACCACAAAAGCATCAATACCAGCTTTGGTAAGGGCATCATAAGCTTTCTGTCTGCCTTCTTTAGTTCTAAATTCCTGTGAACGGGCAGATTTTAGAATTGTACCGCCTTTGTTAATGATACCTTTTACACTTCGTGCGTCCATTTTTTCAAAGTCACCTTCAATCATTCCTTGGTAACCTCTATAGATTCCGTAACACTCTACTCCATGATATACACATGTTCTAACTACAGAACGGATAGCTGCATTCATACCTGGTGAGTCTCCACCAGATGTTAAAACACCGACTTTTTTTATTGTATGTTGCATTTTATATTTTATTCAACAAAGTAAAATTAATAAACAATAAACGGAATAATGTGACTATTGTCATAAAAAAATGTTACTAAAAACAATTCAAACGTTTTCGTTAATAAATATTTTAATAAATTTTTAAAAAAGAAGGTTTAGGACTTCGATTTTGTCTTCTTTTTTTTCATAGATATGTACTCTGGCATAAGGTCATTTTCGTCATTTTCATCCTCTTTTTCATCGGTAATATTCTTTTTGTCTTTACGATTTTTACCCGAAAAAATAATCTGAAGAAACTCTTTAAAAGTATCAAATTCAACACTGTAAGACATACCAATACCTTGAGTGTAGCCAATCTCTTCACCAAAATTTCTTATGGTGTTTTCTCTGTTAAATACTTTAGCGCGAAGTGTACCATCTTCATTTAGTAAAAAGTCTACTTGAACATCGCCTGTTATGGTAGTTTGTTGTGCACTCCCAAATGGTACACCAACCTTACCATTGACTAAAACTTTATCTGAAATTTTTGTTTGAAGGGTAACACCAACCGAATTATTAGTTTGTAAATCTGGAGTATCTTGACCTATTTCAGCCACAATGCCTATGTCTAAATTATCATTATTGTCGCCCAGTATATTATTCAAAATTCCTGTTAAACGCTCTGATAGGGTTCCTGTAATATCCAAACCACCTGATGTTGTTGTAAAACCCCCAGTACCTAGAAGTGTAAGTGCCTGATTATTCCTAATGTCTTTTGACGACAATCTATAATCTAACTCTGACTTGACTGTAGAAGATACATTTGGAAAACGCAAATCGAAATCTGGTTGCGGCTGTTCCAAATCGCCAGTTAAGTAGATATCTACTTCAACCGGAATTCTTTGAGAGATAGGATTGTCTAATAGAACCGATGGGTTTGCCTTGGTTCGATAGATGGCTTTTAAATTTATCTCTGCACCCATAGGATCTCCTTCCCAAACGATAGTGCCACCTCGCTCTACCTCAAACTTTTTTTCAACCAGCCCACTATACTTAAAATTATACACACCTTCGTAAACAGTAAAATCTCCCCACATGTTAAATGTTCCGTTGGTGTTGATGAAAAACCCCAAGAAACCTCTTCCTTTTCCTTTTATTGTACTACCTGCTTCTTTATCTATAACTATTTCTATAGTTGCATCCTCAGTTACATCTAAATCGAAATTGAGCTCCAAGCCTTTTACTTCAATGGCCTCTGTGACTTCTCCGTTAAGCCTAGCTTTCTTTTCTTCTGGGCTTAAAAAATGAATAAACGAGTTATCACCAAAACTCTCAGAATCATTTAAAGGAATATTAAAAACTGTTCCTGATCCTGTACTCCCTTGTACATCTATAATTAATTGGTCTGTCGGTCCACTAATACTAGCTTCTCCGGACACAAAGGCAGTACCATAATACAATTCGTCTTCAGATTCTTCTGTGTTTAAAACCAGTAAGCGGTCTGTACTTAAGTCTAAACCAAGCTCCCAATCCGAAAAATTGTTATGCTCTATATAGCCATTCAAATACCCTTGAGAGAAATATTTTGAGTCTGTCATCGCAACATTATTAAAAATAAACTGCTGATTGCGTAAGGACACTTTAGAATCAAAATCAAAACCATAATCTACATTAAGATATGGTATGGATAAGCCTGCCCTATCAAGTAGTAGTTCACCGTCAATGCTGGGCTTGTTTAAACTTCCTGTAACTTTTGCTTCACCCGAAACCAAACCTCTAATATTACTTATAACACCTTCCCCAAGTGGATTTAATGGATCCAACAAAAACTCTTCAAAGGATACATCTAAATCAATTATTGGTCTATTCTCTGCAACATCTATGGTTCCTTTGGCTAAAAAAGAAGTAAGGTTATCATTTACCAGAGAAACATTAACCAGATAATTTGTAATAGAATTATTACCTTCTATATCTGCTGTTAAATTGCCTAAATCATAATCATTAACAAATAGATTACTTATTTCTAAGTTAGACTTTGGTAAATACGTACCATTTTTTTGGACAAGATCTAATTTTCCATTTACCACTCCAGCCAAATCCAAGCTATCTATTCTTGGAGTTATTTTCACCAGCTCTACATCTTTAAAATCTACTCTGATATTTTTGTTAATACTATCACTAATAATCCCAGAAACTTCTATGATTTCATTACCTTGATTAATTGTGATAGGGAAAATATCAAAAGCAGAAAGTGTTCTATCGAATCTAACCTTGTTAAAATTATTTTTTTCTGAATTTATAAACCATTCATAACCTTTAAATACTACATCAGATTTTCTAAATCCTACAATCGATTTATTAGCTTCATCAATTGTGTAATACAGATTTAGGTTAAAAATATCTTTATTGTTCTTGCCTCCTTTAAATTCCGTTTTCACAAGAAGCGTATCTCTTCTTGTAACATTAATTAAAGTAAAATCAGAGGCATTATAAACACCTGCGCTAAGTGTATCTATCTCAATAAAAGTATTATAAAGCGGATTACTATTATTTACATTAAGGTTAATATTATTTGCAAAGTAATCCTTGAATTTGATTTCTGGTGAATTAAAGGTAAAATCAAATCCTTTTGCGTCTGTTTCAACCCGTCCTTCAATAAATGTGTTTTTGCCTAAATAGAGGTCTTTAAAAAAGACTGCAGCTATTTTAGAGTAAATATTGAACTTAAAATCTATATACTGCCCTTTTTCTATTTTAAAAGGCTCATAATTGGTATAAATACTTCCAACGGAATTCTCAACCAACTTTAATATATCTTCTGTTCTAAATTTTCCTTTTATATTTCCATTGATAATATCTAGTGAGTTTATAGTTATGGTACGCTCATCACCTTGGAACGATGATACAATATCAAAATCCTCAAATGCATACCTGCTATCCTGGTTCTTGTAGGTTGTATTTTTTATGTTAATGGCACCACTTGCATCATCTAAGTTAGAACCTGTTGCTGTCATATTGACCAAGCCTCTAAATTCTGAAATACTATCTCTAGTTACAAAATTTAGTACCCGTAGATTGGCATAACCTACATTAGCTTTAAAGTCGAATTTCTTTTTCTCTTCTGTAAAATCTACCAAACCATTGAAATCCAATTGAAGGTTTGGATCATCAGCAATAAGGTTACCGTTAAAGATTTTGTTACCTAAATCACCTGAAACCTGAATATTCCGATACGTATAACCATTATACTCTAAACTAAATACATCTCCTTTTATGTTTGAGCTTAAATTGTCTAAAGTGAAACCTTTACCATCAACATCAAGATTTGCAGAAACAAACTTAGCATTAGGGTCATTTATAATCTTACCAATGTCAAATTCATCAAAGACTATGTTTCCGATATAACTGGCTCTATCAATATCATCTACTTCGGTAAGCTCTAAATCAGATTTTATAAATCCTAAATCAGTATCTATTTCAATATCAGCATTTATGTGCTTGGCAGTAATCTGAGATGTTCCTGCAATCTTAAAATTGCCTACCTTAGATAAAACCGTTGGGATTGCACTGCCGAGTATTCGAGGCAAAAGTGCAGTTAAATCGTTGTAATTTGAAGCTAAATTTTTAAAATTACCATTCAAAGCAAACGTATCGTCTTCTTTGCTAAACAAATTTTTAAAGGTAATATCTCCTATTATCCTAGTATTTCTTGTTGTGCTTATATTTAAGTTTTTGGCTTCAAGATTGTTTAAAGTTCCTGATAAATCTGCATTCAAACTAGTACGTTGATTAATACCAAATTCGTCAAAAAATACGTTTAGCTCTGTAAGCGATATTTCAGAGTCTTTAAAACTTGCTGTAACGTTTACTTTATCGGTAAAATCTTTTAAATCTTCTCTTTGGTAGTCAAATCTTAAATCTCCTTTGAGTTCTGATTTTTCCGTTTGAATGGTTAAATCGTCAAATTTCATATGATCCAAAGAATACTCAAAGTTGGCTTTTAAATTATCTACGGTTATACCTCTGCTGTCCTTAAAGCTAAATTTATTAATCCGCGAACTAACCTCTGGGCCATTTATCAAAAAATTGGTTGTATTGGCATTCAGTTCTGAAAACTCAAAAATTCTTGGTGTTTCAAGGTTCTCATCACTCAATTTAAAAACACTATTTTCTATTGATAAATCACTAGAGGAAAACAAGAAACTGCTTGGGCCCTCTCGTGGATTGTCATCTTCAAACTTCGCTACAAAAACATCGAGATTAGTATCTTCTTCACCCTTGTAAGTTTTTAGGTTAAAAACCAAATCCTGAATATCAATATCTCCTAAATTAAACTTACTGTTGTAAAGATTCTTGAAGCTTATGATAGAACTATTTAACTCACCAATACTTATAAGTGTATCATTTTTGTAATCTCTAATGAGGATTTCTTTTAACTCTATATCACCATTGAGTTGAAGACCAACCTTACCAATATTTATATCGGTTTTAAACTCTTCGTTTACTTTTTGCGTAGCATACTTACCAAGCTTGGTCTGTACAGCAGGAATACCCAAAATTAAAAAGACAATAAGAAACAAGAGCAGAATGATCCCTACTACTTTACCTATTATTTTGAGTACTCTTTTGATATGGATTAACGATTACTAATTGATGAAAAATTCATGTACTTTTGCCCTTACAATACTTTGTTAGGTACCGACTTGGACTATAATTGGTAAAATTAACAATAATTATGCCCAATAACGATTATGAAAGTCAATAATTGTATTGAACAAAAAAAGAATTTTACTAACCAATACTAATAAAACTAAACCAATTGTTTGTAAGATTTAGTTGAGATGAAAAATGATAATATTTACATACTTGGTATAGAATCGTCATGTGATGATACCTCAGCTGCTTTATTATGTAACGATACCATTTTAAGTAATGTTGTGGCAGACCAAAAGATTCATGCCGAATATGGTGGCGTTGTCCCAGAATTAGCCTCTAGAGCACACCAACAAAATATTGTTCCAGTGGTTCACCAAGCATTAAAACAAGCTGGTATTTCTAAAGACCAATTGAGTGCTATTGCCTTTACTCGTGGCCCTGGCTTAATGGGCTCCTTATTGGTAGGTACGTCGTTTGCCAAATCTTTAGCTTATGGCTTAGACATTCCTTTAATTGACGTTAACCATATGCAAGCGCATATTTTAGCACATTTCATTAATGAGGAAGGTCATCAAAAACCACCGTTCCCGTTTTTAGCCATGACCATATCTGGTGGACACACCCAAATTGTAAAAGTGACTAATTATTTTGAGATGGAAGTCTTAGGAGAAACCATTGATGATGCAGTTGGAGAAGCTTATGATAAAAGTGGAAAAATATTAGGTCTTGGTTATCCTGCAGGACCAGAAATAGACAGACGTGCACAGTTAGGAAACCCAAAAGCCTACAAGTTTACCAAACCAAAAGTAGATGGTCTTGATTTTAGTTTTTCAGGTTTAAAAACCGGTATACTCTATTTTGTTCAGCGCGAAACCAAAGCAAATCCTAACTTTATTGAAGAGAACTTAAATGACATATGTGCGTCTATACAATATACTATTATAGGTATTTTAATGGATAAATTAAAACTTGCTGTAAAGCAAACAGGTATTAAACACATTGCTATTGGCGGAGGAGTTTCTGCAAATTCCGGAATTAGGAAGGTACTCAAGGATGCCGAACAAAAACATGGCTGGACCACCTACATACCAAAGTTTGAATACACCACAGACAATGCTGCAATGATTGCCATTGTTGGGTATTTAAAGTATCTAGAAAAAGACTTTTCAAATTTTGATGTCATGGCTACGGCAAGATTGAAGATTTAAATTGTTAAAACATCTGTTGATAACAGATAGCATAGAACTTCATATAAATTTTAAATTTTAGTTGTTTTGTAAGTATCCCAAATTAAACGAATTCAAATACACAATGAAACAATTATTTTTTCTACTACTCTGTATTCCTTTTTTGAGTTTTTCGCAAGATGCTTTAGAAACTAAACTTGATTCTATAAATTCTATTGAAGACGCTGAGATTTTTGCAAAAGCTTATAAAAAATCCAATAAAAGTAAAGTCTTCACTTTTAATAAAGAAAAACATAAAACTCGGTTAGCAGACGAGCTTTTTAAACTTTCTAGAGGCGGGAAAAAAGTAGTTAAGGGTGACTATAAAACAACCTATTACAAAGTTATTGAAAAAGAAAAAACCTTACATTATAGAGCGAGTTATATCTTTTTTGATGGCGACGAAATGACCCTAGAAGACATCAATGAAAAGCGAGATAAAATCATTTCACAATACCAACAAGGTTACAAATTTGATAAGTTAGCGCAGTTACATTCAATGGATTTAAACGCTAAAAAAGGTGGCGATTTAGGTTGGTTTCCAGAAGGTGGTAATATACACCCAATGTTTGAAGAAGCTGTAAAAAACCATAATGTTGATGATATTTTCACCTTAGATATAGAAGACAGAAATTGGTATTATGTGGTTCTAAAAACTCACGATTCTAAAACCATTGAAGAAATTACCGTTTTACAATACTCCGAACCAATAGATTAATGCAGCTATTCTACAATCCTAATATTTCTGAAAAAGACACGACATTTAACTTTGACAAAGACGAAAGCCGACATATCGTCAAAGTGCTTCGCAAAAAAACTGGAGACCTATTGCACATTACCAATGGTTATGGTTGGTTATTTGAAGCCGAACTTACCTTTGTTGACACTAAACATTGCACAGTAAAAATCTTAACCCAAAAACTTCAACCAAAGCGAAATTTTAACTTGCATCTAGCCGTTGCACCTACTAAAATGAACGACAGATACGAGTGGTTTTTAGAAAAAGCTACAGAAATAGGCATAGAAGAAATTACACCTATCATTTGTGATAATAGCGAACGTAAAGTTGTAAAACTAGAGCGTTTTGAAAAGATTATTCAATCTGCCATAAAACAATCTTTACAATGCTATTTGCCAAAACTAAACATGCCTATATCTTTTAAAGATTTTGTAGATACTTCCTTTTCCGCAAATAAGTTTATTGCACATTGTGAAGAAACCGATAAGAAATCATTAAAGTCGCAATTAGAGGCAAATAAAGACACTGTAATACTTATTGGACCGGAAGGGGATTTTAGCGTTAAAGAAATCGAAATGGCTTTGGCTGCTCAATATATTCCCGTAACTTTGGGTAACACACGGTTGCGTACAGAGACGGCTGCCATTGCAGCCTGTCATTCGGTTGCTTTTGTAAATGAATAATATTTGTTGTCATTCCTGCGTCCGCGTGCCGCTGAAGCTTTAGCGGAGGCGCAAGGCAGTAATCTAAACTTGTATAATAATGTTTCACTTCGACTGCGCTCAGTGTGACAAAACATTTAATATGAAAAAACTACTAACTTTTTACTTTTCACTTTTTGCTCTTGCCCTCTTTGCCCAAGACGTCGCTGTGCTTAAGTACAAAGGTGGTGGCGATTGGTATAGCAATCCAACAGCACTGCCTAATTTGATAAAGTTTTGCAATGATAACATCGATACCAATATCAATGAAAATGTACAAACCGTTGAAGTTGGTAGCACCGATATTTTTCAATATCCGTTTTTACACATGACAGGTCATGGTAATGTGTTTTTTAGTGATGATGATGCCGAAAACTTAAGAAAATATCTTCTTTCTGGTGGTTTTCTTCATATTGATGATAACTACGGCATGGAACCCTATATTACTAAAGAATTAAAAAAGGTGTTTCCAAACAATGAACTAAAAGAGATCACAAAAGAACATGAAATTTTCAGGTCTGCTTTTGAATTCCCTAATGGTTTACCAAAAATACATGAGCACGATGGAAAAGCGCCTCAAGCCTTTGGTATTTTTCACGAAGGTAGATTAGTCTTACTCTTCACGTTTGAAAGTGATCTTGGTGATGGATGGGAAGATCCAGAAGTCCATAATGACCCACAAGATGTGCGTGAAAAGGCACTTAAAATGGGAGCCAATATTTTAAAATATGCTTTTGAGAATTAACTAATTACTTTATACTAACAACTAATTACTAATTCTTGCAACTCACTCATCACACTTCAAACTTTAAAAAGCAAAAGCAACTCATCACTTTAGTTTGCGATAACATTACGAATGCTCCTAACATCGGAAGTTTGTTTCGTATTGCAGATGCGTTCAATATTGAAATGCTTATTTTTTGTGGAAATAACATTCCTATTGGAAGACGAATGACCAAAACTTCGCGTGCTACCGAAAAATATGTGAACCATAGCATTGAAGAAAATATTGATAATGTCATTCTTCAATTAAAAAAAACACATCAAATAATAGCTTTAGAGATTACCGAGAATAGTACTGAGTTATGCACATACAAACTAATCAATAATCAACCTATCGCTTTAATCCTAGGAGATGAAAACTTAGGGGTTTCAGAAACTGTATTAAAACAATGTGAGGCTACTGTTCATATCAATATGTACGGAAACAACAGTAGTATGAATGTGGTACAGGCTGCTAGTATTGCACTTTACGAATTCACTAAACAACTTAATTCTTAAATTTGTCTTGCTGAATTTATTTCAGCATCTTTGATATATGAATGCAAAAATTATAGCAAATGGCATCCTTAGGGCTTTGGGAATTCTCTTGGGCATCGCCTTAATTTTGTTCTTTCTGTACAAAATACAATCTGTAATCGTTTACATAGCCATTGCTGCTGTAATTTCACTAGTAGGCAGACCGATTGTTTTGTTCCTTAGACGAAAGTTAAAGTTCAACAATACCATTGCTGTTGTCTTTACCATGCTGTTGTTTATTGGTTTACTTGCTGGTTTGATAGGTATGTTTATTCCTTTGATAACAGACCAAGGTAAGAATTTAGCACTCTTGGATTTTAAACAACTAGAGATCAATTTAGACAATCTATACCAACAAATTGTTACTTATTTTGAATTCAATAATATTGATGTTCAGCAATCTTTAAAGGATTCGAATATACTTTCCAAGCTCGATTTTTCATTGATTCCAAACTTTTTTAATAGTTTGGTTAGTGGTCTGGGTAGCTTTAGTATTGGTTTGTTTTCGGTACTATTTATTTCATTCTTCTTTTTGAAGGATAGCAAATTGTTTGAAGATGGCATTATGACCTTTGTACCAGAGGGTAATGAAACGCGCTCTAAACGCTCTTGGAACAAGATTAAAGACCTCTTATCGCGATATTTCGTAGGGCTTATTTTTCAGATTTTAATCCTATTTGTTATCTATACGATAGTTCTGCTGGTTTTTGGGATAGATAACGCCGTAGTTATTGCATTTCTTTGTGCATTGCTAAATTTAGTGCCGTACGTTGGTCCTTTAGTCAGCGGATTTTTAATGCTCATACTTAGCATGTCAAGTAACCTAGGCGAAAGTTTTAGTCAAGTTATACTTCCTAAAACCACTTATGTTATGATTGGGTTTATCATTGCCCAATTGGTAGACAATTTCTTTAGTCAGCCTTTTATATTCTCTAAAAGTGTAAAATCACATCCATTAGAAATCTTTTTGGTTATCATTATTGCAGGTATCCTTTTCGGTATTATTGGTATGATTGTCGCGGTACCTGCCTACACAGCGATTAAAGTGATTTTAAAAGAGTTTTTATCTGAATCCAAGATTGTTAATAAGCTTACCAAAAACTTATAGTAATAGTTTGAATAAATCTGTATTAAATATTGAAATACAAGATTTTATAGATTTAAATTTAAAATCCGATATTTCAGATTTATTACTTAAAGGGATACCCTTTGCAGCTATAGACCAAAAGCTTATAATAGAACAGATTGAAGCTAAAAAACGATGCAAAAAAAAGCTACCGACATGGTTTAACACTCAAAATATTTACTACCCAAACAAGCTGAATATAGAGCAAACTTCATCAGAAGTGACAGCAAAGTATAAAGCCAATTTAGTTCATGGAAAATCTTTAATAGATCTTACCGGTGGCTTTGGAGTTGATACTTACTTTTTTTCAAAACAAATCGAAACCGTTACCCATTGTGAAATTAATAATGAGCTTTCAGAGATTGTAAAACATAACAAAAAGGTTCTTAAGGCTGACAATGTTTGTTACTTAAATGAAAACGGTATTGATGCCTTAAAGCGAATGGAGCAATCCTTCGATTGGATTTATATTGACCCTTCTAGAAGAGATGAATCAAAAAACAAGGTTTTTCTTCTTTCGGACTGCACACCAAATATAAAAACCTTTCAAAATCTTTTTTTAAAATATGCGGAAAACGTGATGATAAAAACATCACCATTACTGGATATCACAGCAACTAAAAATGACCTAGGGAGCGTAAAACAACTTCATATTGTTGCAGTAAACAATGAAGTTAAAGAATTACTTTGGATTTTAAAACGAGGTTTTGAAGGTGATTTTAAAATTAAAACCGTAAATCTTACAACCAATGATAATGAAATTTTTGAATTTAATTATAACGACGAACCTAAAGCAAAAGCAAATTATTCTAGGCCTCTTAACTATTTATATGAGCCTAATTCAGCCGTTTTAAAAGCTGGTGCGTTCAATTCAATAAGCTCTGAACTAAATCTTTACAAACTTCATAAGCATTCACATCTGTATACCTCAGATACATTACAGTATTTTCCCGGAAGACGATTTCGTGTAGAACAGATCATCCCATTCAACAAAAAAGAATTCACGAAAACGGGTATTAAGAAAGCGAATGTCACTACCCGAAATTTCCCATTATCTGTGAGTGATATAAGAAAAAAGCTTAAAATAAAAGATGGCGGCTCCAATTACCTATACTTCACTACAGATATAAACAATAACAAAATAATAGTTTTCTGCACTAAAGAAAAGTAGGTATATAAGACACTATTTCATTATTGCTATCGATCTCAATTTCATAAGCCATACAAGATTGCATAGTAAGTACAACCTTATCATCACTTACTAATGTTTGGTTACTATCTATTGAAAATAGTACTTCACCCTCTCCAAAACTAGCCCATGATGTTGTCGTATTTGCAGGAATGTTGGGAATATCAACTAAAACAACACCATTGTTATCAATGACTTTAAAATCCACACTAACAGTTCCGTTATTAATGACTCTTGTAATTGGATCTTCATCTACACAAGGTTCATTAAGTTGACTTGGTGTTAAATCCTGTGATTGGTTATTTTCTACTGAATCTGACGTACAAGTCAGAAACGCAAAAGTGATACACATTAAAAATGTGTGTTTAAGCAGGTTTTTCATCGGTTAATAGTTTCGTCGCCTTAGATCAACACCTAAGCGATCAATTTGGGACAACAAACATAAAAATAAATTTTAATATATCGATAAAAAGATATATTTATTCGACGAAATGCATGTTAATTAAATTCAAAAATTTGACTTTCCGTAAATGGAAAGCAGATAGAATGCTCAGGAATATCAATTATATGTAGTCCTGTAAAAAGGCTGAAAGCCGGTAATATAATTCGGTTTGAAGCGACGAGATAACAAGGTAATTTCAATCTTTGCCTCCCCTTTCCTTTAATCAAAATCCCAGGATGCAAATGACCTGAAATCGTAAACTTATCTGAGTTGGATTCACCAGGCTCATGAACAAAAAAATAGGGCTTCAAGAACAACTCAGATTCTACCTTGATGTTCATTTTTTCCATAAATAGATGAGACTGCCTATCATGGTTACCTTTAATAAGGGTAACTTCAAGACTTGTAAATTGTGCCAACCAAGATTCAAAGGTTGACATATCTACATTATTTTCGGCATGAAACAAATCACCAACAATGAGGAGTTGCTTAGCTTTAAAATGACGAATCAATTGTTGTAAACGCTCTAAATCCTTTTGAAGAATATCATCTGGAACAGGAATGCCATGCCTTCGAAAATGAGCCGTTTTTCCTATATGAAGATCAGATAGTATCAAAGCCTTCTGAGTATCCCAATAAATAGCACGTTGATTGGTTAAGATCAGACCATCATCTGCTACGGTAATATGTTTAGTTACAATAGTCAATTAATGAATTTTAAAGGCCTGTACCTTCATGCGTTGAATACGTTTATCTAAATTTTCATTACTCATCGTACCACGTAGGCTATCTACCTTTAAAGGGAAACTCAAGGGGGTAAAGGACTTGGCTTGTTTTACTATAATTTTACTTTTGGCAATACGCTCAAACGCCTGCTGCAGACGTGCTTCTTCCAACTGCTGATTAAAAACTTCGGTATAGGCTTGACGCAATAATAAATTATCAGGTTCGTAATCTTCCAATACTCTAAAAATTAATCCAGAGGAGGATTGTAAACTCTTATTGTTTTTTCGTGTTCTAGGCTGGGATTGTACCACTAATCCAGCAATAACAGCAATATCCCTAAATTTTCTAGAAGCCATTTCAGAAGCATTAATACTGGCAATAACATCGTCCATAAGGTTTTCCTTGGATAATAGGCCTTCAATATTATCAGCATGTACCGGAATGGGTTGGTCGCTTAACAATTCAAACCCATAGTCATTCATCGCAATGGTAAAGGTTATGGGTTTTATTTTACTGATTCGATAGGCAATTAAAGATGAAAACACTTCATGCACCAAGCGTCCTTCAAAAGGATACATAAACAAATGGTGTCCGTCTTTAGTTTCAATCAGTTCCACTAAGAATTCATCAGCTTTTGGGATATGGGAATTTTCGTGTTGACGACTGATCAAAGGGTTTAAAAACCGTAGTTCCTTCTCTAACCTTCCGGGTTGTAAAGCATGTGATAATTGCAATCTTAAATAATGACTTAAATGTGAGGTTAAAGGCAATCTACCTCCCAACCAACTTGGGGATACAGCCTTTTTCGCTTTGCTTTTTCTCACTAAAGCGGTCATGTCCTTAATCTTTACGAGTTCTAAAATGCGTCCAGCAAGAATGAAACTATCACCCGGCTTAAGTTTTGAAATGAAAAACTCTTCAATCATTCCAATATAACCACCTGACATGAATTTCACCATCATATGGGCTTCACTTACAATGGCACCAATATTCATACGGTGCAGCATGCTTATGCGTCTGCTCTTTACCCTATACTTGCCATCATCATCTAAAAGGACTTTGTGAAATTCTTCATAAGACTTCAACGTTTTTCCACCTTGGGTTATAAATTGAAGACACCATAACCAATCGGCTTCAGTCATATATTGAAAAGCATGAACTTGTTGAATTTGATTAAATAATTGCTTAGCATTAAAACCTTCACCAACAGCTAGTGTCACCATAAATTGCACGAGCACATCATAGGTTAAAACCATGGGATCTCGGGCTTCGACCTGTTTGTTTTTAATCGCTTCTTTCAATGCTGAAACTTCTACCAACTCTAAGGAATGCGTGGGCACAAAATAAATTTTAGAGCGTTCAAAAGGGGAATGGCCACTGCGTCCTGCGCGTTGCATAAATCGAGCTATACCTTTAACCGATCCTATTTGAATCACACAATCTACAGGCTTAAAATCGACACCCAAATCCAATGACGAGGTACAAACGACGGCTTTTAAATAACCCGAAGCAATATTATCCTCAATCCAGTTTCTTAGTTTTTTATCAATAGACCCATGATGAATGGCTAAAAGTCCGGCCAAGTCAGGTTGTGCATTTAAAAGCACTTGGTACCACAACTCGGCTTGCCCTCTAGTATTTGTAAATATTAATGTTGTGGTATTCGCAGCTATAATTGGCAGGATTTTGTTTGCCATTTTTGCTCCTAAATGACCAGCCCATGGCAACACTTCAACCTCATCTGGTAATACGGAAATGATATCTAATTTCTTTTTTTGTTTGGCAGTGATCTGAGTTACTTTTAAATCGCGATATGGCAACAGTACTTGTTTTGCCTCTTCTAAATTACCAATGGTGGCTGTGATGCCCCAGATACGGAGTTTTGGTGTATACTGTCTCAATTGAGATAGCGCCAATTCGGTGAGGACACCACGTTTGTTTCCTAGAAGTTCGTGCCATTCATCAATAGCCACACATTTAACGCCTTTAAACCATTTGGAATTTTTCTTTTGGGAAAATAACAGGTGCATAGTTTCTGGTGTGGTCAGTAAGACATCTGGCATCAGACGTTCTTGTTTACGCCTTATTGCGCTTGGTGTATCGCCATTTCTTACCTGTACTGACCAATCCAAACCAATAGCATCTACAGCTTCGGTCATGGCTTTGGCTAAATCCTTGGCTAGAGAGCGTAACGGACTAATCCATAAAAGCTTTAATCCTTTTTTGTATTGTTCGGGGTGATTAAGGTAATCTATAACTACCGCCAAAAAAACTGAGAAGGTTTTACCAAAACCCGTTGGTGCCACCACCATACCCGAATAGCCATTGGCATAGCGCAGCCACGTCTGTTCCTGAAATGGGAATGGTGCTTGACCCTTTTCTGCCATCCAGTTTTTTATGAGTCGTAAGCCATCACTGTCTTTAAATGAACTCAAGGTGCTGTTATTAATTGTTTCACGGATTCTATAGTATCAATGTCCTCGACCGGTTTATCTTTTCGCCATCTTGCAATACGTGGAAAGCGCAAGGCAACACCAGATTTATGACGGTTGCTCAAAGCTATACCTTCAAAAGCAATTTCAAAAACCAATTCGGGTTTTACGGTACGCACAGGGCCAAATTTTTCAATGGCATTTTGATTGACCCATCTTGAGATTTCGGTAATTTCTTTATCTGTAAGACCAGAATAAGCTTTGGCTACAGTAACCAATCCGTCCTCTTTTTTGACCGCAAAGGTATAGTCGGTATATTTAGAACTACGCCTACCACTACCCTTTTGTGCATAAATCATAACGGCATCAATGGTTAAAGGGTCTACCTTCCACTTCCACCAATCCCCTTTTTTACGTCCGGTATGATATGGTGATTTTTTCTGTTTTAGCATTAAGCCTTCGCTATTAATAGCCCTACTGTTCTCTCTAATGGTATGCAAATCGTCCCATTTTTCAAATGCAACCAAAAAAGATAATTGAAGCGATTTTGGCAAGGCCACACTATTAAATATTGCTTCTAGCTGTTCACGTCGTTCTTCAAATGGCAACGCTCTAATATCTTCACTTTTATATTCCAAAATGTCATAGGCTTTAAAACCCACTGGCACATCTTGCAATAATTTATTAGTGACATGTTTTCGATTTAATCGCTTTTGCAAATCATTAAACAGTAAGACGTGATTATCTTTCATGGCTAAGATTTCGCCATCAATCACAAAATCATCCTGAAAATTGTATAATGCATCCACTAATTCTGGAAACTGTTTGGTCACCAGCTCTTCACCTCGAGACCAAATATAGATTTCACCGTTACGCTTAACGACCTGCCCTCTAATACCATCCCATTTTTGCTCTACCAACCAATCTTCGGACGGACCCAATGCCGTTAAGTCTTTTTCTAGAGCGTAGGCCAAACAAAACGGATAAGGTTTAGAGTTGTCATAATTAATATGACTGCCAAGAATTAATTCTTCAAAAGTAATTGTATCAACATCCCAATTACCTATAATACTGTGCATAAGTTGATTGGCATCGATGTCAGTGAGTTTAGCAAGAGCATTCACCAAGGTTTTTTTGGACACACCTATTCTAAAACTACCACCTATCAATTTGTTAAAAATGAGTCGTTCTTGCTGGTCTAAACCCGTCCAAGCTTCTAACACGAAGTCTTTTTTCTCTTCTTCAGATTTAGCTTTTAAAGCTTTTAGCTCCATCATCCATTCGTTAAGACTTAAATCCAACTGATGCTTAGGTTTGGGTAACAGTAAGGCCAAGGTTTCCCCTAAATCACCAACAGCACTATAGCTTTCTAAAAACAACCATTCCGGAATGTTAGTCAGTTCCATGCACCATTGTTTCATTAAGCTTGTTTTAATAGGTCTCTTGGGGCGTTTTCCTGTGAACAAGGCAATTAACCATAACTTATCCTTGTCTGGTGCAGTAGCAAAATAATTGACCAAAGCATCAATCTTAGCATTTGTTTTATTGGTGATTTCTATGGCGCTTATTAATTCTGAAAACTGCTTCATTTAGATTCAAGTTTTTCAGTTTCCGATTCCGCTTTCTCAAGAACTTCATCACCATATTCGGTTTTTAGTTCTTTGGTAGCAATACCAATTTCATTCAAGTATTTTGAAAATACTGCTTGAGAGCCGTGGGTAACATAAACCTGCTCTGCTTCTGTGGCTTTTACTGCGGATATCAGCCCATTCCAATCAGCGTGGTCACTCACCACAAAACCTGCATCTACAGCTTGCCACCGTCTATTACCACGGATTTGCATCCATCCTGAACATAACGCTATAGCAACATTTGGAATGCGTTTTAACATCCGAGAACCTAATAAGGCAGGAGGTGCTATAATAATTTTATTTTGAAACGTTTTTTTATCGAGGTCTGCTGACCATAATTTGGTTTTGGGCAACGAAATTCCTGAAGCAGATATGGTTTCATTTAAGTTATGGATAGTACGATGCACAAATATCTCATCACAACCATCTAGTAACGACATTAATCGCTGAGCTTTGCCTAAAGAATAGCCAAGAAAAACGGATGTTCTATTGTTAGCTTGATTGGTTTTCACCCAGGACTGCAGTTCGTTTTGAAGCACCTTCTCACTTTTCCAATCATAAATGGGCAATCCGAACGTACTTTCTGTAATAAAGGTGTGACATTTTACAGGTTCGAATGGTACGGTTATAAAATCAGGTTGCGTTTTGTAATCGCCCGAAAACACAACCACATAGCCTTTATATTCTAACCTAATCTGTGCAGAGCCAATCACATGACCTGCAGGATAGAAACTCACTTTTACACCGTTAATGGATATAGATTCATTATATGGTAAACTATCAACTTTGATATCATTACCTAAACGATGTTTTAAAATAGGTTTGGAATCGTTAGTACATAAGTAGCGTTTCATTCCCCAACGTGCGTGGTCGGCATGACCGTGGGAAATAATGGCATAATCTACCGGATACCATGGGTCTAAATAGAATTTACCCTGTGGACAATAAATGCCTTTTTTTGTGAATTTGATGAGTTGGGATTCCTTAGACATAGCAAAACGAAGCTATTGAAAAAGTTAAAATTTATGTAGTAAAATTTCGTTAAATTTTATGATTATAAAAACCCTTTTTGAGCAACAAGCATATCAGTTCCCCATAGTTTTACTAAATATGAAATATCTATCGGAAAAAAAGATGATGATCCATCTGAGTTATATTTCACTGGACACTCTAGACGTTCGCCATCGATTATTTCACATTTGTTTTTACCATTATCAGAAATATAAATTTTCTTTTCATCTAACTTCTGATATACTTTTTTTAAATCAATTATTGCATACTTTATAAACGATGATGCTTTCTTAGTTTCGTGTTTAGCACTATCAATTATTCCATAAGTAAAGTAATGTGCCTTCACTTTATAATATTCGGATTCATGACGATCTTCAATTTTATTTGAATCCCTTCGGTATCTTATTGTAAAATCTGTAAAATCCTGATACTTCTTTTCTCTAAATCTTTCTTGAACACTCATTACAGTATTACCTTTTCGAAAAACATAATCTATACCATCCATCATATCAATATATTTTGAATACTCTTTTTTTAACTTCACTTCAGACCAGTGTAATGGGTTATAGATTAAAGGTATAGCCAAGTTTGCATGAACATAATCAGTAAAGGCCCTATCTTTTGAATATTTTGACATATACTTATAAAGGTAATTATATTATTAGTCCTATCAAAGTATTCAATCTTTTGAATTAAAAAACTCAAAAAAATTGTTGCGATAATTAATATGATAAGTTACATTTGCATCCGCAATTTTAAGAAACGTTCTTATAAATTTTAATGGAGAGGTGCCAGAGTGGTAATGGAGCAGATTGCTAATCTGTCAACGCGTAAGTGTTGCCTGGGTTCGAGTCCCAGTCTCTCCGCATTTAGATAACCAGTTTCGGGGTGTAGCGTAGCCCGGTTATCGCGCCGCGTTTGGGACGCGGAGGTCGCAGGTTCGAATCCTGCCACCCCGACATTAAGGTCGCGTAGCTCAGCTGGATAGAGCATCTGCCTTCTAAGCAGACGGTCACAGGTTCGAATCCTGTCGCGATCACATTAAGCCATTTCCATGAGGGAGTGGCTTTTTTGTTTGCCTCGTTTTCAGGAGGTTCTAGACCTGAATATTTACCTCACCCTATTTTACCGTAAAATCTTAAAACTCTACAGCATGCGTTACAATAGGGTTTCTTTTGGTGTGGTGGAACCCTATCTATACCATAGCCAGATTTTAAGCAATCGCCTTCAGTGGCTTCGGGCCAAAACATGCGTTTGGACACAATCTGATAAAATGTAAATCTTCATAAGATTTTTAGTAATTTTTCAATACCTTTAAAGGTATTAAAATTCAACACAATGATAGGATTATATATATTTCTAGGTTTTTTAGTTTTGTCCACATTTTATGGCATTGGCATTTACAACCGATTGATAAAATTAAGTACGCTGGTCGATGAAGCCTGGAGTGGTATTGACGTGCAATTAAAAAAGCGCTATAATTTAATTCCTAATCTGGTGGAATCGGTAAAAGGCTATGCAAGCCATGAAAAGGAAACTTTTGAAAAGGTAACAAAGGCCAGAAGTCAAGCGCAAAATGCCACAACAGTTGACGAACAACAAACGGCTGAAAATCAGTTAAACAAGGCCTTAATCAATTTATATGCCGTGGCGGAACAATACCCTGAGTTAAAAGCTAATGAGAATTTTTTAAACCTGCAAAACGAATTATCGGTGATAGAAGGTGATATTGAAAAATCCAGACGTTATTACAATGGTACCACACGCGATTATAACATTGTCATTGATTCGTTTCCGTCTAATATAGTTGCAGGACTAACCAAGTTCGAAAAAGCAGCATTTTTTGAAATTGAAATGGCAGAAGAACGAGAAAAACCCCAAGTAAAATTTTAAGTTTTGCGACAACTTCTTTGCCTTTTACTATTAATGAGCAACGCATGGGCTTCGTTTGCACAAAGCGAACGTGTGCTGTCGTTTCATTCTGCGATTGTAGTCGATACCTCTAGCACAATTACGGTAGCAGAGTCTATTAAAATCTATGCCAAAGGTTTGGTTTTTAAAAGAGGCATTACACGTACCATCCCAACCATAAGTGTTGATAGTTCTGGCAATAGTGTAAAGCACAATTTCAAAATCCTTGCTGTAGAAAAAGATGGTAGGCCTTCAAAATACCACACCAATAGAAGGAATGGTAACATTACCATATATGTCGGTGACAAGGATGTATTTTTAAGTGAAGGTACGTACGAGTATACCATAACTTATCGTATGAGCAGACAAATTCGCTTTTTTGAAGATTATGATGAACTCTACTGGAATGTTAATGGTTTTGATTGGGCCTTAGATTTTGGTGAAGTGTCCTGCGACATTACCCTACCAACAAGTGGCACAATCATTCAGGAGGCTTGTTACACTGGACGCTATGGTAGCAGCAGCACAAACTGTAGTGCAACACAAGTATCTGATTACCAGGTACACTTTAATGCTGGTCAATTGAATGCTGGCGAAAACTTTACTGTAGCTGTAGGGTTTAGCAAAGGTAGTGTGACCCAACCTCCACCACCTCCACCTCCAACATTCTTACAAAAGTATGGAGCCCTCCTATTAAGCACTTTTATCAGTTTGGCGCTCTTGTTCTATTATGGTAATACCTGGCTACGATTTGGTATTGATCCACCAAAGCCCACCGTTATTCCACAGTTTGAAGTCCCACACAACATGTCACCTGCGTCTATAGGCATGTTAGATAAACTGCGCTATCATGGTGATTTGATAACAGGCACCATCATAAATTTAGCCGTAAAAGGCTATCTTAAAATTGAAGAACAAACGCAAGACTATGTGTTTGGCTTGTTTAAAAGCCAAACCTTTGTTATCCATAAATTAAAGGACGATACGGGTATGCTCAAGGATGAAGAAAAAGTCCTATTCTCAAAATTATTTTCAGACATAAATCAACTCAAATTAGATGGCAAGTACGATTCTGATATAGGTAGTGCCGTTACGGCCTACAGAAACTCACTCAATAAACAGCACCATGGTTTCATTTATGAGGGCTTTAATTATAAATTTTGGTTACTGCCATTGTTCACCATAGTGGCATATATCGTAGCCTTTGTGGTCCTTGCTTCAAAATACTTTGAAGGCGAGAATGACGGTGGGATATTCGCCGTATTCTTGGTATTGAATATTATCTTCTTTTTGATTTACCAATACCTGATACGAAAACCGAGTTTAAAAAAGTTGAAGCTCAGATCATTGATCGAAGGTTTTAAGATGTACATGAGTGCTGCTGAAGAAAAGCAAATCGCACATTTTAATCCGCCTGATTTAACACCAGAAATTTTTGAAAAGCTCTTACCTTATGCCATTGTATTGGGGGCAGAGGATGTTTGGGGAGACAGATTTCAGAAACTTATCAACACCGCTTTGGTTGACCAAAGTTACCAACCGACATGGTATGCTGGACGTGTGACTAATTTCTCAAACTTTAACCATAGCTTAAATTTATCCTTATCTAATTCCATTAGCAAATCTGCAACGCCTCCATCTAGTAGCGGCAGTGGTTCGGGCGGCGGAGGCTTCTCTGGTGGCGGTGGCGGTGGCGGCGGTGGCGGTGGCTGGTAGTTTCCGTTTTGAATACAATATGTGGAATATTGTAGCATTAATTCAGAATGAATCAAGTTAGATTATAAAAAATTATGTTTCGATTTTAGTCTGGTACTTTTCTTTCTATTACTTCAAAAAATAGTAACTAAAATGCATCCTAACTTCGGGAATTTTGTAATAAAACATCCCGAAAGAGAAACAACTGTTTCAGTATTACTTCACCAAAAGAAATAAGCAGCATGAAAAAGGCTATCAATTAAGGACTAAGAAAAAAAGTTCAAGTCCTTTTATATTTTATAATTCGTCGTTTTAATTTATAAGGCTGTTTGCCCCATATCTAACTTCTCTATTTAAATGAATCCAGCCAGAAAATGCAATCCCCAAGGATCATCAATAAGATTTAGATCATCATGTTGAGCATGACCATCTTTTACATTGTTTGGCACTGACAATTATCATTGTTTAGAGATAAGAATCAATTTAACTTAGAGCTATGGCTCTTTTGAAGCCAAAAGATGCATCAAATTCTTTGCAAATGCAAAGCCTATAGTAACCTCAATTAAAAACACCAACTAATGCTTGTTGGTTAAAACGTATGATATGGAATCTAATTATTGTACTAAATGTGGCTCCAAAATTTCTGAAAACACTAATTTTTGTGGAAACTGTGGAGAAAAAATTAATGAACCTAAAACTAAAGACAATTCATGTTCCGAATGTGGATATGTTTTTGAAGCGAACGAAAAATTCTGTCCTGAATGTGGGACAGCGCTTACATTAGCTAGTAAAACAAAGAAAACACAAACAGTAGCTAAAAAAACAACAACGCCACTTGTTAAAAAGAAAAAAGGAGGCATTCTTCGTAATTTAGGAAAAGTAACTTTATGGATTTTTGGAATATTCGTAGTGAGTATTGCAGTTCTGTATTTTATTGGGGATAATTCTAATGATTCTTATGTTGGAGATAAGCAACAAAAGGAAGGTCTAGAATCAAATATTCCTGAAGAAGAAATGAAATTACCACCTCTCCAGGTTAGGCAGGCAAATTCAAAACTGAAAGAGACTTTAATAGTTCAAGTTTTGTCGCAAAACAAATCTCAGGAGTTTTCTTATGGAGAAAATATAAAAGTGATATTGCCGCCTAATTTCACATCCAAAGAACAATCACTTGCAATCAGTAAAGCTGCTGTCGATGAATCAATAATGGTTGTAGATCGTAAAGCATTAGCTCTGGTTGATCTTACTCTCGATAATGGTAAGCAACCTGGTAAACCTGTTCAATTATCATATACATTTGACGAAGCAGAATTAAATCCTAATTTAACTACTGAAGAGCAATTAGACGCTTTTCGTTGGGACGAAGAAAGCGGTGGTTGGGTGAGTTTGCCTATATATATTGACCAAAAAAATAGCATGGTTTCTGCATATGTAGATCATTTTTCACTGATAGGCTTTTTTTCTACAGTTGTAGATGAAATAGTAAAAACTAATGATAAAATAAATGATAAGTTCAATGAACTTGAAGAGCGAATATGGAACGATATGTACATTACACCAGAAGGTAATTTTAGAATTTACTATTCAAAAAGTACTGTCGAAAATAGCCTTCACTTTAATAATACAACCTGGAAGCACAATTATACAAGGTCAAATTATTCCTATAATAATGCGTATCCAAATTACATTCAAGATATAGGTTATTTCTTAGAAGCTAGTTTACAAAAATATGTTGAAGCGGGTTTTGCCAATCCAGCATCTGATAAGAAGATGTTTAACAGTACTTATAAAAAACCTATCACTGTTAAAATTGACTCTTATTGGTCTAAAGCTTCAAGTTTTGAAAATCCTCTTTCTAATAGTTCGCAAGGAGTACCCAGTTATGAAAAAATTCACGAAAGACTTCATATTCCTTCGTTTGAGACTTCCGATTACAGAAGAGCTCAAATTGTACTTGCACACGAACTATTCCACAGGATACAAGCACAGTATTATGGTATTTTAGGATTGGCTAGACCTGCTAATAATTGGTTCATAGAAGCAACAGCAGAGTACGCAGCTTATGAAATTGCATGGCCAACCCAAAAAGATAAAATGTCGAATCATACAGGTAGTGATTACCTCAGATTTTCACTAAATTCTACTGGTAGTAAAAAAGGGCTTGGCGGTAAGGGATGGACTGACCAAGGATATGAGTACAAAACCTCTATATGGGTTAAATATTTAGTGGCATCTGGCATCAACTTTAAGGATTTAATTGAATATGATGCTGCTGATTATTATAAACCACTTTACAGTCAGCAGAAATTTTTATGGAATAGTTTGAAGAAGAGCATGGGAAATTTGTATCGCAATTTTTCTATTGACATGTTATTCTCTAAGAAAAGCCCTCTGAGAAATTTTGATTTTAGCTTGGATCTTGCAACTAATTATACCAACTGGGATATGGAAAAGATAAAAGAAATATCTCAAGAATTTAATATGGCAAATAAATATAGTGCACAAATGGGTGTTGTAAAAGTCAATACAAAGAAACAACAAAGTAAGTTAGTACTGATAACTTTAGAAGAAAAGGATGTAATTGGACAAACTGTTGATGTTATTATTGTAAATGAAGCTTCAAAAAAAGCAAATACAATTGGAACGCTATTTAAGGAAGAAGACAAAAAACTTATTACTGTTAATAATGGCGATTTTATTGCTTTAGTTGTATGTAACAGCGATTATGAGGGAGGTATAACCAAAGTATCGGTTAAAGATGCAAGCCCACAGCTAACAGTTACACCTTCAGAAATGTTGGATGCTGTAAGCAATAAAGCTTATAGTTTTGAGATATCAGCAGAAGAGATTATTGATGCTATTGAAAAAGTAGATATTGAGTGGGATTTTAGCGACAATACAAAAAAAAGTACAGGTTTCCAAAATAGCATTATTCCAACTTCAGGGGAAGCAAAAATTAAAGTTGCTCATACTTATGAAGAAAGTGATAAAGAACAAACCTATCCGTTAAAAGTAATTTTAAGAGAAAGCAGTACAAAAAAAGTTTTAGCAACGGCTGAAGCAAAAATCCTATTGCCCTTGCCTAAACCTCAAGTATTTATTACGACACGGCATCTTACGGGTCCACCGGGAGCAACCTTTGATGTAACAGCTAAAGCTTCACCAAAAAACACCTATAAATTTAAGTGGTATATCCAAGGCATGAGTAATTCCTATACTTATGAAGGAAAAGAATCTACTTTTAAACCCGTGGCAAAAAAATTGGGTAAGTACAATGTTAACGTTAAACTTTACAATTTAAAAAATGAATTTTTAAGCGAGGATAATGCTACTATTTATGTGGAAAAGGATGAGAAAAAAGAAGATGTGCCAAAAGCTGATGGTCGCAAAGTAAAGAGAATAGTATATCTATGCGATAAATATACATATGGTTGCAATGTGAGTCCATCCGGTACGGTAATGTTTGAAAATTCCGTAAAAGAAATGGAAAAGTTAATTGATGATTTTACCAAAGCGGGACGCAGTGAAAATGCTGCAAAAGCGAGTAAAAAGCTAGCTAAAATGAAAGCGGATTTCCAATTAGAAAAAGATACAACATCTTGTAATTGTCAAAGGAAACATACACCAACATATATATATGAATAGATGAGTTCATCCAAAATTTTGTGTTGGATTAAGGAAAATTTCCCAAAAAAGAAAAAATAGATTTTTAATGAAAAACCATCCACAAAAAAATTAGAAATATTCAAAGTATGAAACACTGTCCAAATTGCGGAGCAAAAATTAGCAAAGAAACTAAATTTTGCACCAACTGCGGAGCATCATTAGAAATTACTAATAATGATAGCAATAATAATGATGAGCTAAACCTTGTTGAAGAAAGTTTAAATCAGCCCAACAAGGGCAAACGGCTTTTTACAGCACTTTTAGCAATACTTGTTTTAGCCATTGTTTTTTTTATAGGAAAATCGTTTTTGAACTCTGTGAACCCTATTGAAAAACCATTTTCAATTGAAGAACAATTATCTAAAATTGAAGGACAATGGCACGATCCTACCGGTGTTATTTTAGGAGAAAAAGAGGCGGTTATTTTTTTCAATAAAAAAGGTAATATAGTGATAGGAAAGGATGAAAAAGGATTGTTTAAGGCAAATATTTCACCTTTTGGATCAAACAATTATCAAGCAATAGTGACTTTAAGAGGTGTAGAAGGAGATTTTGAATTGCATTTTTACGAAGCGGAAAATAAATTGGTCTTTTTTAGTACGTTAACTAAAAGTAGTTGGTATTTAAAAAAGGTTAAATAAAAATAAAACATATGTCAAATTTTTGTACAATTTGTGGTCAAAAGTTAAAAGAAGATGTAAAGTATTGTCCCAATTGTGGGTCAGAGGTCGTTGCAGTAAAAACAAGTAAGCCCATTCCAACTGATACAATACCTAAAAAGACCTTCAATTCATTATCAAACCTAGAAAAGAGTGAGATAAAGAAATTAAACAAAAAAATAAAGCTACATAATAACCAAACTAATATTGTTAAAGGCGCTTGGTATAGTGCAGGGTTATTTTTGTTAATAATCATTTTGGCATATATGGATTTGGGTGTTGTAAACTTTCATCCTGCCATTGTAATGATTTCAATTTTCCTCTTTTTAATTTCCTTGGTTGTTGCATATATGTTTAGAAGTCGTGAAAAGAAATTACAATCTTTAATCACAGGCGAAAACCTCTTAGCATCTTGGACGTTAAATAGAACTCAAAAAAATGCTTACGTCAATTATTTGTTTGAGCATGAAAAAAGAAAAAACTCAGCGATATTTTTAGTCATTGCAGTAATGGCGGTAGTTGTATTTGGTATATTCATTTTAGTTATCGATGAAGGTAAAATAGCTATGTTCTTAGCGATGATAGGACTTTTGGTTTTTTTGTCTCTTTTTGCATTCGGAATGCCATGGTATTATAAATACCAAAACTCAAAAAACGATGGAGTAGTTATGATCGGAGCTAAGTTTGCATATATCAACGGTTATTTCCACAACTGGGATTTTATCCTTTCTGGTTTATCTAAAGTTAAAATAATGAAATCGCCTTTTTATGGCATAAATCTAGTTTACTATTATACCGACAGAACTTTAACAAACAGTGAAGAGCTATTCATACCTGCAAATGAAGAAGATGACCTAGAAGAACTAGTAAGAATCCTAAAAGCCAGAAATTTAAAAACCATTAAAGCACTATAAAAATGATTGGTTTAATGGAAAAATTTATTTCTAATTTTTGCTATTTTCTTCCGAGTTAAAAAGGTCGATTTTTCAATTTCTTTATTACGGTTTGAGTAAAGCTGTATAATGTAGAAAATTAAATAATTATGATTTAAGTTCAAATCTTATCTCCAACACTTCTATGCATGAAGAAGCTGTTTTTTATTTCCTAACGCTATCTGGTTATATTTTTATGAGTATTAGTCCTTTTTCTTTGCAGGAAAAAGAGTAAATACCATCCAAGTCATTATTTCTAAGGAAAATCATTTAGACTTTTAGTGTGGTTTATTTTTAAAAAACTCATAAAAAAAGCAAACTTTCATCAAAAGAAATACTTTCTTTTAGAGTAACTCATTATCATTTTGATAAATTACTTGTTAAAATTATAAATTTAAATAACTTTATATCGCTATCAACTAATACAATTATGAAAAACTATTACCTCTCTTTCGCTTTAGTGATTTCCCTCCTTGCACTAAATGCACAAGACAAAAAAATTATAGAGTATCCATTCGCAGAGCCAGGCACGGATGTCTCGCGCGGTGTTTTTGGTACTGATGACCGAAAAGAAGTAAAAGATGCAGAGGGTTATGAAGATTTTGTAAGAGCCACTGCTGTTATGATACGCAAGGATAACATATACAACGATGAGTTCTACTCATGGTCACTCAGGGAAAAAATTCAGAATAAATACGGAAAAAACGTTGAAATTTCAGAAGAGGTTAGATTTTTAGACCAACCTGCCATTGGCTCATGTACAGGTTTTTTAATTGCACCAGATATTTTAGTCACTGCAGGACATTGCATCAATTCCTTGGAAGAAGCTAATCAATTTGTATGGGTTTTCGATTATACTTCTGAAAGTGAATTCATAAACGGCAGAAAGCTACAGTTTAAAAAAGAAAACATATACGAAGTAGAGCAAGTAATTACCTCAATTCTTGACGACAATGATGATTATGCGGTTTTAAAGCTAAAACGAAAATCCGATAGGGCACCTTACCGCTTTAGAACCAGTGGTGCCGTCCTTAAAGATGGAGCAATCAACACCATTGGCTCACCAAAAGGCCTGCCCTTAAAATTCTCTACCAATGCAACAGTCGTAGATGTGTCTCAAAGCCAATGGTTTAAAAGTGATATAGATTCATTTCCAGGTAACTCTGGTGGACCTGTATTTGATGAGAACGGATTTATAGAGGGCATCTTGGTAAGAGGCGCAGTAACTTATGATGATGATTGGAGTTTAACCGGAGATTACTATTTAGACTCATCATGCAACTGCATTAAAACTGTAACTTGGGATAGTGTAAAATATACTGCTGGTTGCCAATCACAACGAATTACAACAATTCCAGTAGATGCATTGATAATGTCCATTTACAGTAATATGGAATACGCCATTAAAAATAATCTTGAAGACCGTTTTAATTCGTGGAGCATTTATAGCTGGATTTTTAACCATACTTACACAAACCAGCAAGGTCGGTTTGAAAATTTAGCTATCGAACAAAACAACACCCATGCGCTAAAACAAATTCTAAAAATAACGGCTGAGAGCATGTCAGACCAGCAAGCCAGGCAACTCATTGATATTGCTATTTCTAAGAACACTGATGAAATTCTTCAGATCTTATTAGACAGTGGGCTTCTTGCAGATGCTGGCTTAAACTCAACTTATACCTCACTTCAAAATGCAGTTATTTCAGACAACCTTTCCATAGCAGAAACACTAATTTTTCATGGTGCAGACACTAAGGTAAAAACAAATTCTGGTGATAATCTACTTCATTTAGCAGCTCAAACAGGCTCTTATGAAATGGCGAAACTCCTAGTTAAAAATGGTGTTGATGCAGGTGCAAAAAACAACAATAAAAGACGACCAGAAAAAGTAGCGAAAAAATCTGGATACAAGAATTTGGCAAATTATCTGAAAAAAGCTAGAAAAGGAAGACTCTAAAAAATGACCGACTCTAAATCTATTCGAAAAATGTTTAACAAAATTTCATCCCTTTTAATTTTTACTTTACTCTTCACGGTTGTTAGCATATACCAGCTTAATGCACAGAATAACCAGTACCTTATTTTAGAAGATGAAACCCTAGTGAAAGGGGATTCTTGTCTATCTAACAGAAGTGATTACAGTAAATTTAATCTAGCCTATGTTAACGATTCCACATTAGTGAACAATCTTCAGATATTAGTTGGAGCCAATTATAAAAGTGAGTCCTTTTCTAGCCTCGAGCAGTTTAATGCTTTTGATTTTAAGTTTTGGCTACTTTCCAACGACAGCTATAAATCCAATGGAGACCTAGATCTAAGAATTACATATACGGTCAATAACAAGCCCATAGAGCAAGTATTTTCTATCTGTCTTATATATATTGACCCCAATCCTGTTGATAGAGGTGCCAACACACCAGACTTTGTAAAACTGCCAATCTATTTTGGTACGGACAGAAACTATGTCAAATCAGAAGATCTAAATGAGACTTTTGGGACTAAACGTTCTAAACTCAAATATGGCATTGTGGAAGTCAGCATTCCACACGATCATCGCATAGGTGAAATAGAAAGTCCATCAATTTGGAAGTTTGAATTTTCAGAAGACCCATCAAAGCATGTGATGCTTCAAAGTATTTCACTTTTGGACAAAAAACGTTTTTTTGACAAGTTAGCAACAGATATTAAAACCTCTAAAAAGAAAAGTACGTTTTTATTCGTACATGGATACAATACATCGTTTAGCGAAGCAGCTAAACGTACAGCACAGATTTCTTACGACTTAAAATTTGATGGCAAAGCAGTATTTTATAGCTGGCCATCGCAAGCTTCAACATTTAGATATGGTAAAGATGAAGAAAATATTGAATGGTCTCAACAAAATATCGAACGATTTTTAAGAGATTATTTATCTAAATCTGGTGCTGAAGAGATTTATCTAGTGGCACATAGCATGGGTAATCGAGGATTGACAAGAGCTATTGTTGAAGTTATGAAGGATAAGCCCGAACTTCGTTCAAAAATTAAAGAAATCATTTTGGCAGCACCAGACATTGATGCAGACGTGTTTAAGAATGATATTGCACCACAAATGGTGTCTAATACAAAAAAACCTATTACACTTTATGTGTCTTCAGATGACTTGGCTTTAAAAGCATCAAAACTAATCAATGGTAATGCAAGAGCCGGAGATGCTGGTGAAAAAATGGTAATTCTAGATGGTATTGAAACTATTGATGCTACAGGAATTGATACGAGCTTCTTGAGCCATTCTTATTTTGCAGATACAAATTCCATTATATCAGATATATTCGACATTATACAATCTGGGCAACGTGCCCTAAACCGAAAACGCTTATTAATGGCGAGACTAAAAGACAATGTTTACTGGAAGGTAAAGCAATAAAACACAATAAAATTAAGCTATCATGAAAACCATTTACTCTAAAATATTAATTCTAGTTCTAGTGACCTCGGGCATTGTCAATGCTCAAGAACGCTACAGAATTACCTATGATTATGCTACCGAAAAAATCAATTACTTATTATTAGACAAGAATAGCAATGTTGTTGATACCTTAAGTAACCCAAAACTAAAACGGAATAGTTTAGTAGAATTAAAACTTAAAAACGTTAACCCTTTTGCTGTCCAAGTACAAACCGATGTAAAGGAAGAAAATTTAATCGCTTCTGGTCAAGGCTTTAACTTCAGCTCATTATTAGGTGGTATCAACTCTTTTACGGGAAATCAAATAGACCTGAACACTTCTGCCCTACCAGACACAGAGGTTTTTAAATCTGAAGCTGGTACAAGGGGAAGTGCAGCTGCAACAAGCAATTTTGAAGATTTAAATAATACCATTACAAATGTCTCAGCATTAAAAACTACATTTTTATCCAACCTACTCAATCCTAATTTAGATAAGGAAACCATAATGAAGAATTTGGTAGAAACTGCTGACGCAGAACAAGATGTACGTTTACCAAGTGCCAAGGAGAACTTCTATGTGTATTTGTCTAAGGTAGAAAAATCCATAAAGGATAGTCGTTCCCAGTTAGAAAGTAATATCAACACCATGTCAAATTCCATTGATATGGAAATAGAAAATAATAAGGACTTAACTCGTGGTGAATTGGTATCGCGTAACATTGCAGTAGCAGATCTGCAACGTTTAATGTCTAAACTCAATCAATCCACTACTCAAAGTTTACAAAGTCTCGACGAGCTTAGATCGCTATATACAGTTTTAGAAGCTTCAAATTTTGAACAGACCTATGATTACGAACTATCTGCCGATAAGGTTAATGTAGAACTTAAGTTTGTACAAAGCGAGTTTTCAAACTCAATTGACAACGATAATGAGCCAACTACTTTAAAAACAAGAAATATCACAATGCTTTCTAAAGGTGGTTTTAAGATTAACACCAGTATAGCTATGACCTTGAATAATTTTGGTTCAAATTCCAAAGATTATTTTATTGATGAAAATAGCGTCATTGGTGCAGATGAAAATGACTTCTTTGTACCTAATTTAAGCACAATGATTAATTTCTATCCTTTTATGGGCGAAAACTTCAACATTGGTGGTAGCTTTGGATTGTCCATACCTATATCGGGTAATGATAATGTAAATGGAATTAACTTTCTTTTTGGTCCTTCTTTGTTTTTCGGTAGTAAGAGCCGTTTGTCACTTTCAGGAGGATTGGCCTATGGACCCGTTCAGAAACTCACCAATGGATTAGAGGTTGGAGATACTACGTCCTTCGGCAGTGTTGACAATTTTACCAAAAACGTTTATGACTTCGGATATTATTTCGGTATTTCTTTTAGCCTCTTTGATTTAAATTAAAATATTATGAAACATAGATTACTACTCTTATTGGCCCTAATGTTTAGCTTAAATGTTATGGCGGAAAAATATGCCATTATTATTGCCATTGGCGACTATCCGCCAAAAACAGGCTGGTCATCAATCAGTTCGGCAAACGATGTGCCTTTAATTAAAAATACCTTATTGAAGCAGAACTTTAAGGCTGAAAACATTACGGTTTTATCAAATTCAGAAGCAACAAGAGCCGGGATTTTAAGTGCTATTGAAGACCTACAATCTAAGGTAAAACCCGGTGATATTGTAGTGCTCCACTACTCTGGCCATGGTCAACAGATTTTTGATAACAATGGAGACGAAATTGATGATTTGGACGAAGCCATAGTACCTTATGATGCATTGGTACGTTATACTTCAAATTACAAAGGCGAAAATCATATCCGTGATGATGAATTGGCCAACATATTTACAAATTTTAGAAACGCGTTGGGTAAAGACGGACAACTATTGGTTTTGTTAGACAGTTGCCACTCTGGTTCATCTACAAGAGGTGGAAAAGCCAGAGGGGGTGAACCAGAATTTACTCCACCAAACTGGACTCCGACTTCAGAAAAAAATACACCAGGCAGTGGACTCGTTGAAAAAATTCAGATTAATAATGATGCTGCACCATTTATAATGTTATCTGGTGCTTCGGCAAATGAATTGAATTATGAATATGAGGGGTATGGCTCATTAAGTTTTGCGTTTTCAAAAGCCATGAACGAGTTGGGCAGTGACTTTACCTATCGCAAATTATTTTCTGCTATTGCTGCAAACATGAATGTGATTTCTCCAAAACAAACGCCAACGATAGAAGGCGATGCGGATTACAAACTTTTTAAAGGAGAATATGTAAAACAACAGCCTTATTTTGAAGTCACCAAAGTACCACGTGCCGATGTCATTAAAATCGGTGCTGGAAAACTTCAACGTCTTTTTGATGGTACAACAGTGAATATTTTACCTGCAGGAACTTCACAAGTAGAAGATAAGGACATCATCACCAAAGGTAAAATTACAAGGACAACATTTAATGAATCAATTATTAAATTAGATACACCTTTAAGCTCCAGCAATGAAAAAGAATATTGGGTGTTTATAGATAAGCAAACCTACGGTGATCTAGCCATTAACATTTATTTTGATAACTCATTAAAATCAAAAGGGGTAAAAACCGATGTCGAAAATTTTCTCACTGAAAACAAACTTGGGGAAATTGTAAAGGATTCTACGCAAGCCGATTTGATAATTGAAGAATTAAATAAGAATAAAGAGCTATCCATCATCACTGCAAACGGTGGAAACACGGTATACAAACAGACAAGAATCGATGGTGATTACAGTGGCAAATCAGTAACAGAAACGCTTTTTAACTACGCACAAGGTAGTTATCTTAAAAACTTAAAGTTAGATAATCTCAACTATGAGTTTGAATTTAAACTTTTACCCGCTAAAGAAGATGACCTTACAGGGGAAATTACTGAATTAGACGAAGATGCATTTTTTAATGAGGCCGGGAAATTTCAGGTAAACACAGAATACGACAGAGCCTACTTACAAGTTACAAATAAAAGTGATCGTCCCCTTTATTTTAGTATTATAGAAATAAACTCTAAAGGAGAAATTACACCTTTTATGCCTAATGATAATTGTACGTTAAATGACAATGAACGCCTCATTGCACCAGGTAAAACCATGACCTTTAAAAACTGTATTTACAGTTTTGGAGATCCTTATGAGACGTTAATTTTAAAAGGTTTTGCAACAACCTCACCTATTAACTTTAGACCAACTGTAACTTCGAGAGGTGCTCAATCCGGCACTCGTGGGTCATCTAATCCATTAGAGGGCTTTATTGGACAAACCTATTCTCAGTCTCGCGGTAGTAGTAGTTCTTCCGTTAGTGGACCAATAGATGGGTATAGTACAGAGTTTGTATATGAGATTGTGAGAATAAAAGAGTAAAAATTATTTCTTTATATAAATAGGGATGTCAACTAAAAACAAACCTGGCCCATAAAAATGGGAGGCCTTTGTCCTTTTAGAATAATTCAATACAGAGCCTCATGAAATTAAAGTTAACCTTCATACTGTTTTTATTACCATCTTATTTGTGTTTTGCCCAATCCAAAGACGCAAAACAGCAAGAATTCGATACCAAAATTGAAGTCATTAACCAACTAGCACGTGAAGGGAAAGTTATGCAGGCTATCATAGAAGCTGAAGATCTTAAAACCTTCGCTTATGAAAATTTCATTGACTCTAGCCCCAATTTAAAAACTATTTTATTTAAACTAAATTTTTATTATCGGGTCACCAAAGATGCTCAAAATGAATTAAAAACGAATATTGAACTTAACAAACTTCGGTTAAATGAATTGGAAAAGGAAACGCTATCCTACAAAGAATCTTTAAAAAATCTTATTGGGTTTTACAAGGTCACCAGTAACCCAAGTGAGATTATCCAAATGTTTACCCAAGTGAACAAGTCACTCCTATCACATACCGATGCTGTTCTTGACGGAAGGCTTAATGATGAAAAAGAGTTCTTTATCAATCAAAATATTCTGCCTTATTTTCACCTATTTCACTCTTTTGCTTATAAGCATAATTACAAATACGGAACTTTTAATAATCTTTTGGTAAATAATACCCTATTGACCAAAGGAGCACTTTTAAATACTTCAAAAGATATACTAGCTAACTTAAGGTCATTAGCTGATACAGACATTACAAACAAAATTAATAACTATATAAACGAAAAAGAGTTTATAGCATTACAACTGAGCTTACCGGAACATCAAAGAGTTAAAGAGTTTTATGTCCGCAGAGACCGATTAGGAGGGCTAGAGTCTGAACTTATTTACCTTTATCAGCAACATTATAAGGACGAGAGAAAACAACCCATTAATTGGAGAAGAACTGCACTATTGGAAAATGAAATTTCAATTGAGTTTACACATTTCAAACAATTTGATGGGGAATGGACAGACAATGTCATATACGTTGCCCAATTGTTTAAGAAGAATTGGAGATATCCAAAAATAATTCCGCTTTTTGAGGAAAAAGAACTACGAAACCAACTCAATGGCCATTCAGCCTCTAGCTTGTATCTAACCAGAGGGTCAAAAGGACAACAGATTAACGCGTCAAATTATTCAAAAGAGTTATATAATCTTATTGTATCACCTTTTGAAGACGAATTGAAAGATATTTCTAAAATCTATTTTTCATTAGACGGTATATTACATCAGATTGCCTTTTCAGCACTTGTGAATAATGATAACAAGAGGCTTATAGCTCTTTATGATTTAGAGCAGGTCAGCAGTTCCAGGGTTATTACATTAAAACGCACTTTACCCACATTAGATGACGCTTTGTTGGTTGGTGGTATTGACTACGACTTTAACGCTGAAGGAAAAACAAAGCTGTTTAGCAATCAACCATCCTATGCTGAGCTCTTAGCAACTAAAAGTAATCTGAGTGAAGATCAATTGAAGACAACATGGCCCTATCTAAAAGGTACAGCAACTGAAATTGGACGAATTCATGAGCTGTTAAACACCAACTCAAAAACATCAAAAACGCTAATAAACGAAGATGCCACAGAGACAGAATTAAAAGCTATCAACGGTAAAAGCCCCAAGGTACTCCATATAGCGACACATGGTTTCTTTTTTGAAAATAATAGCGAAAACTCAGAAGAAAATTTTGAATTCAAGAATGCAGAAAATCCATTATTAAGATCAGGACTGTTACTAGCTCATGCCAACTATGCATGGCAATATGGGAGCAATCCTTATGAGCGCAATGATGGAATTTTAACTGCATTGGAAATTTCAAATCTAGACTTATCCCAAACAGACCTGGTAGTATTAAGTGCATGCGAAACAGGCTTGGGAGACATTAAGGGAAATGAAGGAGTCTATGGCTTGCAACGTGCTTTTAAAATGGCAGGAGTTGATTTAATAATGATGAGTTTATGGGAAGTACCAGATATGGAAACAGTAGAGTTCATGAACTCTTTCTATGAATTATGGCTAGAAAACGATGATATTCGTCAAGCCTTTATTGAAACACAAAGAAAAATGCATAACTTATATCCAAACAACCCTGAAAAATGGGCTGCTTTTGTGTTATTCGAATAAAACTAGGCATCTATTATTTTTCTAATTTAATAGTAAATGATATGAAGAATTCTATTACGTTTATATTTATTCTTTTTTTAAAATTCAGTTATGCTCAAGAGTCATCCACTTATGACCAATGGCTAAAATTTTACAATGAAGGGTATGATTTATATTCTAAACAAAACTACACTGATGCTGTAGAAAAGTTAAAAAAAGCAGCTGAATATATAAATCAAATAAACTTTAACACCAACGAGAAAACGCAGTACTACCCTATCTACAATTATGATTATTTGGGATTATCGTACCAAAGTCTCGGAGACTTTAAAAATGCAGCAGAGTCCTTTACCAAAGCTATGGAACTTTTAAGCAGCGTCGAAAATATGAATGTCGACTACGGTAAACAAATCCTAAACAGTCTTATATCTTGTTACGAAAAATACGACCTGAATAAAGCTTTAGAGTTCAGACAGCAATACTTAAATGGCATAGCCAAAGAGAACGGTAAGATATCCATACCTTATGCTGAACAACTTTTTGCAATATCACTTATCAACAAAAATCTTCAAGAAACAAATGCTTTTATCAAAAACTTAGAGGAAGCCTATAGCATACATAAGCAATTAGAATCTACAGATCATATACACTACCCTTATATAGTCTTTAATTTAGCTTATACCTATTATCACAGACAAGATTATGCTAAAGCTCTAATCTATTTTAAAAAGATGGAAACTAATTTAGAGCCTTATCAAAAAGACTCATATATCAATATTGGAAAGTTAAACTACGATTATGCCTTAAGTCTTTATAAACAAGGTTTTTTCGCGGAATCTGAATCTAAGTTTAAGGATTTACTCAATGATCCATGGTTAAATAGAATAGAAAATGCTGAATTCTATCTCTACGCTACAAATTATATTGGGCTTTCAGCCTACTATCAAAATAAAATTGAAGATGCAGAATTAGCTTACGAAACTAGTTTTCTTCATCTAGAAAATGCTTTGGGTGCCACAAGTCCTTTATTTGCATTGCAAAAAACCAACTATATTAGATTACTTATTGATACGGCTAACTACGACCCTGCTTTAAAACTAAGTGAAGAGGTTTATAAAACGCTTCAAGAAAACGGACATACCGATTCTAAAGCCTATCTAAATGTGGTAAACAATTTAGGTATGCTCTACATGCAAAAGTCTGACTTCGAAAAGGCAGAAACGTTTATTAAGACATCTATAGACCTAGCTGAATTAAGCTTTCACTACAATGCTTTGGATAAATCTCATCTTAAAAGCAATTTAGCTTACATCTATCAAAAACTAAGCAAATATGATGAAGCAAAATCTTTACATGAAGAAGTTTTAAAAACTAAAACAGAGTTATTAAATCCTAACAGTCAGGATTATGCCATAGCTTTAATGAATTTTGGTACGTACTTATTTGAAACTGGCGAACATATTAAAGCTGAAGACTATTTTCTAAAAAGTGAGACTATCTTTAAGAATAACAATGATACTGGCAGTATTGCCTATACATCTCTACTACTAAATCTTGCTCAGCTATACGATACCAAAAGAAATCTCAAACAAAGTTTAGACCATTACGAAAAAGCCATCGATATTTATTCTAAAAATGGTTTAGAAACATCAGAGAACATGGCCCTTGCTTTACATGGAAAAGCTTCCGCACTTTTGGCTATAGGAGATATTAATGAAGCTACTAAAAGTGAAAAACAATCCTTTGAAATTGTAAATAACAATTTTGATCATACCTCTTTACAATACGGCAATGCGGCTTTCAATTATGGCTCCTTATATTACTATTTAGAAGATTACACAAACGCTCAAAACTATTTTACAGAAGCCTATAAGGTCTTTGAAAAGCATCTAGACTATGGATCACCTGAGTTTATAAAAATAGCTGAATATTACATTAAAGATTTAGTAGCCAATAAAGATTACGAAACTGCACTACAACTTATAGAGAAAATTGAAGAGAATGTTATCTCTAATTATGGGTTTGAAAGTTTTTATTATGCTAAAGTGCTGTATGATAAAGCAAAAATTTCCACCTTAATGGGTAATTATGAATATGCATCAAGGTTATACCAATCCGTATCGACCGTTTTTCAAAAGACTGTAGATAAGAATAGCGATACATACGCTAACATGCTTTTTAATTATGGGAGAACTTTAGATCAACTAGGTAAAACCGATCAAGCTATAGAAAGATATAAAGAACAAGCAGAAGGTATTAAAAACCAGCTAAAAGATCTTTTCACATACCGAAATGAAGAAGACAAGAAAAAATTTATGCAACAACTTTCAATTTATAATGATTGGTTGAATGCTTCAATTTTTAAAGATGATGAAAAATATAGCGATTTAATTGATATAGGACTCAATAATCAATTAATGCTTAAAAGTTTACTTTTAAATACATCTAAAGAAATTATTTCAAATTTATCAAAATCTAATGATCCTGAAATTAAGTCTAAAATTGATGATTACAGTAATTTAAAATATCAGCTCTCCGATCCAAAAATCTTAAGTAATACTGAGAAGACTACAAACTTGAGAAGTCGAATTAATGCTCTAGAAACCGAGCTGGTTAAGCTATATAATACTTCAGGAAATGAAAAGCGTACCGAAAATTTCGACAAAGATTGGTTAACTATAAAAAAGAACTTAACTCCAAACGCTATTGCTATTGAGTTTGTAGAATTCGAAACGAGAGAGGGTAATTATCTCAGCGGCAAACGTGCTTACGGAGCTTACTTAATTCATTCAACTTGGGACAAGCCAAAAGTTGTGCAACTCATTTCACTTGAAGACCTTAAAAATGCACTCAAAAAACAAGATCCAAATTCACTATATCAAACTAGAGGTTCCAAAGCAAAAAACACTACAGACACAAAAGGACTTTACGAACTTCTTTGGGCACCTTTAGAACCCTATTTAGAAAATATAAAAACCATCTACTACTCACCTAGCGGTTTACTTAACCAAATTCCCTTTGCAGCTCTAGATACTGAAGGAAAACCCATTTTAGCCAGTCAATTCAATCTAGTTCAATTAACTAATAGTTTTAATATAACGGATCTTAAGAAATCCATTAATGATGAAAACACACTTTTCATCGGTGGTATAGATTATAATGGAATGCCAGCAAAAACTTCGGACAAAAGTGATATTGCCTATAAACTTTCCAATTTAAAATCTGTTTCGGGAACAAGAAGTTTAGGATTGTCCTGGAATTATTTACCAGGAACTTTAAACGAAGTTAATTCACTTCAAAAATTATTTTCAAAACACGGAAAATCAATCTCAGTTTTAACCGATTTAGAAGCTACCGAAAGTGCATTTAAATCCTTAAATGCAAATAGCCCAAACATTATTCATATCGCAACACATGGCTTCTTTTTTGAAAACAAAAATCATAACGATAGTGATATGTTTAATTCACCTGAAAGCGTAGTATACAAAAAAGCCGAAGATCCACTGTTGCGCTCTGGCCTGTTATTTGCAGGTGCTAATATCACATGGCAAAATAGTGAAAATGCCAATTCTGAAAATGATGGTGTTTTAACTGCCTTGGAAATTTCCAACTTAGATCTATCCAATACAGACATGGTAGTGCTTTCAGCCTGCGAAACAGGACTTGGTGACATAGATGGTAGCGAAGGTGTTTATGGTTTGCAACGTGCTTTTAAAATGGCTGGTGTAGATATTTTGGTGATGAGTCTTTGGGAAGTACCAGATGTGGAAACCGCTGAATTTATGAATATCTTTTACACCAACTGGCTTAATGGAGAACCTATTAGAGAAGCATTTAGAAACACACAATTAGAAATGTCAAATACATACAAAGACAACCCAGAAAAATGGGCTGCTTTTGTACTTATAGAGTAAAGCCAAACAAATCGTAAAATGAATAAATTAATCTTCTTTTTCTTATTATTTGTTTCAAATATTGATTTTGCTCAAAACGATAATGCTACAGAAAATATAGCTAGCAAAATCGATATTCTTTGGGACGAGGGTATAAAATTAAATGAAGAAAAAAACTATCAACAAGCTATTGTAAAATACAATGAAGCCTTAAAATTATGGGATAATAACTTTAATCAAGATTTAGAATACGCTTTTTTGCTTACACATTTGGGTTCAAGCCTATATTTTCTTAATAGATACGATGAAGCTTTAAATAATTATCTAAAAAGTTCTCAATTAATTAAGGAACTTAATGGTGAAAGAAATCATGATTACATAAATGTACTTTTAGCTGTATCTAATTGTCTAAGAGAAACAGATAAAATTGAAAAAAGTCTAGATGTTTATCATTATGCTTTAATGTTAAGGGCTGAAGTAAATGGAAATAAGAACCATTTTGGTGTTCATGCTCTAGAGTTATCAAAAATAGCCTCAGAATATAAATCTTTAAAGCTATACAAGAAAGCTATTTCAGCCTACAAGGATGCTTTAATTGCACAAGTAAAATGGGACAAAATAGATGGACTAAACTATCGTAAATGGTTTAATGAATTAGCAAATTTGGTTAAAATTACTCAAAGCTATTCAGATTTAATTCCTTTTTACTTAGAACAACTCGAGTACAAAAAAGAAACTCTTGGAGAGAATAATGAAAAATATTTACAAATATTATCAAACCTCTTATTCGTTTATACAGAAACAGGAAATATTAAAGACGCATTGCCATTAAGTCAGCAAAACGTAACCTTAATTAAGTCATTTTATGGCAAAGATCATTTTGAATTTGGAAGAGCATTAGAGAAACTAGGTTTAGTTTATGAAGAATTAGGAGACCTTAACAAAGCAAAAATTAATTTAGAAAACGCGTTAAAAATTAAGTCTAACTATAAAGACGAAGAATTAGACAGTTATACATACACATTAAATTATCTTGCTTTGGTTGAAAATGAGTTATTCAATTATGACATAGCATTAGAATTATATAATGAGGCACTTGGATTGGTGAAAAACAGCAAAGGAATTACTAGTTCAGAATATTTAACACTTCAAAATAATATAGCAAACATTTATTCAAGTAAAAAAGAGCATCAAAAAGCTATTGATATTTATGAGCAAAACTTAGCCATCAAAGAAACTCTTTTTGGTAAGAGGCATCAAAAGTATGCAGTTACACTTAACAATTTATCAATGGCTTACTCCAATCTAGGGCTATATGATAAAGCCATATTGTACTTAGAGGAAAGTTTGCTCACCTTTTCAGAACTGTTAGGAGAAAAAAGCAATGATTATTTAGCTGCTTTAACAAATTTAGCTACGTTATATGCAAAAAATAATAAGTATGAAAAAGCAATTGTATATTTTAAAAAAGTAGTTAGAAATACCTTTTCTAAAATAGATGCCAATTTTACTTTTTTATCTATAGCACAAAAAGAACAATATTTAAAGAATAATCTCCATTTAGACACCTTACTCGATTTAATTAATAGTTTAAATTATGAAACAAGTTATCAATATCCAGAACTGGTTAATCTAGCACTTAGCACAACAATAAACAGAAAAGGATTGATATTAAGCTCTTCAAGAAAAATTCTTTTCGCCTTACAAAATCATAGTCAAGAATTTAAGAAGGAAGTAGAATCTTACAGGGAGTTAAAAATGCTTATCGAAAAGCAAGAGTTTTTACCAGAAAAGTTTAGGTCAAAGACTTTTAATACCTCTAAAGATAATCTCACAATGCTTCAAAATAAGCAAAACGAATTATATTTAGATATATCCACTAATCAATCTTTTAATATTCAGGACTGGAAATCAATACTACTAGATGAAAACGATGTTGCTATTGAATTTGATCGCTTCGTCTTTTACAAAAATTTGGAAGAAATAACAGGCAAAGTCTTTTACATTGCTTATGTTGTTAAAAAAGGATGGGAATCCCCAAAAGTAGTTCCTTTATTTGAAGCAAAGGAATTGGAAAAATTATTTGAAACTAAGAATTCAATAAACATACTTTATACAAGCAGAGGTTCCATTGGAAAAAAACTCAATACATTAGATTATGGTGCTTATGATTTAATTATAAAGCCATTAGAAGACTATTTAACAAATTCTTCAAATCTATATTTTTCTCCTGTTGGATTGTTACACAAAGTGCCATTTGCAGCATTACAAGACAAAAAGGGAGTGTTATTGTCTGACAAATATGACTTGAATCAAGTAAACTCTATAATATCAATTAAGACAATAACTAAAAAGTTTAATATAAATAATGTTACTTTAATTGGTGGTGTAGATTATAATCAAGAAGAGAATAACAATAAAGAGCTAGAATTTAAGTTTAATTACAATTCATTTTTTAATACTAAAAGAAACAATCCATTAGGCACTAATTGGGGTTTTCTTGAAGGAACATTAGACGAGGTCAATAAACTATCTGGAAAAATCAATAATAAAAAAAGTATTGCTTGTAATATAATAACAGGAGAAAAAGCGACAGAATCTTACTTCAAATCCCTAAGCGGTAATAGTCCTTCTATATTACACATAGCAACTCATGGTTACTTCTTTGACCATGAAAAGAGTATAAATAAAGACGAACATAATTTTAAGACTTTTGAAGATCCTTTAATACGTTCTGGTCTAATCTTAGCTGGAGCTAATTATACATGGAAAAATGGTGGAAATCCATTTTTTTCGGAGGATGGTATACTTACTGCACTTGAAATCTCAAACTTAGATTTATCTAATACAAATATGGTTGTGCTCTCAGCTTGCGAAACAGGATTGGGAGATGTCTCATGGAGTGAAGGTGTGTATGGTTTACAACGTGCTTTTAAAATGGCTGGTGTAGATATCATTGTAATGAGTCTCTGGGAAGTCCCAGACAAAGAGACTGCAGAATTTATGCAACTCTTTTATAGTAACTGGTTAGAAGGACAAGAAGTAAGGAAAGCCTTTAGGTACACCCAACGAACCATGTCTAAGAAACACAAAGATAACCCAGAAAAATGGGCTGCTTTTGTCTTGATTGAATAAAATGAAAACTATAAAATTTACTTTTTTTGCACTTTACTTTTCGCTTATAGCTTTTTCTCAAAATGATGAAGACTATAACAAATGGCAAGAACATATTGAGAACGGAAACTATTATTTCAGCTATCAAGAATTAGATAAGGCTGCAAATTCCTATAAGAATGCTCTTAATCTAGCAAATAAAATCTTTGAAGTCGAATCTAATGAATACATGACGACTGCATATTCCTATGCTGTTATCCTTGTTCAAACTGAAAAGAATGACTTAGCCCAAGAACCTATGGAAAAAGCTCTTATTGGGCTCAAAGCTTTATACGGAGAAACAAATGAACAATATGCTAATGCTCTTACCATTTTGGCAAATATCTATATTAACAACAAAGCCTTTAAACTTGCTGAAGAAAAATATATAGAATCTAACGATTTACTAAAAATTGTATATGGTGAAGACCATATGATGTATGGCATCGGACTTACAAATTTGGCTGGACTGTACAGAGAAACAGGTGATTATAAAAAAGCACTTAAAATTTTAAATGATGGATTAGAAATTCTAAAGGATAATATCTATTTTGATAAAACTGCATACAACAATCTCAGATATAATAATCTTCCTAGTATTTATCAAGGTTTAGGAAGACTGGAAGATGCTATAGAAATAGAAAAAGAAAGTCTAAATTATATTAAGCGAAAATACGGTTCTAATAACTCTAATTATGCTAATCTATTAACGAGCATTGGTGGTATGTATGTTAATCTCGGTTATTTTAATAAGGCCGAAAATGTATTGTTAGAAGCCTCAAAAATCTTTGAAGAACTCAATGACCGTGAAAATGACAAGGCTCTTGGTACCACCTACATGTTTTTAACAGCTTGTTTTACTGAAACTTCAGATTTTAAAAAAGCCTTTTACTACGCCAGTAAAGGTATTGATCTAACAGAATTAGACGAAACAAACCCAAAAGTTGGTTCTATTCAGTACTATGAAATTTTAAGTGGTCTCCACTGGAAACTTCAAAACTATGAACAAGTAAAAGACTACCTAAATATTGTTATTGGATTAACTAAAACTTCTACAGGCGAAAATGCGCCAACGCTTCCAGTTTTAATGTCTAGATTGAGTTTGTGCTATCTTAATTTGGAAGACATAGAAAAAGCGGAAAAACTCGCAAAGGAAGCCTTTAACAAAGCAAAGACTTATAACCTATCAATAAAAGACAATGCCTATAGAGTATGTTTAGACAATCTTAGCGCTATTCTGGTTGAACAAAAAAAATACAAAGAGGCAATAAAAAATATAGAAAGTACGCTTAGTGAAGAAGATAAAAACTACCCTAATTATTGGCAAAAACAGGTAGAATTGGCTAATGTTTATCTTATGGATCATCAATGTAAAAAAGCTGCAGTACTTTTAGATGAAGCCATTAAGAAATTAAAAACCTACTATGGTAAAGAAAACCCAGATTACATTAATGCGCTTAACAGTCTAATCATTGCTCAAAAATGTGAAAAACAATATGGTGACCTCATTAAAAATGTAAAACAAGCCAATGGTTTAACACAGAAGCAACTTGTAAAACAATTCAGTTTTAGCACTAATGACTTAAAACGTATATTTCTCGCAGAAATTGAAGCGTCTTTTAACATTTACGAATCTATTAACTTAGACAATCCTAAAGATGAGCTGACCGCACTTAACTTAGAAAACAAATACATACTAAAAGGCTTACTATTAAATCAGGCAAAAAATGTTATACAAAAACTCAAAACACTTAATGAGCCAGAAATCAACAAACTCATTAATGACTATGTAGATAACAAGCAATTTTTACTAAGAATAGAAGATAAAAACGATGAGAAGTTTAATGAGTTTAAAGAGGAATTTACTAAGACCATTCAAAGCTTAGAAATTGAGTTAGTGCAGTTGTATAACGAGCGTTTTAAAGAACCCATCAACTTTGAGAAAAAATGGACGAAGGTCAGGGACCAACTCAAACAAAAAGAAGCTGCCATTGAGTTTTCGAGATTCAATTATTTTACTAATAAGGTTTCGGACAGCACTTATTATGTGGCTTACATTATAAAAGGAGCCAATACTTATCCCAAGATTATCACACTTTTTGAAGAAACAGAATTAAAAGAGTTAATATCCAAGTCATCTGACCCAAAAGAACTATATAATACAAGAGGTTCTAAAGCAAAATCAACGAGTCAGACCTCAAACACTTCAGAATTATATCAACTCATTTGGAAGCCTTTAGAACAGGAACTTAATGATATATCAACTGTGTATTTTGCGCCATCAGGTATTTTGCACAACATTTCGTTTTCATCCATTAAAATTAATGAAGATGTATTAATTAATAAGTACAATTTAGTTCAATTAAGTAGTACTTACGAAATCACAAATAACCTCAACAATCCAAAACCAAATGATGTAGTATTAGTTGGAGGAATAACTTATGATTATGAGATAAAAGAAGACATAAATAAAAAAGTACAAGAGCCTCAGTCTATTGACTTATTAGAATTAAATAGGTCGGAAAGAAATAACACATGGAATTATTTACCTGGCACTTTAGCTGAAGTTAATACTATAGATACTTTACTGTTGAGAGAAAATAAAGACAAAGAAATTTTGACAGGTACCCTTGCCAGCGAAAATTATTTTAAAAGTCTAAGCGGAAATAGTCCTAAAGTATTACATATTGCTACACACGGATTTTTCTTTGAAAACAACGAAGAAAAAACATCATTACTTAGAACTAAAACAATTAATAAATATAAGTCAGATTACAACCCATTAAATAGAACTGGCTTATTATTTAGTGGTGCAAACTACGCATGGGTAAATGGCAACAGTCCACCTAACGAAAAAGAAAATGGTATTATTACCGCGGAAGAAATTTCAACATTAGATTTTTCGCAAACAGAATTAGTTGTTTTGTCGGCATGTGAAACGGGTCTTGGTGACATAGATGGTAGTGAAGGTGTTTATGGTTTGCAACGGGCGTTTAAAATGGCTGGTGTAGACATGCTAATAATGAGTCTTTGGGAAGTACCAGATCTAGAAACCGCTGAATTTATGAGCATCTTTTATACCAACTGGCTCAATGGTGAACATATTAGAGAAGCATTTAGAAACACACAATTAGAAATGTCAAATAAATACAAGAATAACCCAGAAAAATGGGCTGCTTTTGTGTTATTAGAATAATATCTATATTTATGTAATGAGACAAGTACTTGTTTATACATTTTTATTTCTTGCAAGCACTGTTTTTTCACAAGACAAAGCACGTGGCTCGAAACCACAAGCCACTAGCACTGCAAATGAAGGCACAAAGCGCGCCTTAGTAATTGGTGTTTCCGATTATCAAGAAACAGCCTTAAAACTTAATTATGCAGATAATGATGCAGCACTTTTTAAAAACTATCTAAGTGAAGTTGAAGGTTTAAAAGATGATAACATTAAGCTTCTTATTAACGAAGATGCTGTTGCACTAAACATTGTGCAAGAGCTAAAAGACCTATTTAATGCCTCACAAAAAGATGATGTACTCTACCTCTATTTTGCAGGTCACGGTGACGTTGTAGATGATTTTGGGCAAAAGGAAGGTTTCTTATTAGCTTCTGATGCCAATGCACACCAAGAATATTACTCTGGTGGTGTACTTACCCTCAACTTACTAAACACCGTAATTAACAATCTTTCTACCAAAGGTGTAAAGGTGTATCTCATATTAGATGCGTGCAGATCTGGTTTTGTATTTGAAGATGGTACCCAAAAAAATATGGGAACCATACAAGCTATGTTCGAGAATTCCTCTAAATTTCTAAGTTGCGGTTCTAATGAACTGTCCTACGAAAGTAACGATTTAAAACATGGTTATTTCACCTACTATCTCGTAAAAGGATTAGCAGGAAACGCTGATAGCAATGCAGACCAATCCATTATTTTTCGTGAAATAGATGATTATCTCTATGATAATGTAAATACCGCTGTTTCAAAAAAGCATAATAAAACCCAAACACCTATTGTTAGAACCAAAAATGACAGAGCTGTATTAAAAAATGTAAAGCCAAATGATAACCTCATCGCTTTTGAAACCCTTAGTAAATCCATAGAAAACACCAAAAAGCTAGCGGCTAGAGGTATCAAAGAAACTGATTTAAAAGATAAAACTGCTGGTGCAACTATAAAAAAATTCAGGGATGCCATAGAACGGAAATCTTACTACGGTAAAAGTTCTAGTGCTTATGAAATTTACAAAACCTCGATCAATGACGTTTCAATACCAGATGCGGTTACCAATAAAATGAAAAGCACTTTACTGAAACTATTATCAAGTGAAGCACAAGCTTTGATCAATTTATATATAGACGGAACTAAGACTTTACCCTATAGTAGAGAATTTTCAAAGCAATCAAAGCATCTTGAAATTTGCTTGGAGCTAATGGGTGAAGATGGTTTTTTAAAAGACCGCATTAAAGCCTCTCAATTACTTTTAGAAGCTTATGCTATTGTCCGCACTAATAATTATTCAAAATTTCCCAGAGCCAAACGTCAACTTCAGCAAGCCATAAAACTCGAACCTAGAGCTGCTTACATTCACAATGCATTAGGCGAGGTTTATAATGAGCTTAAGGTCTACGACAGTGCATTTTACCATTACAACAGAGCAAAAAGTTTAATTGCCAGTTGGGAGAAACCAGTTACTAGTATCAGTGATAATTTCATGGACCAATATCAGTTTGAAGACGCTAAAAACACTTTAAATCAAGCTCTTGGAGAGAAAGGAGTGAACGCGAATTTAAAACTAGGTGAAATTAATGAAAAGCAAGGAAAGCTTGCCGTTGCAGAGTCTTTCTACAAAAAAGTGCTGGAAACTAACCCGAATAATTCAGTAGCCTTACAAAGCTTAAGTCGTATTCAAAAATTAAAAGGAAACACTAAAGCCTCTTTAGAGTGGTACAATAAAGCCGTAAAAACAGATTCCATCAATTCTGTGTTTGGGTATGGGCTTTTAAATTACATTAAAGACAACCAAATACCAGAAGACAAAGCAGAACTGTTATTGCTAAATGCCATTGATTATGAGCCAGAAAATTCAGTAGTTTATTCTGAGTATGCAGATTTTTTAAGGTTGAAAAAATCTAAGCTTTCCCAATTACGCCTTGCGGATTCACTTTACAGGAAGTCCATAGGTTTAGACCCTTACAATGCAAAAGCTTATGCAGGTAGAGGTTGGTTATTATCTACAATGCGTAAACCTTTAGATGCTAAAGCATCTTTTGAAGCAGCAATTAAGGCAAATATAAATAGTCCAGAACCTTATTTTTACTATGCCCATTACGCAAAGAATCAATTGAATGATACTGAAAAATCACAAGCACTTTATTTTAAAGCACTAGACAAAAATCCATATTTCATCCCTGCTTATGAAGCTTTAATATCATTTTATAATTCTGAAAATCAACAGGACAAATCTATTGCACTTTTAAACAGTGCCATTGAAAAGTTTACTGACATTCCAGACTTTTATCATCTTTTAGGGCAAACCTATTTTGAAACCAAAGATTTTGATAATGCTATAAAAGCTTTTGAAAAAGCTGTTTCAATTGATGCAACATTTGTAAAGGGAAATAAAAGTTTAGGATTTAGCCAAGTTGAAACGAATCAGACAGAAAAAGCAGCGTCTAATTTAATAAGTGCCTCTCAAAGTTCCGCTGATAGCAATACAACTAATGAAATCATTGAGTATTTACATACAAAGGCTAGAGATAAAAGCAAATTTGGTACTCCGGAAGACGTGACCAAGCTCTACAAACTTGCATACAATATTGAAAACAACGGAAACACTGCCTTAGTATATGCCAACCATTTATATCTAATAAATAATCCTGACGAAGCGCTAAAGGTAGCTTTGCTAAATATTAGTAAAACCAATTCTAAATCACTTAATGCGGATTTATTACGCGTTTTGACAAAAGCAAGTATTGACCTCAACAATTTGGAAAATGCTGATTATTACTACAATTACCTAACTAAGATTGATAAGACCACAGATTACTTATTGGCTTCGGTCTACTTGAAATTTAAAGGTAATTTTTCTGAAGGTGAAGCCATGAGAAGAAAGGTAGATCAAACACTTTTTAGGTCCAATAAACTAAAGGAATTGTATAGCACAAATACCATAACAAAGTATATCTTAAACTAAGCTTTATTAACTAGTCTATGAAGTCTTTTCTAGCATTAGTATTATTGTTCTTTAATCTTCTCTCCCATTCTCAAGATAAAGTTTTACAGTTTGGCCATTCTGGTTGGATTAGTACTTTTAAGGTTAGTCATGATGAATTATCTTTAGTAACAGGTGGTTCTAATGATGGGCAAGTCATTTTATGGGATATTAATCTCAGAAAAGTAAAGTCCAAGTATCAAACATACGGTAACAGAATTGATGACATCGCTTTTAATCCAAATAATAAGCAAATAGCAGCCATAGACGGTCAAGGCAATATTTTTATTTGGAATACAGAAACAAACGAATTAGAACACCAATTTCAACCTGGTGATTATGGGCCTATAGTTTATAATTCAGATTCAGAAACTTCAAAATACTTTTCCCCCAATAAGTCTGAAACTATAGGAGGTGGAGTTTTATTGTTTACTGATGATAATTTATATGTAGGAATGGGTTTTCCAAGGAGTGGGTTTCAGTCTTCTCTTTTTAAAATAGACCTAAACAGTAAAAGTATTACCGCCTTAGATAATATGCCCAAGAATGACTACAATGAATTTATAGGCATAGGCTTAATAAGGCAAATAGACAAGCAAAATGTAGTATTACAAATTGGTAAATTTTCTGATAAAACATCGGTAGTTTTATATAATCTCAAAGAAGGTAAGATTGAAAGGTCTTTCATCAAGAATAAGTCTGATATAGAAAGTATTGCTATCAGTGAAGATAAAAGAAAGATTGCTATTTCCTTAGACGAGAATTATGCCCCTATTACTTACATTTTCGATATTGCAAATGGAAAAAAATTAGATAAAGTTCCATATGGCGGCGAGCTTACATGGCAGGACAATGGGCTTTGGATGGGCGGAACTGATGATATTCGCTACTACGATACTGATAAAAAAGAATTTCAAAATTATTTTGAAGCTGGTCGTTATGGTGTTGTAAATCATGTTCAATATTTACAAAAACACCAGAAATTACTGATTAATTACGGTAAAAACACTTTTTTAATTGAGCCACTAAAACTTAATCTTATAGCTTCTACCAAACGTTGGCTGAGTAAAAATTCTTCAGAAAGGATTATAACCTCTGAATTTTTAGATAACAAAAATGTCTTGATACAGTACTTTAATTATAATTCAAATAAGTCTTATACCCATTATGAAAAATACATTTGGAACGTTGAAACCAATACTACAACCGAAATCTTACCACATAAGATTACTTCGCCTATACAAGGTGTAAAAAACAATCTGATTTACGGTTTTGATCTAGATAGTACAAAAGTGCCCGTTACGTTTTTTGATGAGACCGAATATCAAGATGCATCCACATTTGATTTTTACAAGTTTAATGATGGTAGATTTGAATTAGAAGAATCCTTCGAAAATCGCAACATTCTTAAAATAAATAAGAATGACCAATCAATGTTTTTATATGATAGTTCCAAAAACTTACATTTGGTTAACTACAAAACTAAAGACACCTTAAAAACCTTACATAACCAGTATACTGATTTGAGAAGTATTAAAGTGTATTTTGATAAATCCTCTGGAATCATTGCTGTTTACAATGACCATTATCCCGAAGAAGACACATTAAAATTTTATAGGATATCAGAAGATTCCAATATTCCTTTTTATGAATACAAATCAGATAATTTAGAAATTCTGGGTTATGATGGCAAAAAACGAATATTAACAAACAGTGATGGCTATGAAGAACGTATCATAAACATTGCCAATCCTGAGAGATTCACCATCGTAGATGATAACTTTGGTGAAATAGTATGTTTTCATCCAAGTGAACCATGGATTTTTTATATCAAAAAATATTCAAGTAACAGTATTGTTTGTTATGACTATAATAAGGATATTACCGTTGGAGGATATACGATTAATAATGATGATGATTATTACGCACAGATTAGCAATTTATCATTAAATGCCAGAGGCGATAAATTATTAGCTTGGTTAGAAGACAATCAACTATTTGCTATATCCGTGAATGAATTTACCGATATTAAAACGATAACAGAATATAATCAACCTGTGGATCAGATCTCAGATAGCGGCATTTATTTAAGCTTAAACTCCTCAATAATTAACCTTTCAAATCTTCAGGTAGAAAAGAAATTTAACCGTAATAGCTTTACAAAGGTTTTTAAGAACTTTGCTCTAAACTTTTATGTAACAGACAACGGTTATAATGAAGACACACCTAATTATTTAATTAAAACCAGATACCTTTTTAACAACCATAAAGTAAAAACGGATAGTCTGGATATTTCAAAGATTGGAATATCGAAGTATTATCAACCAATTTATCTGGCCTCAAACAAGTACTTATTTTTTACCAAACCTGGTGACCGTTATAATCCTGGTCTAATTATCGTAGACTTAGAAAAGAATAAAATTTTAGTTAATGAACCTGAACTCTATTACAACCAAAATTTCATAGATGCCGATAGCAGTATTACTTTCTCGTCGTCGAATTTTTATTATTTCTGGGAGAAGGGATCTAACAAATTGCAGCAAAAAGATATAAGTTCTAAAAATTTGTATTTGTTTAGACCGGAAACTGGAGTTGTAAACATTGGAAATGATCAAATTTTAAAATCAGAATTAAACGCACTCATTAAATATGATCTAAAAAATAAAATATCTAATGATACTATCCTTATCCCAGAGCGTTATCCGCGAGTTACACTATTAACTAAAACTAATGATTCCCTTATTTGGTCGACCGTATTTTCTAAAAATCAAAAAATGTTTGGTCTATTAGCATTCGATCCTAAAACTACAAAATGGGGTGATTTTATTGCTCTAAAATCTAGACCAACTAGAGTGACACTAACCAATTCAAAAGATTATTTGATTGTTGTACTTTCAAATGGTGAAGTACAATTACGAAATCCCTATAATGCCAGTTTACTTGTCAGTATGTATCAAGACTCTAATAGTGAAGTTATTACCGTAAATGAAGAGGGATTTTACGCGTCATCAGATGCTAATAAAGTCTCTTTTCTAAGAGAAATTAAGGGTGAGCTTTTTTATGATAAGTTATTAGACATTGAAAAAAACAGACCTGATAAAGTCTTGAAATCTATTGGAAAAATCACTCCAGGAGATCTGAAATTATACAAAAAGGCTTCCGAGTTAAGACGAAAATTTTATGATATAAAAGACGATGCTCAAGTTAATAGCAGCAATGAGTTATTGAATATAGACTATTCCCAACAAAACTTAGTAACAGATAACAATAAAGTTGACCTAAAATTAAAGAACGGAAATACAAGTTCTCGAATTACCAAATTAATAAATGGACGAACTATAAAAAGCTCAAATGAAAAAAATAAGAGTTTAAACGACCTGCCACTATCTTACGGAGAAAATCATATTCAAATATTTGCTAATAATTCAACTCTTGGTAAAGAAATCAAGGTGACCTCAAGATTAAAAGAAGTCAATAATAACTTAATAATATGTACCATTAGTGTATCAAAGTATCAGGATTCCATTTATGATCTTAAATATGCGGTCAAAGATGGACAAGATTTAATTAATGCTTTTAAAAAACAATCTGATGCTTATGACACTGTGAAGACATTTGAGCTATACGATTCAAATGTCACTAAGGAAAATATAGAGCAAGTTTTTCAAAATATGCAAACTAACCTGAATGATAAAATCATAATTTTTCTTTCAGGACACGGACTATTAGATAGTAATAATGACTTCTATTTTGCAACACATGATATTGATTTTGAAAATCCGAGTGCACGTGGAATGGGACTAAAACATCTTCAACAACTATTATCTGATCTCAATACACAAAAAAAACTACTTTTTATTGATGCTTGCTATTCTGGGCTTGTAGACGATTCAGACAATGATATCGAAGAAGAAACTGAGGTAATAAAAAACAACTCTACGGTCTTAAAAAAACAATCGTTTAAGACTAAAGGCGCTATAGGATCATCAACGAAGCCAAAAAACAGTACATCCACTACATCTGCCTTCGAACTTATGCAAAATGTATATTCCAGTTTTAGTTCCTCAACAGGTTTAGAAACTATTACTGCTGCTTCTGGTAATAGTGTTGCATTAGAATCATCACGATGGCAAAATGGTTCTTTTACTTATGCTATTAAATTGGGTCTTTTAGATTATGAAGCAGATCTTAATGCTAATGGCATTATCACTGTAAATGAGCTAAAAAGTTATGTACTTAAAACTGTTCCGGAAATTACAAATGGTGCACAAAAGCCCACTAGCAGAGAAACAAACAAATATCTCAATTGGGATTTGTGGTACTAAAATATTGACTATCAAATCTTAAAATTATTTACAAATACCGTAAGTATTACATAGTGTCTCTTCAATTTCTAAACTAGATAGACCTATAGACTCCAAATCTGAAATCAAATCATCAAATTGAGACTTAAGACTTTCATATTCCGACCTATTGATTAAGGTAAAGGAATAAAATGGAATGTTTTTAAGATTTGGAAATTCTTTAGTAGACACTGCCCATTCGAATGATTTGGAACCAGAAAAGATTGGATTATCCTTATATAGACTAAGTTCATTGCCATTGGTGGCAAATTTATGTACATCATCAGAGTTACTATCCTTTATAAAGACGTAATACTCAGAAATGCTTTCATCTGCTTTCCATTTAAACTTGATCTTTGAACTTGCAATCCTAGCACTATCTAATGGAAATTCCATATACACGTCACCTCTAAACACGCCTCCAATTATGGTTTTACCAGCATCTTTATTTGTAAGTTCTTTCCAAATCATTTTAAAATACCTAGATGTTAAGCCCTTTTGGTTCTCTAAATGTTCGTTTTTTAGAATATCGCTATAATCGTAGGCACCTGTACTTTCAAGATTAAAGACTTTACCATCAGAATTAATTAGCGTTAAATTAGAAGTTGAGTTAAGATACACCGTGTTCTTTTCGTTCAAAATATCCCCTTTCTTTATTGGCTTTTTCGCTTTGTCGAATTTTGCTAAGGCTACTCCTTTAATTTTAAAAACACATAGGCTATCCTGCGCATTGGCAACCAGTGTAAACAAGCTTATTAAAATTAAAGTAAATGACTTTCCCATCCGTACTTTTTATTAAGTTGTATAACCAAGTGTTCATAGTAATCTATCATCTCAAGCCCCAACAAACACAGGAGAATTATAGGCACAACATTGATATAGATGTTAACCTGCAACAATACTAAAGCCAAATATAAAAAGACTACCGATATAATCAGCTGCACCAGCTTTTCCGTGATATCAAAAACAAAACTATTGCGTTTATAAATTTTCATTCCAAAAAATATGGAAAAGAAGCAAAGTACAAACGCCAAAACATAGGTGGAAAAAACGGATATTCTGTACATTAAACTTTTTTGTGAAAGCATGTTTAGGATATTGGCATGGATAACTACTCCGTAAGTATCTGGAGTTGCCCTTCCAACCCATGCCTCGTTTAAAGGGGTAAAATGTTTATCCTCGATATCATACGCTTCGTTACCATCACTTAGATAGCCAAGAAGTACAACGGCATCTTTAAACGCCGGGATTTTATCTGAACTGAGAACCTCTTCTATTTCAAAATTTAGAAACACATCCTTATTGCCAATATAATTGATAGGAATTGGTTTTTTAAGTTCTTTTAAGGCATATTCTTCAGTAATAAAATCTGCTTCTAAAGCAATTTTAGTAGCAAACGAATATTCTTTTTCGTCCTCACCTTTTACGCCAATAAATTCTCTGATTACGGTGTTTTGACCTTTTAGGTTTAAATTGATAAATCCTTTTTTTTCGGCATTTAGTTTGAAATAATCATGGTTATTGATAATAGAATCATTGTCATTGAAATACGCCGTAACTATATTTTCATGTCGGTGCAAAGTATTCTTTAAAATAGAATCTATGAACTCTTGTTTACGCTCTTTAAAAATGATATCAAGACCTATTACTTTTGGGTTTTGTTCCGCTATAGTATTGATGGCTTCAGCAATTTGAAAACGATCTGAATGCTTAATGTTTACGATAATGATCTTATCATTACGTTGCTCTTTATTGAATCTTTTAGAGTAAAATATATCCGTAAATTTAAAATCCTTGAACGCTCTTTCAAAAGGATCTAAAATTGAGAGGTTTACAAATGCAAAATAAAGTAAGCCGGCAACAACAAATGTCATTACGGTACATAGCAATGCATCTCTATACAACAGTTTATTGTGCAAAATTTTCTTCAACTAGTTTGATATTTTTTCAATAGCAGAAGCCCCATCAGAAATTATAGCATCTTTATTATCGCTAAGCATACTTGGTAATTTATTGATGTACTTACTCTTATTACCTTCATACTCCTCTAGCCTTACGTTTATTTTCACCACTCCAAAATTGTCGTTATCATCTAATTGTGTTGTAATTGGGATGTCATAATACCAAGGTGATAATATGGGCTTATCAATTAAATTATCTGGTCCATATTTCAGGTTTTTAAAATCGTACTCTTGCTCAATTAAAGTGGCGCTTAATGGTGTACCATCATTTCCTCTCCATTGACCCTCAATTGAAATTGAAATTTTAGCATTTAAATCCTCATCCGTGTAAACTTTAGTTTTAGAAAAGAAAACCCTAAGCTCATTAAAACTCAATCTGGTAATACCAGGGTTTTGAGGATCACTAATTAATTCTATGACTGCAAAGAAATTCAAAAGATCATCTTCTTCTATTCTTATAATATCATCCACACTTAAAGAAGTTGTATTACCTCTGGATTTTGGCATCGCGTTGAACTCATCCTTGACTATAGACGTTATCTGTTCTTTTTCTTGAGGGTTATTGGGTTTGGAATATTTCTTTATACGTATTTCCTTATAGGTTTTTTCTACACTTCCTAAGTCAGTGTTATAATAATTGTTTAAGGAAAGTGACTGAGAATATCTACTCACTAAAGACTCGGATGTTTTATCTGCCAAGTAAGAGGCACCAAAAAACACACCTTGAAGAACAGTTTCAATTAATCCACCTCTTGTGTCCGCTCTTTTCATTTCTATAACAAATTCCTCGTCAGATTTAATGTTGGATCTCTGGTGTACTTTACAAGAGCATAGTAATAGTATTAACAGTATTGAAGTGATTTTTTTCATATGTTTCAACTTTAGGATTTGTAATTTATAAAATAAAATTTAACAATAACTAAATTTAGCATCTTCATGTTATTTCTATTTAATTTTTCATTGTTTACACCCATATTTTTGGCGATTAGAAATAAAAGTAATCCCTGTTTTATTTCTAAAAATTTTTAATTTTGAAAAACATAAAATATCGTTTTACTATGGCTTAACCAAGAAATTAAGGGAGGCTGAAAATACGATTAATAATGGCTTTAGCGATTAAGGTTTAATTCTTTTTGCGATCACATTAATCCATTTCTTATTAAGAAATGACTTTTTGTTCTTTGATTCGGGATGTAGCGCAGCCTGGTAGCGTACTAGCATGGGGTGCTAGGGGTCGCTGGTTCAAATCCAGTCATCCCGACAATAAAATACCCAACTTTGCTAAGTTGGGTATTTTATTAAAATGAACTAGGAATTTTAAATATGGAATACTAATGAGAGGTTTTCTCATTCAGGATACTCAATTCTTAAGTGATAAATATTGGCAAGTTTATGCTTTATTACCTTTTTGATAGATTGAATTTCTTTGAAAGTAATGTTAGCATTTAAAAATTGACCATTTTCCATTTGTTTGTTGATAATGTTTTCAACAAAATCATTAATCTTAGTAGTTGTTGGTTCTTTTAAACTTTTTGAAGCAGCTTCAACACTATCACACATCATCAAAATTGCAGTCTCTTTGCTAAATGGTTTTGGTCCAGGATATGAAAAGTCTTCAATAGTTACATCTTCATGTTCCGACTTCTCCTTCATGTAGAAATAATAAACAACACTTGTTCCGTGATGTGTTCTAATAAAATCAATCACACGGTCTGGTAGATTATATTTTTTGGCAATTTCAATACCATTCAATACATGGTCTACAATTATCGCTGCACTTTCTCTACTTGAAAGCTCTTCGTGTGGATTGATACCATTAGTCTGGTTTTCGGTGAAATAGGTTGGGTTCTTCATTTTACCAATATCATGATATAGTGCTCCTACCCTTACAAGCATTGAGTTAGCTCCTATTTCATTAGCTGAAGCTTCGGCTAAATTGGCAACATTTAAGGAATGGTGAAATGTACCTGGTGCTTTATTAGATAATTCTTTTAAAAGTTTAGTGTTGGTGTCTGATAATTCTAACAATGATACATCAGACACAAGTCCAAAAATCTTTTCATATATGTATATTAATGGCTGTACAAATAAAGTTGCTAATCCACACAGAATAAATAGTCCAAAAGTATCCCATTTTAACGTTGTTATCTGTCCTTCGTGAATTACAAAAAAGGCAAAATAAGCTATTATATATATCAGTGTTATTTGCCCAACCGAAATAAAAAGATTTGCACGCTTATATAATTCTGAAACCGTTAGTATGGTTACAATTCCTGCAATAATCTGAAGAAACATATATTCATAACTATTTGGTACAATGAAGCCCAAAAGCAATACAGTTAATACATGTGCAAATAGTCCTAATCTTGCATCAAAAAAAGCTTTTAAAACTAATGGTAAAATACAGAGAGGAACTACATATATATATTGCGAATTATAATTAATCACTAAAGTGGTCAGCAATATCATCAATGCTATGTTGAAGAATATAAAGGTAACTTTGGTATTATTTTCAAATACTTCTAGCCTATATTTCTGTAAAAACAGTAACAACATTAAAAGTGCTAATGCCACTAACAATGTATACGCAACAAGAACCCAGTTGTAATTAGCAGTATTCCAAACCTGAGATTCATATTCAGATTTTAGTGATTTTAAAATATTGTACTCTTCATCTTCTACTACTTGCCCTTTAGATATAATCAATTGGTCTTTATCAATACTACCTCGAGTTAGTGATACTTGAGAAAGCCCCTCATGTAATGTCCTTTTTGTCAGAGTTTCGTTTAAAGTTACATTAGGCTCAATTACGTCAAAAAACAGTGATATCATTCTATTCTTATTCTCTGAAGAAGTTGATTGTACCAAAAAACTCTCCAACCGATCTCGCAATTGGTTTATTTCTATTAGATTTCTGTACTCTAAGCTTTTCGCAACCGTATTAGAGGCTACCAAGACAACTGGCTTATCATTTGAATATGGGTAATCAGTGTCTAAAATCCCATTTTCATACAAGGTCTCAATTATATCTGTTCCTTGCTTAAATAAAGTTCTTCTTGAAGAAATTGAATCACTAAAAACTTCATTGAATTTAGTGATGTAGTTCTGCTTTATATTATTTGGAATATCTAGATCAATGTCAAAATAAATAGAAGCGTTATTTTCAATTTCAAGACGTTCTTCATTAATTTCAGCTTGTGTTTTCTGAATAGCAAAATTAAATGGGGCATAAAGGTTTTCAGACTGCCATGGTTTACCTTTTTCAAAAGAATATCTAAACTTACCTGTCTTAGGAAATAAATAAACAATGAAAAGAGTTGTCAACAAAAACAATAGTATTTTGTATACTAGAGCATGATTTTTGTACCATTTGTTCAGAAGTTCTTTCATATAAATCAAATGTAACAAATATTAAAACTTAAAACATCTATAATCTGTAATACATTCCGAAATATCTCAAAAAATCATTAATTTCGCAGCAATTAATTTAAACAAAACAATAATGAACAAGGACGTAGTAATCGTATCTGCCGTCAGAACACCAATAGGAAGTTTTTTAGGAAGTTTATCTAGTGTACCAGCCCCAAAACTTGGAGCTATTGCCATAAAGGGAGCACTAGAAAAGATTAATTTAAAACCGGAAATGGTAGATGAAGTACTAATGGGCAATGTGGTTCAAGCTGGTACAGGACAAGCTCCCGCAAGACAAGCTGCTATATACGCTGGTATTCCAAATACTGTTCCTTGTACAACAATAAACAAAGTTTGTTCTTCTGGTATGAAAGCTGTAATGCAAGCTGCTCAAGCGATTAGTATTGGTGATGCTGATATTATGGTAGCAGGCGGAATGGAAAATATGAGTTTAATTCCTCACTATTACCATGCGCGTAGTGCCACTAAATTTGGTCCTGCTACCCTTGAAGACGGTATGCAAAAAGATGGTTTAGTAGATGCATACGATAACAACGCCATGGGAGTTTGTGCTGATGCTTGTGCTGTAGAATATAATTTCAGCAGAGAAGACCAAGATAAATTTGCTGTACAGTCATATGAACGTTCAAAAGCAGCTTGGGATTCAGGAAAATTTAATGAGGAAGTAATTCCTGTTGAAGTACCTCAACGCCGTGGAGATGCTATAGTTATTAGTAAAGATGAAGAATACACCAATGTAAAGATGGAAAAAATTCCTGATTTACGTCCTGCTTTCACTAAAGACGGAACAGTAACAGCAGCCAATGCTTCGACTATTAATGATGGAGCCGCAGCTTTAGTGCTAATGAGCAAGGAAAAAGCCAATGAATTAGGCTTAAAACCTCTAGCAACTATAAAAAGTTATGCTGACGCTGCACAAGAGCCTGAATGGTTTACAACTGCACCTGCAAAAGCACTACCAAAAGCATTAGCGAAAGCTAATTTAGAATTAAGTGATGTGGATTTCTTCGAATTCAATGAAGCTTTTTCTGTTGTAGGTTTGGCAAATATGAAGATTTTAGGTTTGTCAGAAGATAAAGTAAACGTTAATGGTGGTGCTGTTTCTTTAGGCCATCCGCTTGGTTGCTCTGGTGCCAGAATCTTAGTCACACTTATCAACATATTACACCAAAACAATGCTAAAATTGGTGCAGCCGCTATTTGCAACGGTGGTGGTGGCGCTTCTGCAATGGTATTAGAACGCGCTTAAATTACTTCTATGCAATACGGAGTTTGCAATCTAGGGATTGTACCTATACGATTAGAGCCTACTGATGCCAGTGAAATGGTAACCCAGGCTTTATATGGTGACTTTTTTAAAGTGCTTGAGCAACGTAAGAAATGGAGTCGCATTCGTTTTGCTTATGACAAATATGAAGGTTGGATAGACAATAAACAGTATTTTGAAATACAAGAAGATCAATACAAACTTTTGGTTAATTCGGACATCTTGTTATCAAAAGATTTAATACAATTTGTTTCTGATGATGCTAATGGTATCTATCCTATTCCACTAGGTTCAGACCTAAACTGCCTTAGTTTTTTAAATCAAAAGTTTGAAGGCAATAAGATTACCAAAAAAAGTGAAAAATCTAAAATTATCGATACCTCTTTTCTATATCTTAATACACCATATTTATGGGGAGGGAAATCTCCTTTTGGCATAGACTGTTCTGGCTTTACTCAAATGGTTTACAAGCTCAATGGTTACAAACTACTTCGTGATGCTTCACAGCAAGCTACTCAAGGTGTAGCATTAAGTTTTATTGAAGAAAGTGAACCAGGAGATCTAGCATTTTTTGATAACGTAGATGGCAATATTATACACGTAGGTATTATTATGGAAGACAACTACATTATCCATGCACATGGCAAGGTAAGGATAGATCGATTAGACCACAGTGGGATTTATAACATTGATAAGAATTCTCACACGCACAGACTTAGGGTAATTAAAAAAATTATATAAAAAAAATGCGACTTTTAAAAAGTCGCATTTTTTTTAGGATCTTTAATTGCCAGCTTCAATAGCTTGGGCTTTTTCTTTATTAGCCTTATACTTTCCTGTTTCACCCAAAGCGCTGTAGATATTTGCCAATTGGTTGTATATATCAGCATTCTTTAAATTAGGATTTTTTAAAACAAAGTTTTCTAATATTTCCGCACCAGCTTGGAACAACTCATTTTTTTGAGCCTTTAGTTCATCATAACGTCTATTATCAGAGGCAGAGTTTCCTAAAGTATTCATTTCATCGTTCAGTACATTACCTTTATTAACTTCTAAAAATGAAAGATTTAATGCCGCATTGGCATAATCTGGTTTAATATTGAGTGTTTGCTCAAATGCATTTTTTGCAACCTCGTATTGCTCTACCTCCATAGCAGTTATACCAACATTATAATTTAGGTCTGCATTGTTAGGGTCTCTTTTTAACGCCTCTTTGAATAACTCAAAAGCTTTATCGTTATTACCAACTTTTATTTGAACTGTTGCTTCTGTTAAGACTAAGTTATTATCGTCAGGAAATTCATTTCTAGCATCTTCAATAGCTGATAAAGCTTTTTCATTGTTACCTTGAGAAACATAAATAAATGCTATATTTTTAACAATATTTGCACGCTTAGACTCTTCCTTTCTTTCTGTTGGTTTTATATGGGTCTTTAATGTTTTTACGGCAAAATCTCTGTTAGCTTCTTCAGTAAAAAATTCCTCAACACCTGTTTCTTTATTAGTTGCTAAATAATTCATTTTTTCACCCGTAAAACCTAAATTTTTTAGTTTAATAAAATGTTTCAGAGAAGTATCATAATCGTTATTCTGAGCGGCTATCAGAGCTGCATTATATAAATAAACTGTATCCTTTGGCGAAATTTTATATATATTTTCATATGCTTTAGAAGCTAAATCTAGATTTTTGTTATTAAATGCTTCATTAGCTTTTGTTAAGAATGAATTATAAATGGCAGTCTTCATCTCATTAGCATCTTCAGTGTAGCGCAGTTTTCCTATTGAAGATTCATGATCTTTTAATTCTTCTAAAGTTGTAATTACTTTATCCATATCACTATCTGATGCAGCGCCACCAGCATAAAGTGCTTGTGCTTTTAAAAATAAAAAGTTAGCTTTCATCTTATCATCCATATTACTCATCAATCCTTCAGCTGCTGAAACAGCGGATTTAGCATCTGCATAGTTTGAACTTTTTAGTGCTTTTTCAATGGCTTTAATCTCATTCTTTTGAGCAAAAGACATAGTTGTCACAGTCAAAATTAGCATTAATGTCATTAATTTTTTCATTTTGTAATAAATAATTTATGTTGTTAATTTTTTAGTTTTCTGTTTCATTATTATCAATAGCCGTGCCATCTTCATTTGTTATTTGATTTTCATCACTTTCGATGCTTGAATCATCAGTATTTTCCTCATCATCTTTCATTACTTTAGCAACAGCAGCTATGGAGTCATTACCCTTGAGGTTAATTAGTTTTACACCTTGAGTAGCCCTACCCATAGTACGTAAGTTTTCTACTGCTAGACGAATGGCTATTCCAGATTTATTAATAATCATTAAATCATCAGAATCTGTCACACTCTTTATTGCAACTAGGCTTCCTGTTTTTTCAGTAATAGAAATGGTTTTAACCCCTTTTCCTCCTCTATTTGTAATACGGTATACAGCTTCACCATCTTCTGGGTCGTCAATAAATGTACGCTTACCGTAACCGTTTTCTGAGACAACAAGTACTGTTTCTTCTTGAGGGTTTTCAATTGTTACCATACCTATTACTTCATCCTTTTTATGCCCTAAAGTAATTCCTCTAACTCCTGAAGCGCTACGTCCCATAGGCCTTGTTTTGGCCTCTTCAAAACGGATGGCCTTGCCAGATTTTAAAGCCAACATTACTTGGCTATTACCGGTTGTTAATTTTGCTTCTAATAGCTCATCATTATCTTTAATCGTAATGGCATTAATACCATTAGTACGAGGTCTTGAATACTGTTCTAAAGATGTTTTCTTAACCTGACCTTGCTTCGTTGCCATAATGACATAATGAGAGTTAATATAATCCTCATCTTTTAGGTCTTGAGTACAGATAAATGCCATTACCTTATCATCTTGCTCTATGTTAATAAGGTTTTGAATTGCTCTTCCTTTTGAGGTTTTTGAACCTTCGGGAATTTCATAGACTCGCATCCAGAAACATTTTCCTTTCTGAGTAAAGAATAACATATACTGGTGATTTGTGCCAACAAATAAATGCTCTAAGAAATCTTCATTTCTTGTTGTAGAGGCTTTTTGTCCTACTCCTCCTCTATTTTGTGTTTTATATTCCGTTAGAGAAGTACGTTTTACATAACCAGCGTGAGAAATAGTAATGACCACTTGCTCATCTGCAATCATATCTTCAATACTCAGGTCTCCACCTGCGTATTCTATAGTAGAACGACGTTCATCCCCATATTTATCTCTGATAACTTCAAGTTCTTCCTTAATAATATCCATACGACGCTCTTTTTTGTCTAGGATGTCTTTAAGATCTTCAATCGTTACCATCAGTTCTTCATATTCAGCTCTTAACTTGTCTTGTTCTAGACCCGTTAACTGGCGTAGACGCATTTCTACTATCGCCTTTGCTTGAATATCCGTAAGCTTAAAACGCTCTATCAACTTGGCTCTTGCCTCATCTGCGTTTGCTGACGCTCTGATAAGTGCAATTACCTCATCTATGTTATCTGAAGCTATAATTAAGCCTTCTAAGATATGTGCACGTTCTTCAGCTTTTCTTAACTCGAATTGTGTACGTCTTACAACAACTTCGTGCCTATGCTCTACAAAGTGGTGAATTAACTCTTTTAAATTTAAAAGCTGTGGACGACCATTTACTAGAGCAATATTATTTACACTAAAGGATGATTGTAAAGCTGTATACTTATACAATTTGTTTAAAACTATGTTTGGAATTGCATCACGCTTTAAAACGTAAACAATACGCATTCCTTTTCTATCAGACTCATCCCTAATGGTAGAAATACCTTCAAGTTTTTTGTCGTTTACCAAGTCTGCAGTCTTTTTAATCATATCTGCTTTGTTAACTTGGTATGGAATTTCATTTACAATAATGCACTCACGTCCATTAACCTCTTCAATATTGGCCTTACCACGCATTACAATTCTACCACGGCCTGTATGAAAAGCTTCCTTTACACCATCATAACCATAAATTGTTCCTCCTGTTGGAAAATCTGGCGCTTTAATATGTTGCATTAATTCATCAACCTCAATGTCATTGTTATCGATATATGCAATAGTCCCATTAATAACTTCTGTAAGGTTATGTGGTGGCATATTGGTTGCCATACCTACCGCAATACCAGAAGCACCATTGACTAGTAATCCCGGAATACGTGTAGGCAGAACTGTTGGTTCTTCTAAAGTGTCATCAAAATTCAACTTATGGTCAACTGTTTCCTTTTCAATATCAGCTAACATTTCTTCAGAAATCTTCTGCATTCTAGCTTCTGTGTAACGCATTGCTGCTGGGCTATCACCGTCTACAGATCCAAAATTACCCTGTCCGTCTATTAACATATATCTTAAACTCCATTCCTGAGCCATACGAACCATAGTGTCATAAACAGAAGTATCTCCATGTGGGTGGTATTTACCTAATACTTCACCAACAATTCTTGCAGATTTTTTATGAGCTGTGTTTGCCCTAACACCTAGTTCATGCATACCATAAAGTACACGCCTATGAACTGGTTTTAAGCCATCTCTTACATCTGGTAGCGCACGTGACACAATGACCGACATTGAGTAGTCAATGTAGGCTGATTTCATTTCATCTTCAATGTTAATCGGAATGAGTTTTTCTCCTTCTGCCATATATAAAATTAATTAGATTTTTGTAGGTTTTCAAAACGTGCTAATATAACCAATTTAGTAGTGTTTAAAGTACTTTTAAAAGCCTAATTTGAGAGTTTTTATTAACAATTTTTAATATCTTTTTCGTTAATAAGTATCATTAAATTTACTTTGATTTGAAATCCTTTTTTAGTCTATTCGTTAAAACAATTTATTTAAGGTATGGTTTTTGTCATTAGATAATATGTTTTTATTATTTTTAATGCAGAAAGGATTTTAATATGGATGATAATTTTTCCCCAAGAGTTAAGGATGTTATTGCATTTAGCAAAGAAGAAGCTTTACGTCTAGGCCATGATTTTATAGGTACAGAACACTTAATGTTAGGCCTCTTAAGAGATGGTAACGGAAAAGCTATAGATATATTGAGCGCACTAGACGTTGACTTAAATCATTTAAGACGTAAAGTCGAAATTTTAAGTCCGGCCAATCCTAACATTGCCACAACATCGAACGAAAAGAAAAACTTGCACCTTACAAGACAAGCAGAGCGTGCCTTAAAAACAACGTTCTTAGAGGCTAAGTTGTTTCAAAGTACCTCCATAAACACAGCGCACTTGTTGTTGTGTATTTTAAGAAACGAAAATGACCCAACTACAAAGTTGTTAAACAAACTGAAAGTTGATTATGATAATGTTAAAGACGAATTTAAATCTATGATTACAAGTGAAGATGATTACCTAGATGAACCAAAAGCCGAATCATACTCAGACGACGATGTCAATGAAGAGGATGATGCAAAGCAAAATCCATTTGGCGGAAGTCAGTCAGGTAAAACAAATAAAAAGTCTAAAACACCTGTTTTAGATAACTTTGGCAGAGACTTAACCGTGCTTGCCGAAGAAGGTAAATTAGACCCTGTAGTGGGTCGAGAAAAAGAAATACAACGTGTTTCACAAATATTAAGTAGACGTAAAAAGAATAATCCTTTATTAATCGGAGAGCCAGGAGTTGGTAAGTCTGCAATTGCTGAAGGTTTAGCCTTAAGAATTATTAAACGTAAAGTTTCACGAACACTTTTTAATAAACGCGTAGTTACTCTAGACTTAGCTAGTTTGGTAGCTGGTACAAAATATAGAGGTCAGTTTGAAGAGCGTATGAAGGCTGTTATGAACGAGCTTGAAAAAAACGACGATATTATTCTTTTCATTGATGAGATTCATACAATTGTTGGTGCTGGTGGTGCCACAGGAAGTTTAGATGCTTCAAATATGTTTAAACCTGCCTTAGCAAGAGGCGAAATTCAATGTATTGGTGCTACAACTTTAGATGAGTATAGACAGTATATTGAAAAAGATGGCGCTTTAGAACGTCGTTTTCAAAAAGTAATTGTTGAACCTACTTCTGTTGAAGAAACTATAGAAATACTCAACAATATAAAAGCCAAGTACGAAGATCACCACAATGTTGATTATACACCTGAAGCTATTGAAGCTTGTGTAAAATTGACAAACAGATACATGACAGAACGTTTTCTTCCAGACAAAGCAATTGATGCTTTGGATGAAGCTGGTTCTCGAGTACACATCACAAATATTGATGTTCCTAAACAAATAATTGAACTAGAAAAACAACTTGAAGAGGTTAAGGAAACCAAAAACAGTGTTGTAAAAAAACAGAAATACGAAGAAGCTGCTAAACTTAGAGATGACGAAAAACGTCTAGAAAAAGAATTAGCAACTGCTCAAGAAAAATGGGAAGAAGAAACCAAACAGCATAGAGAGGTTGTAACAGAAGACAATGTTGCTGACGTTGTATCAATGATGACTGGTATACCTGTAAATAAAATCGCTCAGACCGAATTAAATAAATTAGCAAAGTTACCAGAGCTTATCAAAGGACGTGTTATTGGGCAAGATATTGCTGTTGCAAAGGTAGTGAAAGCTATTCAACGCAATAGAGCTGGTCTTAAAGACCCTAATAAGCCCATTGGTTCATTTATCTTTTTAGGACAAACCGGTGTTGGCAAAACACAGTTAGCCAAAGTATTAGCTAGTGAATTATTTGACAGTAATGACGCTCTAGTAAGAATAGATATGAGTGAATATATGGAAAAATTCGCTGTATCGAGACTTATTGGTGCGCCTCCAGGATATGTCGGTTATGAAGAAGGGGGCCAACTTACTGAAAAAATAAGACGTAAACCTTATGCTGTAGTTCTTTTAGATGAGATTGAAAAAGCACATCCAGATGTCTTCAACATGCTTCTACAAGTTCTTGATGATGGGTATTTAACTGATAGTCTAGGTCGCAAAATCGATTTCAGAAATACTATAATCATTATGACTTCTAATATTGGTGCTCGAAAATTAAAAGACTTTGGTACTGGTGTTGGCTTTGGTACATCTGCACAACAAGCTCAAGAATCTGACCATGCAAAAGGTGTTATAGAAAATGCTCTTAAAAAAGCATTTGCACCAGAATTCTTGAATAGAATTGACGATGTTATTGTCTTTAATGCTTTAGAAAAAGAAGACATCAACAAAATTATTGATATTGAATTAGTTAAGCTTGTAAAACGTATTAAAGATTTAGGTTACGATCTAGTTCTCACCGATAAGGCTAAAGAATTTATTGCTGACAAAGGCTTTGATAAGCAATATGGTGCAAGACCTCTTAATAGAGCCATCCAAAAGTATGTAGAAGACGCTCTTGCAGAAGAGATTATCAATTCTAAAATCCAAGAAGGAGACACAATTACCCTGGATTTAGACACTAAAAATGATGAGCTGAAAATTAAAGTCAAGAGCTCTAGTAAGCCTACTGAATCATAATAAATGAAATATTTTTAGTTAAAACTCCTCAATTTTTGAGGAGTTTTTTTTATCTTAATACTAAGAATTAATCTAAAATGCACGAAACTGTTGTAAAATTAAAGTTTTGTACGCTTTCGTTCTACGATAAATATGTAATAGCCCAAATTAACGAAGGTGTACACTTGGACCATCAGCATAATGAAGCTTTAATTGAGGTCATAGAAGATTATTATAATAAACCATTTGTGTACATCACCCATAGAGTTAATTCGTATTCTGTTGATCCTAACGTCTATCCTAGAGCTACAAGAGTCAAGTATTTAAAAGGTTTTGCCGTAGTTTCTGATAAATATCAAGCTAAGATTAATGCGCAAATAGAACAGATGTTCTTCGGAAAGCCTTTTGAAATATTCACAGAATTAGATGATGCTATCAAATGGGCAAAAGATTTAATAAAAAAGAGCTAAGTAATTACTTAATTAATGCTTCTCTACTCCATAATTGTTTAAGAACAATTCTTCCACTTCAATATCTACGTCCTTCAAAAACTGAATAGATGCTTCAATATCGTCATGCAAAACTTCATCTTCTTTTATAAAAGGTACTGCTTTTCTATAATGTTCTAGGAAAGACTCCAATAATGGGGAAGTTTTCATTGGTCTTCTAAACTCTAGAGCTTGGGATGCATTCATCAACTCAATAGCAATAACACGCTCCACATTTCTAATTAAATTATAGGCTTGAGTTGCTGCGTTGGCTCCCATGCTTACATGATCTTCTTGTCCATTACTAGAAACAATACTATCAATACTAGCTGGTGTTGCCAATTGCTTATTAGCACTAACAATACTAGCAGCGGTATATTGAGGTATCATAAAACCAGAATTCAATCCTGGGTTATCAACTAAAAAAGCTGGCAAACCTCGTAAACCAGATACTAATTGAAAAATTCTTCGTTCGGAAATATTTCCAATTTCAGCCATAGCAATTTTTAAGTAGTCTAAGGCTAAAGCCAATGGCTGTCCATGAAAATTGCCTCCTGAAATAATTAAATCTTCTTCTGAAAAAATGTTAGGATTGTCAGTAACAGAGTTAATTTCAGTTAGAATAACTTTCTCTACAAAATCTAGAGTATCCTTTGTCGCACCATGAACCTGTGGAATACATCTAAACGAATACGGATCTTGAACATGCTCTTTTTCTCTAGAAATTAGCTCACTTCCTTCTAAAAGTTCATTAAAACGTTTGGCTACTTTACGCTGACCTGGATGTGGTCTTACATCATGTACCAAATCATGAAAAGGATCTAACCTACCATCAAATGCATCTAAAGAAATCGCTGAAATTATATCAGCTAGATAAGATGTTTTGTGAGACATTAACAATAAATACACACCATAGGCACTCATAAATTGGGTTCCATTCAATAAAGCCAATCCTTCTTTGGCTTCGAGCTTTATAGGTTCCCAATTGAATTTCTCTAATAACTCTGATGCATCGTAGTTTTCACCATTATGCACAACACTTCCCTTTCCTAAAAGTGGTAATGCTAAATGAGCTAAAGGTGCTAAATCCCCTGAGGCACCTAAAGAACCTTGAGTATATACAAACGGAAAAATATCATTATTGAAGAAGTCTATCAACCGGTCAACAGTTTTTAACTGCACACCACTATGACCATAACTTAATGATTGTATTTTCAACAATAACATCACCTTTACCACAGATTCAGGTACACGATCACCAGTACCACATGCATGAGACATTACTAAATTCTCCTGTAACTTGGTTAAGTCCTTATCTGATATCTTGACATTATATAATGAACCAAAACCTGTATTAATACCATACATTGGCTTTTTATTGCTCGCTAATTTATTATCGAGATATGTTTTACAATCTTCTATTCTCTGAATAGATGATTCCGAAAGTTTAAGCTTCTTTTTATCTTTAAAAATATTGTAAATAGTTACAATATCTAAAACATCTGATGATATAATATGATAGTTATTCATAACTGTTTATTGTCCTTCTTGTTGATCTTCTTGTTGCGATTGCTCGGGTTGTTCTGGTTGTTCTGGTTGCTTAAACAAATCGATATAGGCTTCGCCTAAAGTTTCAATGATATGACTTGCTATTAAACTTTGATAACCATAATCTTCCAATGAAATATCAGCTGATTTGCCGTGTAAATACACACCAAAAATTGTTGCCGCTAATGGCTCATAACCTTGTGCTATTAAACCTGTAATTATTCCGGTTAATACATCGCCTGTGCCAGCAGTTGCCATTCCTGGATTTCCTGTTGTGTTTATATAAAGTTTATCACCAAAAACTGAAATTGTATTAGCACCCTTAATTACAACTATGACCTTGTACTTTTTAGAAAACGCTTTTACTTTTTTTAGTTTATCAAAATCGTCTGACCACTCTCCTATCAGACGCTCTAATTCTTTAGGATGTGGGGTTAAAACTGTTTGTTCTGGCAATAATTCTAATAATTCTTTCTTTTTTGATAAAATATTTAAACCATCTGCATCTATAACAAGTGGAGCTTTGTTACTTTTTAAAAATAATTCTAACGCTTTTATTGTTTTATCTGCTGTACCCATTCCTACGCCTATACTTATAACGTTAGGCTCAATATCATAAGAGATATCTGTGATGCACCCTTCCTCTTTATCTGTAATGACCATAGCTTCTGGGAAAGAAGCCTGCAAACTGTGATACCCGCATTTAGGTATAAACGCAGTGACCAATCCAGCGCCTGAACTTAATACTGCTCTACTGGCCAAATTAACAGCGCCAATTTTTCCATAACTACCTCCAACTATTAATGCATGTCCAAAATTACCTTTGTGCGAAAACTTTTCTCTTGGTTTGTAGAGTGGTAAAACTTCAAATTTTGAAATCAGTTCTGCTTTAGCTTCGGCTTGCATTAAATAATCACGGTCAATCCCTATATCCAAGACTTCCCATTGTACTGTAAATTTTGAAGTACCAGGTAAGAAAAAAATCAATTTTGGAGATTGAAAACTAAGGGTATAATTTGCATGTACTACAGCGTCTTCGTCTTCAATAGCCTTATCTGTATATAATCCTGAAGGAATATCTACCGACAAGGTAAATGCTTTTGAGGCTCTCCATTTTAGAAATAATTCTTGAACCCATTTATTAGGCTGACGATTGAGACCAATACCAAAAACCGCATCTACTATAATATCTCTTTCATCAATAACGATATCTGAAAAATCCCCTGAACAACTTAGCATTTTTGGCCAGTCTTTAGTAGTAGACTTTATTCGATCATAGTTAATTAAAAAATCCTTAGAGCGTTTATCACTACAATTTACAATATATGTCACCACATTATAACCATGAATAATTAAATGTCTTGCCAATACCAAACCATCTCCTCCATTATTACCTATACCGCAAAATACATGAACTGGTACTTGAGCACCTTGCATACGCATATGAATCCAATTAAAAATCTGGGTTCCTGCACGTTCCATTAAATCAGTAGAGGAAATATTTTGGCGCTCGGCAGTAAGTCTATCACCTTCGTATATTTGTTCCTTAGAGAATATTTTCATGGATTATTCAGTATATTGAAAAATGTAATTAGGAAAGTAAAAATAAGGTTTTCCGATTCAATAGAATAATAATGTACTCATATTAAATTAGTAGTGAAAAATTCCTTTGAAACTCAACGACTTAACATTAGACCAATAACCACAAGTGATGCTTCATTTGTTTTAGAATTAATGAACACACCTAAATGGATTCAATTTATTGGTGATAGAAATGTAAGAACTGTTGAAGATGCAGAAAATTACATTAAAGAAAAAGCATTAAAGCAACTAGCAACTCACGGTTATGGTAATAATGTTATCATTAGAAAATCTGATGATGAAAAATTGGGTACTTGCGGTGTTTACCACAGAGAAGGAAAAAAACAGCCAGATATAGGTTTTGCATTTTTACCATCTTTTGAAGGCAAAGGTTATGCGTTTGAAGCGACTTCAAAACTTATAGAAATAATGAAACTAAATCATGGTCTTTCAGAACTAAGCGCTTATACATTAGAAGAAAATTCAGCTTCGAGAAAACTATTAGAACGATTAGGTTTTGGGTTGAAAGGTGTAGGAACATTACCAACATCAGATGAAGAACTATTACATTATTATCGAAAACTATAGTTTTAACCCAAATAAACGTGGCTCATGAGTTTTTTTATTGGTAAAAATCCCAAGTTATGTACTTTTAAGTTTTAATTTTTAGCTATGAGAACTATTGCCTGTCTTAGTGTTTTGTGGTTTTTGTCATTTTTTTGCATCAACGCACAACAGTTTACATTAGAAACTGCATTAGATACAACCGTTAATGAAACCTCAGGGTTATTATACATCAACAATACACTAATCACACATAATGATAGTGCCAATACGAATGAACTCTTCGATATCGATATAGCAACAGGAAATGTAATTCGTACGGTTACCGTTACCAATGCTACTAATATAGATTGGGAAGATCTCGCACAAGATGGAACGTATATTTATATTGGTGATTTTGGTAATTACCAAGGTGATAGAACCGACTTAAAAGTTTACAGAATTGCCATTTCGGATTACTTGAACAATACTTCGGTAACGGCTGATGTCATTAACTTTAGCTACGCTGACCAAAGTGATTTTACAACAAGCCCCTTTGCAACAAATTTTGATGCTGAGAGCTTAATACATTATAATAACACCCTTTATGTCTTCACCAGAAACTGGCTAGATGGAAATACTAATGTATATGAATTGCCTAAAACACCTGGCACACATAGCATTACTATGATTGATAATATTACAGCAGGTGGTTTGGTTTCTGGCGCAACATTCAACACATTAAGTAATGAAATTATTATTACGGGTTTTGATAGTAATGGTGCATTTTTAATTGAGTTGAGCGGTTTCAACTCAGGTTTATTTTCTAACGGAGGTGTTACAAAAACATCTATTGCTGTGCCTGCGAATTATTCTTTTCAAATTGAAGGTATTTATCCAATAAATGCTAACGAGTATTACATTACGGCAGAGGAAAACGGTGCACTTCAATCAGCATTATACAGTTTTAATACCTCCACCCTTTCCCTAGATAAAACTGAACTTACCCCTTTCTCATTTTATCCTAATCCGGCTTCAACAGAAATCATATTGAGTGAAGATAATCTTCAAACTAAAATCTATGCTGTTACAGGTCAACTTGTGAAAACATCAAATAAAAAGCAAATTGATGTATCAGATTTAAATTCTGGAATATATCTTATAACCATTGAAGATGTTGCGGATAAGAGTATAACTAGAAAACACCTAGTTATAAAATAGCTAACTCATTATCCTTGCCAACAACTCTTTAAGTAAGTCTCCTTGAGGTACTGCATTGGCCCCTACACCTTTGCTTTTTACATCAAACTCTCTTAGTAAAGCAACCACTTCACTTACTTTTTTCATGGGATAATTGCGAGCAGCAATTAAATACTCATTTACATAATACGGATTAACGCCCAATGCCGAAGCAACACTTCTAGGGTTTTTATCCGACATGCCGTGAAGGTGCAATAGTTGTGAGAAAAAGTTGAACAATAGAGATACAGTAACCACTATTGGGTTATCCTTTGGATTATCGCCAAAGTATTTTGCTATACGCTGCGCTTTTAAAATATCGCGCTCACCAACTGCCTTTCTAAGCTCAAAATTATTGAAATCTTTGCTAATACCAATGTTTTCCTCTATATGCTCTGGTGTAATCTGCGTGCCTTGTGGTAGAACGATTTTTAGTTTATTGAGTTCATTGTTTACTTTACTCAAATCCGTTCCTAAAAACTCAACTAACATCTGAGCTGCCTTGGGTGAGATATCATAACCTTGTCCTTTAAGAACACGTCTAATCCAATCTGGAACTTGATTTTCGTATAGTTTTTTACCTTCAAAAACCACACCTCCATGCTTATTAATAGCTTTATAAAGGGCTTTGCGCTTATCAATTTTTTTGTACTTATAATTAACCACTAAAACGGTTGTAGGTTGAGGATTAGTGGCATAATCCGCTAACTTTTCAATGGTACGGCTTAAATCTTGAGCTTCTTTTACTATGACCACTTGCCGCTCTGCCATCATAGGATAACGTTTGGCATTGCTTACAATATCTTCAATCGTTACATCTCTTCCGTAAAGCACCATTTGATTAAACCCTTTTTCGGCTTCATCTAAAATATTATCTTCAATAAAATCTGAAATTTTATCAATATAATAAGCCTCCTCACCCATAAGAAAATAGATGGGTTTAATCTGCCCCTTTTTTATGTCTGAAACTAATGCTTTTACTTCGTCCAATCTCTTAAATCGTTTGCTCGAATGATATTATAATTTTAATTTTGTGAAGTGCAAAAACTTAACTTTCCACAGTTTGAATACCGCTTCAAAAGTACAGAAAATAAAGTTTCTATTTTTGATGTTATTCGGAAAAAATTCATTGTCCTTCAACCCGAAGAATGGGTTAGGCAACATTGTGTACACTATTTAATAAAAGAGAAAAACTATCCTAAATCCTTAATTAATGTTGAAAAGGAATTAAATATTAATGGCTTAAAAAAACGCTATGATATTGTCATCTTTAATTCTGATGGTAGTATTCTACTCATCGTTGAATGTAAATCTTATGAAGTCATCATAAATCAAGATACTTTTGACCAAATTGCACGTTATAATTTAGCGTTAAATGCAGAATTCCTCATGGTAACAAACGGTTTAAATCACTATTATTGTCAAATGGATATAAAGGCTGAACGTTATCAGTTTTTAAAAGACATTCCGAATTACAAAAGGGTATAGATGTATCGTGACAAAGACATAGCAATTGTTATTTTAAACTGGAACGGTAGAGCTCTTTTAGAACAATTTTTACCTTCTGTTTTAAAGTATTCTGAAGGTGCTAAAATTTATGTTGCTGATAATGCCTCTACCGATAATTCTGTTGAATTTTTAAAAACTTCTTTTTCTGAGGTTACAATAATTCAAAATTATGAAAATGGCGGTTATGCCAAAGGTTATAACGAAGCACTAAAACATATTTCTGAACCACTGCTTTGTCTGCTAAATAGCGATATTGAAGTTACTAAGGATTGGCTTAATCCAATTATTAAAGCGTTCAATTCAGAGAGTAATCCTGCAATTCTTCAACCCAAAATATTAGATTACAAAGACAAGTCTAAATTTGAATATGCTGGTGCTGCTGGTGGCTTTATAGATAAATATGGCTATCCTTACTGCAGAGGTCGCATTTTCGACAGTATTGAAGAAGATAAAGGACAATACAATGATATTATAGATATTTTTTGGGCTTCTGGTGCTTGTTTTTTTATAAAAAATGATGCCTTTAAAGCCTTAAACGGTTTTGATGAAAGTTATTTTGCGCATATGGAAGAGGTTGATTTGTGCTGGCGTGCTTTCAACAGAAATTATAACACCCAATATGTTGGTGCGTCTACAGTGTATCATGTTGGTGGTGCAACTCTAAATAATTCTAACCCTAAAAAGACATACCTAAACTTTAGAAATAGTCTTATGACATTAGTTAAGAACACTGACAGCAATGTGTTTTCTAAGACTATAACAAGAATGCTTTTAGATGGTGTTGCTGGTGTTAGATTTTTATTGCAACTCAAACCATTGCATTTTTTGGCAATTTTAAAAGCACATGGTACTTTTTATCTGAATTTGGGAAGTATACTAAAAAAGCGTAAAGAACTCCCTAAACGTTCTAACTACTACAAAACGAGCTCTATTGTTTGGTCGTACTATGCTAAGCGGAACAGAACATTTTAATTGTTTATAAAACTGTTAAAATTTTTGTTAATCTCCATCCTATGGAGTTTTCTTTTCTATAATTTTGGTATGTTAAAATTAACAACTTAAACTATAATGAAAATTATGAAAAAACTAATGTTATTAAGTGTTTGCTCAATGGTGTTGCTAGCATCTTGCGTATCGAAGAAAGAATATGCTGCACTTGAGGCAAAACAACAAGAAACTCAAGACTTATTAAACAGTGCTACTGTAAAATTAAATAAATGTCTTTCTGATGCTGCCGCTGCAAATGCCAGAGTAGAGACTATGAAAGATCAGTTAGCTGATTTACGTAAGGCTAACCAAGATTTAATTGATACAAAAGGAAACTTAACAACCTTAACACAAAAAGGTGCAGAAAACCTTGAGAAATCACTTGAGAGCTTAAAAGAAAAAGACTTAAAGATTTCGCGCTTACAAGATGCTTTAACTAAAAAGGATAGTGTAACACTAGCTATCGTTACTAGTTTAAAGAAAGAGGTTGGTATTAATGATCCAGACATTGAAATTAATGTAGAAAAAGGTGTTGTTTTTATCTCAATTGCAGATAAATTATTATTCCAAAGTGGAAGTTATACCGTAACTGAAAGAGCTAAAGAAATTTTAGGTAAAGTAGCTAAAGTAATAAATAGCAAACCCAACTTTGAAGCTATGGTTGAAGCGCACACCGACAATGTACCTTACAACAAACCTCCGTTATTAGATAACTGGGATCTTAGTGTTAAACGTGCTACTTCTGTGGTAAGAGTTTTAGAGGACCTAAAAGTAAACCCTCAACAATTGATTGCTGCAGGTCGTAGCTACCACGTACCATTGGTTGAGAATGATAACGTTGAGAACAGAGCTAAAAACAGACGTACACGTATAGTTGTACTTCCTAAAATTGATCAGTTCTATGAAATGATTGAAGAAGAGATGAAAAATCTTTCTGCAGGAAATTAATTTTTAAACTCACATATTATAAACTAAAAACCCAATGCAAATGCATTGGGTTTTATTTGTTAAAAATTAACTTTTCCTATTTCTATGGTATCATCTACTCCATCACCACTCAGCCTTAAAATTCTTAACTCTTTTATTTCATTTGGTTTACCATAATTTTTATAGATTGTTACTTTAAGAATTGTTGGACCAGAAATTTTTTGCACATTATCAGCATAGTAGTCTACTTCCAAATTATAATCGCCTTTTAAACCTTTTTTAATAAGATATTCTTCAGGTCCATAACCCTCTGTCATATCTTCGGAAAGTCTATCTCCATAATCAGTTATTTTATTTTTATAACTTATTTTTTGATCCTTTGGGTTATCTACCCATAGATCTAAATCCGTATCATTATGATTCCAATCTGCAACAACTCTTAAATCTACACTTACAGGAAACACAAGCTTTTTCTGTTTTTTTGTTAGTGAAATTTTCTTTTTATGCTTTTTTAATAAATGTCCTGCTTCAATAAATGCAATATGCTCAATACCATAGAAACGTTCATCTTCATCCTTTTCAAGAAGCTTACCATCAATAATACTATATAACAAATCAAATGCTTTTTGATACATTCCGATATTCTCATAAGCTAAAGCTAAATCTCTTGTGGATTGTGGCTCTTCAGGTCTTAAACTTAATATCTCCTTACAAACATTTAGAGCCAAATCGTATTGCTTAAAATATTCTAACTTATAAGCTAGAGCTCTTAAAATTTCATGGTTATCCAAATCAATTTCTGCTAGATTAGATAAAACTCTAATGGCTAATTTATTATCATCCTTACTTTCAAAAAAATCTGCTACATCTAGAAAAAATGAAGGAGTATTTCTATATTTTACTAACAACTCTAGATATTTTGAGTAAGCACTTTCTATATCTTTTTCTGCAGATAATATCTTAATATAATCACTTTCAGGATTCCAAGCTTTAAACTCTATATCTTTATAGATTTTTTCATTTAATGACTTTATTTCTTCTCGATTTTCTTCTAATCCCTTTTTAGTAGTAATAACAATAACTCCATTTTGAGCTCGGGAACCATAAAGAACCTGAGCATTTGCATCTTTTAAAACCATCATAGAATGAATACTATCTGTTTCAATCTCTCTAATACTTTCTTCATCAAAGACTTTTCCGTCAAGAATATATAATGGGTTTTTAGCTGTATTAATACTAGAATACCCTCTCACTATAACTTTTGATGAACTTCCTAGATTTCCATTAGCCTCCTCACTGATTGAAATACCTGATGCTTGACCCATTAATGAATTTATACTTTCTGACACTGATAAAGTCTCTTCTTCAACAACAGAAACAGAACCAGTCATCGCTTCTTTTCTAGTTACACTATAAGCTACGACTACTACCTCATCTAAAGCATTACCTTCTTCTAAAGCAACATTGTAAACTTCTGCCGAATCAACTGTAATTTCAGTTTTATTCATGCCTACATACGAAATAACTAATGTTTCATTTGGTTCTATGTTAATTGAATAATTGCCATCAAAATCAGTTACTACTCCTCTTGTGGTTCCTTTAATAATAACATTTGCACCAGGTAATGGTAAACCATCACTAGCTGTTGTAATAGTACCAGTGACAAAATTTTTAGTTCTATCTAATATTGGTTGTTGAATATTTCTGTGGCTCGTATAATCTATTGTTTCAATAGTGTTATCATTAGAATTTTGAGGTTCGGTTACATTTGCTTGTTGAGTATTATGATTTAATGCTTGTTGCGTAATTTCCTTTTTTAATGGCTTTTTAATCGGGTATTTGGTATTATACCATTTCTTTAAATCTTCATAATCTTCTAAAAGCTCTTCTTTCCTATCTTCTATATCACTTTGTCGTTCTTCATCTTCAAATTCAATATTTGCTAGACGTTCTTTGTATTCTGCTTTTAGTTCATTTGGTGGCTCTATTCTATAACGCAAATAGTCTTCTAATCTATCTAAAACAATCAATGAAGTAAAATCACTTATTAAGTGATATTTTTTTGCTAATGCAATTATTTTGTCCCTATTATTTTCCTTTTCTAGATTTAGATACTTAAGCTTTTTCTTAGCCCAAAGTCTTTTAGGTAGGTTGTTAGAATTATTACTTTTTAGCTCAACTATTACATTTTCTTTAACCTCATTACCATAACCAAACAACAATTCAATCTTTGTATTTACTTTAAAACGGCCAGAAACTGAAAATCCTTGGTCTATAATCGCACCTTTTTTAGGGTACACTTCAGAGATATTCTTATTTTTTTTAAATCCTAAAAACTTATATGATTCTGTTCTAAGTTCATCCAATGCAGAATTAGTAGACATACGTTTTAAATTAATATACTTCCCATTGTTTTGACTACTTAACTTATTCAAATATTCGTGATTAGCAGATCCTAATGTATTTATACAATAAACAGTAGTCTTATTATTAGTAGTAGTATTAAACTCTCCTAAGTTGAACATTCCATCAGTAAAAAATAAAACTTCTTCTGTATTTGTTTTTGGTAATTGTAAATAAGACGTGCCACCATCGTATTTAACAGTACTTAAATCATCCTTTAGCGTACTCCAATTACCTCCGCTAATGAAATACTTCTTTTCAAACAATGTTGTATTACTAAATACAATTAAATCAACTTCAATGTTTTGTAGATAATCAAAATACTCTTCTAAAAGATTAAACTCTTCGGCAATATCTCTATATTTCATTGATAATGAAGAATCCCAAAAAATAGAAATAGTTTCAGGTTTCTTTTTTAGTTTTGATTTTGGCTTAAAAGATTTATAGATATTAAAATAGTCTGAATAAGTTGAAACTACTTGATCTGAAGCTATTGGAATTTCAATTAAAAAATCCTCATCAACTACAACCTTTTCTTTGTAAACACTAGAAGAGATTTTAAAATCCGAAATTTTAAAATCTAAACCATATTTATTTCCTCTTAAAATTCTTGGTTTTAAATCTGTATTATAAATTAAAACTTCAAAATCAAATTCCAATGGATTTTGAAAACTAAAGGGCAATCTAAATATATGTTTCATATCCGACACTCTTAGCTCTTCTTCAAATTCTATTTCAATTGTTTTATAACCATTTGATGGAATCGGATAAACTCTAGCTTTATAATTATTACCTTTGGTCAACTCAAGAAGACCTGGATCAATCGTTTGTCTAACAGTGCTTTCGTAAGCTACTCTACCAAGTTCTTTTTCTACAATTACTGCATTTCGCATTTTACCATTGACATCCATTGCAAAATTTGTAACGCTTTGTCCTTGCTCCAATGGAAAAATCAATTCCCCTTCTAAAATTCTGGAGGTTTCATTATAAAATCTCATTTTGTAAGTAGTAACTGCTAAATTACCTACAATTTCAGATTTGACTGATAAATGGCTTAATTTGATTGATAATGAATCGTTAACCTTGAGCTCTGGTGAATTTTGCCCAAACACATAAATAGAACATAAAATGAGTAGTACTGTTTTAAAAAATTTCATGATAGTTGGATTTTAGTTTATTCTAAAACTAGCATGATTGTTTTATTTGATAAATAACTAATGAGTAAACCTACTATTTGAATGAGTATACTATCCTAAAACGGACTCTATAGTTTTGGCACGTTGAATTTTACCATTAACAGTTTCTACAAACTTATCGGTAATATAAATGTGTTTTGGTACTTCAAACTTGGTAAGGTCTTTTATAAACCTTATTCTGTTAGCTATACTTTCAGCTGAGTCTCTTGGGTTTTCAACTATTAAAACAAGGCGTTCTCCCAGAGTTTCATCTTCTTCCCCAGCGACAATAAAACGCTCATCAATAGCTGGCTGTAACTTGTCTTCTATCTGTTCTGGGAACAATTTTACACCACCAGAATTAATAACATTATCATAACGACCTAGTAGCTTAAAACTTGTTTCAGATTTTAAATCTACAATATCATTAGTCGCTAAGGGCTCTCCTAATAAATTAGGTGCGTGTATCACCAAACACTGCCTATCATCTTGAGAAAAACTCACATTAGGTATAGCACTATAAAACTTCTCACCTTTAGATACTTTTGATGGTAGTTGTCTAACTGCTACGTGTGTAACAGTCTCTGTCATTCCATAAGTTTCGAAAACTTTAGAACTACAGGTTTTGATGCGCTCCAATAATGGTTGTGTAACTTTAGAACCACCAACAATAAGGGTTTTTATATTGTATGTATATTTTAAGGTATGCTTAAGTTGTAAGGGAATCATAGCACAAAAGTCGTAGTGCTTTTCGTAATCGAAAATGGGATGCGCACTTGGTTCTACAAAGTCTATTTCCAAACCTAAAACCATAGCCCTTACCAACATCATTTTACCTGCAATATAATGGCTTGGTAAACAATCCATAGCTGTATTACCTGGTTCTAAACCAAAGAAATCACCAGTAGCAATGGCAGAATTTACCATGGCCTGTTTTTTGAGTTTTATTAGTTTTGGTTTGCCTGTAGAACCCGATGTTTTTACTTCCACATAATCCTTGTCATTGAGCCAATCTATTAAAAAATTCCCTCTTGTTTTTTCGTGAGGCTCACCTTCTTTAATAAGGCTGTAAGCTACTTCCTTTAAATCTTCATGACTATAGTGCAAGCCATTTAACTTGAATCTATTATGGACTTTATCGTATTCTGGTGTCATTATTCTCCTATGATTTTATAATCTTCTTTTGGTGGTTCTGAAACTTTACCAAACAAACGTTCTTGCCAGTTTTTCCAACCATACCTTTTTGATAAAATTAATAACATAATTGGGTAAACTACGAGAACAGGTATTAAAATTTCTCCAACAATACTCATAGATGGTTCGGCTGTACTTTTAAAGACAGCATCAGTTTGTAAAGCTGTCCAGTCTGCAGTAACCAAGAGTGATGCTAAAAGGTTGTTTCCTAAGTGAAATCCTAAAGCTAGCTCTAGACCATCATCCATCAAGGTCATAATGCCTAACAATAAACCAGTACCAATGTAGAAAATCATCATTTTCCAGAAACCAATATTAGCAACTTCAGGATTAGCACTATGTGCTATACCAAATAAGACAGAAGTTAGAATTAAAGGAAACCATTTATTCTTAACCATAATTCCTATGTGTTGCATAAGATAGCCTCTAAAAAGATATTCCTCTAATCCTATCTGAAAAGGAAAAAGAACAATACTTACCAAAAATAAAATCGAAAATTTCTTAAAATCGAATTGATATATAATCTCTGACGAATCTATATTATAGCTTATGATGAACGATACTATCGTAAATGTCGCAACCATCATAAAAGCAAAAAATATCCTTCCATAATCAACTTTGGGTCTTGCTGTAGTTAAAGATAAAATGCTTCGTTGGTGTACATATTTTACTAAAACAAACAGTAAACCTAAAAGAAATGCAAAAGGCAAAAGATTTATAGCCAAATTTAGACTTGAAGGTATGCCTTTCATCATTTCATAGGCAGCCTCCATATCCGATGGGTCAGTTATCAAATAAAAAACAAAATTTAATAAAAAGATACCTGCAACCAATATGGTTGTCAATATAAACATCCATAATTCTCTTTGCCCCTTATAAGCTTGTTGTATGTAATTCATTAGTCTAAATTAAAATTCCAGTCCTTGTTTAAATCGTATCGCAAAGTACCATTTTTTACGGTTAATGGAGACATAAAATTATTAGTAAATAAACTTCCTGTTCCAAGACCTTGAGGCATTGTATTATTTAATGTATAAGTCCACTGAGCAATAGCATTTAAGCCTATATTACTTTCTAGTGCACTTGTTATCCACCATTTTATATTTAAATTTTCAGCAATCTTTATCCATTGTTCGCTACCGCCAAAACCACCAACAAGACTTGGCTTTAAAATGATATAGTGCGGTTTTATTATTGAAAGTAATTCTTGCTTATCTTCAAATTTAAAAACTCCTATCAACTCTTCATCCAAAGCTATAGGTAAAGGTGTTTCCTCACAAAGCTTTGCCATATCATAAAACTGTTTAGACTTAATAGGTTGCTCAATGGAATGTAATTGATATTCAGAAAGACGATTCAATTTTTCTAATGCTTCATTAGGGGAAAATGCACCATTAGCATCAACTCGCAATTCAATATCTGAAATAGAGAATTCTTTTCGTATAGATTTTAGAATATCAAGCTCTGTTTGAAAATCTATAGCTCCAATTTTTAATTTTATGCAGTTAAATCCCGTTTCAATTTTTTCTTTGACTTGCTTGCGCATAAAGGCTTCGTCACCCATCCAAACCAAACCATTTATTGGAATGGTACCTTTTCCTTGAGTAAATTTAGATGGAAACAAATCGAACTCAGATTCACTTTCTAAAGATTTAAAAGCCATTTCTAACCCAAACTGTATACTTGGATACTCACTCAATTCTTTCACCAGTAATTCTGAACCAAGACTGATATTTTTACAAACCCATTTTAGTTTGTGTTCATAATCTGGTTTATCATCTATGCTCAAACTTCTTAAAATACCACACTCTCCCACTCCCTTTTTACCGTTTTCCTCAAGAATAATGAACCAAGTTTCTTTAGTGGTCATTATACCTCTAGATGTACCGCTAGGTCGCTTAAAGTTAAGTATATACTTATAGTAAGTGGCTATCATAATTCAATGTCAAAAATACTTAAATATTTTCGTATTTTAGATGCTGAAATACACCTACAAATGCCAGATTTCCCAAATATTATTCTTTATGCCATCCCATTTTTCATTTTGGCTATGTTACTAGAATTATATGTAACCACAAGAGAGCAACTAAAGCACGTAAAAGGTTATGAAGCAAAGGATGCTTTTGCATCCATAGCTATGGGTTTAGGAAATGTTTTTTTAGGCTTTGCAAGTAAAGTTTTGGTGTTATTAGCTTTGACTTGGGTTTACAATAACTTTAGATTATTTACCATTCCCTTTGCTTGGTGGTCTTTTGTTCTGTTATTTTTTGCAGATGATTTAGCTTATTATTGGTTTCATCGTATTTCTCACGAATGTCGCTTATTTTGGGCATCGCATGTGGTTCACCATTCTTCTCAACACTATAATTTGAGTACAGCTTTACGGCAAACTTGGTCAGGTGGATTTTATAGTTTTGTGTTTTGGTTATGGTTGCCACTTCTAGGATTTCATCCTGCCATGATTTTATTACAAATGTCTGTTAGTTTGCTCTATCAATTTTGGATTCACACGGAAGCCATTAACAAAATGCCTCGCTGGTTTGAAGCTGTTTTCAATACACCTTCTCACCACAGAGTGCATCACGGTAGCAACCCTATTTACTTAGACCGTAACCATGCAGGTATTTTAATCATTTGGGATAAACTCTTTGGTACTTTTCAGCCTGAACTAGATGAAGAAAAAGTAAACTATGGCTTAGTAAAAAACATCAATACTTTTAATCCTGTAAAAATCGCATTTTTAGAGTGGCTGTACATGATTAAAGATGCTTTTACTGGTAAAAAGACATTAAAACAGCGTTTTATGTACCTCATAAAACATCCTGGCTGGAAACATGACGGAACAGGTACAGTTAGTGATGACCTAAGACAGGAGTGGTTAAATTCAAATAAACAATCATGACATTTGAAAATAAAGTTATTTGGATTACAGGTGCATCAAGCGGTATCGGTAAAGCTCTTGCATTAGAATTATCTAAATACAATTGTAAACTTATTCTTTCGTCTCGTCGGCAAGCAGTTTTGAATGATGTAAAAAATGAATGTTTACAACCTAAAAACGTTGAAGTTTTGCCGCTAGACCTAGCCGATTATTATAAAATGCGAACGGTAGTAGAAAAGGCCCTTTCTTTGTTTGGTAACATTGACATCCTTATAAATAATGGTGGTATAAGTCAACGTTCTTTAATTATTGACACAGATATTGAGGTGGACAAAAAACTAATGGATATTGACTATTTGGGTACAGTGACTTTATCTAAAGCTTTACTCCCTCATTTTATTGCCAAACAATCAGGACATTTCGTAACAGTAACGAGTTTGATGGGCAAGTTTAGTTCGCCTTACCGCTCTGCTTATTGTGGCGCTAAACATGCATTACACGGCTTTTTTGATGCTCTAAGATTAGAGCATGATAAGGATAATATAAAAGTAACAATGATTTGCCCTGGATTTGTAAACACCAACGTTGCACGTAATGCTTTAACAGGTGATGGCTCAACCCGAAATGAGCAGGATACAGCAACCGAAAATGGCTTAAACGTTGATGTTTTTGCCAAACGAATGCTAAAAGCCATTAAAAGGGAAAAATTTGAAGCTTACATAGGTCAAAAAGAAGTTTTAGGCGTATATCTAAAGCGCTTTTTTCCGAAGCTGTTACATAAAGTAGTTTTGAAGAGTCAAGTAAGGTAAGGTCTTTTAATTTCCTTTATTATTTATTGCGCAGGCATTAGTCTTGAGTTTTATATCTTTTAATTTTTCCCATATCTCAGCATCAAAAACACTTGGTGAAAATCTAAACAGTACTAATACCCTATCTTCCTCTAAACAATTGTAAGTATTTACCAATACGTTTAAAGTCATCATCTTTTTTGTATGAAATGAATTAAATAAGCGTATCTTTCCTATGAAATTATTTTCATCATTCTTTATAAATAGAGCAACCGTTTCAGGAACTTTAAAATTTTGGTCTTTATTAACGGTAGCCATTAACCCATCAAAATATAACTGTAGATTGACTTCTAAGATGTTTTCATTAAGTACAGTATTCCCTTTTATACTCCAAGCAAAAACATAAGACCAATACTCTGAACTATCTTGATTAGACCAACCTTTTGGAAAACGGGCCTCTTCAAATCCTTGGTAGGTAATGTCAGGTGCAAAATGAATAGGGAATTCAAACATTTCCTTTGTCCATAAACTATCTACCACCAATAAACTTTCTGTGATGTTTTTTTGAGCAAGACTAAAGGAAAAACAAAAACTCATAAGAATTAATACCAAACTTCTATTCATTTTCTAGTGGTTTAAAAATAATTCAACCTCAAGTTCTACCGCATCAGAAATCGCATAATCCTTAAATTTTGAAACACCTTTAGAACTATAATTTATTCCGAAATCAGTTCTATCAATTTTAAATTTGGTGTAAAGCATTTTCTCTTTTGGCAAAAAATCCACGTTGTATAATACCATAGGTTTGGTAATGCCTTTAATGGTTAAATTGGCATCAATTTTAAGTCTACCGCCATCAATTTTTTCAAAATTCACAAATTCCAATTTAGCTTCCCAGAATTTATAAACTTCAAAAAAGTCTTCGTTTTTTAAGTGGTTAACCAAATCCTCACTGTATTCGCCATCTGTATTAATTATGGTATTCATATCAACAACGAAACTCCCACCAATAATTTCATTGTTTTTAAATTCCAAAGAACCTTCCTTAAAATTGACCGTTCCGTAATGTTCACCAAAACTAAAAAGCATTGAGCCTTTCCAATTTACGATGCTCTTTTCTACGTTTATCGCAATCAATCCATCAAAATTATTGTGGACTTCTTCGGGTGTTTCTTCTTTTACTACAATTAGATTTTCATTGTTTGTTTTCGGTTCATTTTTACAGCTGTTGAAAATACATAGGGTGATAAGAGCGAATAAAATAACTGTTTGTTTCATAATTGATTGTTTTATTGATTTTATCCAAAACTACTTTGATAGCTATCAGAAAATGTCAAAAAAGTGTAAAAGAAGTGTGAAGCCTTGTAAAAAGTGATTAAAATGCTGTTCTTTACATTGCTTATGAAAAAATACTATCGCTTCATTCTGCTTTTACTCAGTTATTTTGTGCTTAACTCTTGTTCTTCTGAAGTACGAGGTGTAAATCCTGATCAAGTCAAAATCGCCATTAGATCTGTTGGTCACGAATTGCTGTTAGCGCAAAAGGATTCTACATCTTTGGTTTTACCTGTTGAAGAAATCAACTCAAAAACCTATAAGCTAAAGTTTGAAAACGATTTATCTATTGATCCTGAAATTCTTGTGGAAATTATTGAGAAAAGCTTTAAGAAAGCAGAATTACCTTCTAATTACATTATTGAAGTTTTGCTGTGTAGCGATACAGAAATTGCATATAGCTACCAAATGAAGAATAGAACAGACACAGACATTGTGCCTTGTGGTGGTCGCGTGTTACCAAAATCCTGTTATTTTCTATTTATCAAATTTCAAGATAATAAAGCTGGTTTTAATTTTTGGATTTTATTTATTCCTATATTTTTTATAGGACTATTAGTTTACTCACTGATGAAAAGAACAATTCCTTTAAAACCTTCAAAGGAAGACGTTGACCAAATTCGACTAGGCAGTTTTATATTTTACCCAGAGCAACATAAATTAGTAAAACAAGCTACGGAAATAAGTCTTTCTAAAAAGGAATGTGAAATCCTTGAAATACTCTCAGAAAAACCCAACGACATAGTCGCTCGAGAAGAACTCACCAAACGCATTTGGGAGGATAATGGTGTTGTTGTCGGTAGAAGTTTAGACACTTATATCTCCAAACTTCGTAAAAAATTACAAGATGACCCTAATATTAAGCTGACAAATGTACACGGTATTGGTTATAAGCTGGAAATACAATAACTATACTTCCATACTACCACCAATGTCCAATAACTTTAGGGTTTTTAATTTAGAATCAAATTTGGCTTTTGCTTTTACCTTATCAATTTCAATATAACCAAATGTATCATAATGGTAACCTAACACTCTATCGCACTTTAAAAAACGGGTAGCTATAATTGCATCTTCTACTCCCATTGTAAAATTATCACCTATTGGTAAAACAGCTAAGTCTAAATCATAATTCTGACCTAGAATTTTCATATCATAATGTAGAGCCGTATCACCTGCTATGTATAGTGTTTTCTTATCTGCCTGTATTAAAAATCCACCTGGTTGTCCACCATATTTACCATCTGGAAATGAAGACGTATGCACAGCATTAACATATTTAACCTTACCAAAGTCAAAATTCCATGAACCTCCATGATTCATAGGATGTCCTTTAAATCCTAAATTTTGATAATGTACCACAATTTCATAATTAGAAACTATAGTTGCATCAGTCCGCTTTGCAATTCTTTCAACATCTAATATGTGATCTTGATGTGCGTGGGTTATTAGAATATAATCTGCTTTTATAGTATCAATGTCTATATGTGATGCTTTTTCGTTACCAGATATAAATGGATCTACAAGAATGTGAATGTGGTTAATTTCAATTCCTAAACACGCGTGACCGTAAAATGTGATTTTCATTTTAGATAGATTTTAAAAACTAATTATACACTAAGTTAATACAAAACATACCCAACACCTAATAACAATGCAAAAAGAAACGTAGATAATGCCAATACCTTTAACTGGCTATCAAAATCATTAGGTGCTTTTGCAACTCTTATTTTTTTCAGATGAACTAATAAAGGAACAAAAGCTATTAAATACAAAAAATTATAGGATTCTTCTACGTAATAAAAAATTGAAAAAACCACAGAGGTCAACATAGCCCCTATAATAAGAAAATAGTGATATAGCTTAGCCCGTTTAATGCCTAGTTTTACGGCTACTGTGATTTTACCCACGTTGGCATCTGCTTCTAAATCTCTCATATTATTTAGATTTAAAACACCTACGCTTAATAAACCTAATGCTACAGCCGGTAATACAACAAGGTGATCAATAGTGTGTACATAGAGTAAGTAACTACCGATAGTACTTATTAGTCCAAAAAATATAAAGACAAAAACGTCACCAAGAGCTCGATAACCATAAGGTGAATCACCCATTGTGTAATTAAGGGCTGCATAAACAGAAATACCCCCCAAAAACACAAAAAGCAATAAAAATAAAAAGTTATTTGGTCCAAAAGCTGCCATGATAAGTGATAACGTTAGTATAATAACCACCACTATATTAAACTTTATGGCATCTAACATTTCGTCTGGAGTAATAGTACCGCTTTGTATTGCCCTTTCTGGCCCTACCCGATTTGCATTATCAGTACCTTTGATGCCATCTCCATAGTCGTTCGCCAAATTAGATAGTACTTGAAGACTTATAGTTGTTAAGATAGCTAGCACCAAAACCCACCAACTAAAGCGACCATTATACAGCGCAAAACAAGTTCCTAAGATAATCCCTGAAACTGACAGTGGGAGTGTTCTAAGCCTCATGGCCAAAAGCCAAGGTTTAATTTTTTTCATTAAGCCTTTTTTATTTTATGGAATCCATTTTTTTGGAAAGTTAGGTTTTCTTTTTTCTAAGAATGCATTACGTCCTTCTTTAGCTTCATCTGTCATGTAAGCAAGTCTGGTGGCTTCACCTGCGAATACTTGTTGACCTACCATTCCATCATCAGTAAGATTCATCGCAAACTTTAGCATTTTTATAGAGATTGGTGATTTCGCTAAAATTTCCTGCGCCCATTCATAGGCAGTATTTTCTAATTCATCGTGCGGTATCACGGCATTGACCATACCCATTTCGTAGGCTTCCTGGGCTGAATAATTTCTTCCTAAGAAAAATATTTCCCTAGCTTTTTTTTGACCGACCATTTTTGCTAAATAAGCAGACCCATAACCACCATCAAAACTAGTAACATCAGCATCCGTTTGCTTAAAAATTGCATGCTCTTTACTTGCCAAGGTTAAATCGCATACCACATGCAAACTGTGTCCACCACCTACTGCCCAACCAGGCACTACTGCTATTACTGCTTTAGGCATAAAACGAATTAGACGTTGAACTTCTAAAATATTCAACCTGTGATAACCATCATCACCAACATAACCTTGGTGGCCTCTGGCTTTTTGATCTCCACCAGAGCAAAAACTCCAAACTCCATCTTTAGACGATGGACCTTCGGCACTTAATAAAACGACACCAATATTCACATCCTCGTTTGCATCATAAAATGCATCATAAAGTTCTGAAGTTGTCTTTGGACGAAAGGCATTACGTACATCTGGACGATTAAATGCAATTCTTGCAACACCATTACATTTGTGATATGTTATATCTTCATAAGATTTGGCAACTTTCCAATCTATATGGTTCATATTTTTCAAAATTTTGAGAACAAAAATAAGGAATAAATAATTATGGGAGAACCAATCATTTCTGTTTGAAGTTATTGTGTCATCATGCTATATTTGCAACTAATTTTCAAAAGGCATGGTTAATAGCATAATGCATACTACTACGGATAGTTACCAACACTTTAAAGTTAATTTAGGTAATATATATTTATTTGAAGATTATTTTGTTGGAGAGTTCGACGAAGGTGTTGATATTAATTTTGAAAATTTCTCGGATATTACTGAAATCGTAAAAATTCATTTTGAAAATCGTCCCTTTGGCTTCATATCAAACAGAATTAACTCCTACTCTTTAAACTTAAATGATGCAGATTTATTTAATGCTGCATTTCCTAATTTAAAGGCCTATGCTGTTGTGGTATATAACACTCTAACCGAAAAAGTTTTTGAAATAGAGAATCACTTTTTTAATTTCAACCGAAAAGCTTTTACAGATATTGAAGAATCCATTACTTGGGTTAAAAATTGTATATCATCTCAATTAATCAGCTAATATCCAGCTATATTAATAATTATTTAATTTTTAACCAATGTGATTCCATCTTCACTAATGGTGATTAACCGTTCTTTATAAAGTGAGCCAATCGCTTTTTTGAAAGCCTTTTTACTCATTTGTAATTGCTCTTTTATGTCTTCTGGACTCGACTTATCATGTAATGGTAAAAAGCCACTATTATCTTTTAATTCATTGATGATGAATTCTGCATTGGGTTCAATATTTCTGTAACCTATTTGATTTAGCGATATATCAAGCTTATTGTCTTGACGCACTTTTTTAACAATTCCTTTTAGTCTATCTCCTACACTAATGTCTTTGTAAATATCATCTTTAAATACCAAGCCTAAGTGCTTTTTGTTTACAATAACATTCATACCTATTTCTGATGGATGCGACACAATTAAATCTACTTCATCAAACTGTTTTACAGTAAGTTCTTTATTATCTAAAAAGCGATTGGTCTTACTAGACGCAACTAAGCGCTCTGTTTCTTCATCCAAATAACAATAGACTAAATACCAACCACCAGCTTTCATTTTAAAAGCTTGTTCCTTAAACGGGCAAAACAATTCTTTTACCAAACCCCAATCCAAGAAAGCACCGAACTTAGTGACTTGATTACATCTTAATAGTGCAAAATCGCCCTTTTTTATAAAAGGCTTGTCTGTTGTGGCTACTGGACGTTCTTCATTATCCAAATACACGAAAACTTCGAGCTTATCACCAATTTCAAATGTTTCTGGAACATATCTATTTGGCAATAAAACTTCTCCGTCTTCACCATCCCCAAGAAACAGTCCTGGCTCAGTATCTCTTAATATTTCTAATGTATTGTATTCTCCTAAATGTATCATGCCGTAAAGGTAGAAATAAGTTACAAGCGAAAAGTAGAAAATTTAAGAAATAAAAAAGACCTTTCTCAAAAAGAAAGGTCTTTTTATCTATATATAAAGTCTATTTGTAAACTGAAGCTTTTTTGAAATGAGCACATAATAAATAATATACAACAGCTCTATATTTATTTCTATTAGACTGACCGTATTTATCCATCACAGAAGCTATCGCTCCATCTAGATTGTCCTTTTCACTTAGACCCAACTTTTTAATTAAGTAATTATTCTTTACGGTTGCTAATTCTTTTTCATCTGAACCAGAAACTGTTGAAGAATCAGGATTATAGATAGAAGGTCCTAAACCTACAGTGACTTTAGTTAATAAATCCATGTCTGGATTAACACCACACTTTTCTTTTAAATCAGCAGCGTACTTTGCGATTAATTCGTCTCTTTTACTCATTTTATTCTTGTTTTAGATTAAATAAATTGTCCCCTTAAAGGTAAGTATTTTTTAGACACTTAAAAAGCATAAAAGTCACATATAGTGATAATTAATTGATTTTTTTACATTATAAACTTGAAATAGTCTAAAAGCACCTGATCATTAATAGTAGATGGCGTAAAAACTTCTAAAAGTTTTGGCTTTTTGGATGCATTGTAAAACTTATCTAATACTCCATCTAAGGACGCTTCATCTTTAGCTTTAAAATATTCAAACCCATACATCTCGCAGAGCTGTTTAGCTGTTAAATGGTGCTTCGTTTCAAAATACGTATCAAAATTTTCGGTATTCTTATGACCTGGTAAAATTCTGAAAATACCACCACCCTCGTTATTAATAACAATGATTCTAAAATTCTTTGGAATGTAATTATTCCAAAGTGCATTACTATCATAGAAAAAGCTTAAATCACCTGTTATAAATGTTACACGTTGCTTATTAACTACCGCAGCTCCGATGGCTGTACTTGTACTTCCATCTATACCACTAGTACCTCGGTTACAAAATACAGTAATGTCCTTTCTAAGTTGAAATAATTGTGTGTAGCGTATTGTAGAGCTATTACCAACTTGTAACTGACTTTGCTTTGGAATACCTCTTAATATGGTATTAAATACAGTAAAATCTGAAAACGGAATCGTTTTTAAATAGTCATCATGAAGCTTTCTTCGCTTTTGCCTCACCTTTAACCAAGTGGTTTTATAATCACTTTTAGTGTGATGTGTTACTTGTGGTAAAAAGGTTTTTAAAAACGTATTAGGAGTTAATTTAATATGTTTATCTAAACAGAAAAATGTGTCATTAGCCTTAAATAAATCCACATGCCAATGATCTTCTGGTTTGTATTGTCTCAAAAAGGCTTTAACTTTTTTAGAAACTATCATACCGCCAAAAGTCAAAAGAATATCTGGTTGTAATGACTGAAATTCTTCCTCATCTAGCGGTGCAATCATTTTATCTATTCCAGGAAAAAAATCTGGATGATGCAAATTTGACGTGGTCTCTGTAAATACCAATATACTATCGTCATCAGCTAATTCTTGCAACCATTGCTCTTCAATCGAATCTGGTGGTAGCACGCCAACCAGAATCATTTTTCGTTTTGCTGAGTGCCAAATATCCAAAAGACTTTTTATTTCAAAATCATCTATCTTCTCTGTTCGGTCAGCAATACTAAAAGGTTTAGGATTTATGCTTAGTTCATCTACTGTTTCATAAAGAGGCTCATCAAACGGAATATTAATGTGAACTGGACCAGACTTTAGTCTTGCTATGGTTATAGCATCATGCACTTCAGATTCATTATGAGACTGTATATCTTTTTGAATTCCCAAGAAACGCTCAAGCTTATTCTCAATACTTCGCATTATCGGCAACTCATCATCTACAGATTTATGTTCTTTATCTTTTAAATCCAATTTTAGATTTGTACTGTATAATACATGCTCTCCATAAACGTTTTTCTGTTTTATGGTTTGCCCATCACCTACATCAATTAAGTGTTTGGGTCTATCAGCTGATAAAACTATTAATGGTATATTACTGTAATACGCTTCAGAAATCGCAGGATAATAATTAAGCAGTGCACTACCAGAAGTACAGACCATAGCTACTGGTTCTTGTAGCTGTTGCGCAATACCAAGTGCAAAAAAAGCAGCGCAGCGTTCGTCTACAATACTGTAGCAATTAAAGAAATCATCGTTGGTAAAACCTATGGTTAAAGGTGCATTTCGACTTCCAGGCGAAATAACTATATGTTTAACATTATGCGTTTTGCATAGTGTAACAACCGTCTGAGATAAGGGAATTTTAGAGTATTTCATCAAATAACAAAGATAAGGATTCTCTTTATTTTAACTTAAAACGTTAGCAATAGTTTTAGTTTTATTTACCGTTTCTTCCCATTCATTTTCCGGCATAGAATCTTTTGTAATACCTCCACCAACATAAATCACGGCTTTTTGATTTTTTAATTGCATACAACGAAGGTTGACATAGAAATTAGAATGCTTTTTTACAACAGTATAAGCATTGTTCTCTACATTACGTCTGTTAGTATTTCTAGTTTTGGAAGTCTTTAGATTAAGTTCACCTAAAAAACCTGTATAATACTCTCGATTGTAATTCTCATTATTCAAAATGAATTCTTTAGATAATTCTTTTGGAAAACCACAGACTGCTGGTGTTGGATGCAAAGCTTCAATAATAGATTTTAAGCTACTATCGCTTTTTATCTGGCTATGTATGTATGTTTTAAGATGCAAGAGGTTACCTGCTCTTACAGTTTCAACTTCCGAAATTTTAATGTCGCCCGTATGAGGTTCTATCTGTTTGGTGATATAATCTGTTACAATTTGTTGCTCTTCATATTCTTTTTGCGTCCATATTACTTCAGCGTTTGCTGTGTAAGGTTGAGTTCCTGCTAAAGAAATCGTTGTCAGTTGTTTTCCTTCAACTTTAAACAATAATTCTGGTGTTGCACCTAACCACAACCCAACTTTTGGATGATACCAGCAATATACCATCGCATTTTTGTAGGTATTAAAAAGCCTTTTGAAAATTGTAAATGGATTTGCGTTTTCTAAGTCTTTTTCAACCTTTCGAGATAAAACGACTTTTGATAAATCTCCATTCTTAATGATATCTATACCTTTTGAAACAAGTTGTAAATGTTCGGCTTCACCTTTATTTTCAATAGATTCCGTTTTAAAGTCTTCCACTAAATCTAAATGAGCAGTTTCTAATGTATAGTGCTCACATTCTATTTCAGGAAGTAGTATGCTTTTATTATTTAAATCAAAAGGCGCAAACACAAAACCACTTTCTGAAAAATCTGAAGTTGTATGTAGAGTCTCATCATTTTGTAGCCAACACTTAATTACCGAGTTGATGGCTCTACTGTAAACTACAAAAGGCAACTGATTTTGATATTGAAGCTCCAATATTTCAAAAAAAGAATCTTGGGTCATTTATTACTTTTTAATCGGTAATGAAATGGTAGATAAACGACAAACGGAAATTAAATTATCCTTCTCGTCCGTGATTCTAATATCTAGCAATTGTGTGGTACGACCCTTATGCAAAAATGTAGCTTTAGCATAGACATAGCCGTCCTTTACACTTTTTAAATGATTGGCTGTAATCTCTAAACCTCTAACAAAATATTGTTCTAAATCCGTGAAAATATGCGCTGCGAAACTACCTACACTCTCTGCTAAGGCAGCCGTAGCACCTCCATGCAATACACCATCGGGTTGGTGTACTTTTGGGGTTACTGGCATTCTCGCAACTAAAAAATCCTCGCCATAATCTATCATCTCTATATCTAAAGTTTCCATTAAAGTGTTTTTTGAGACTTCGTTGGCTTTTGCCAAAATCATTTCCTTAGATAATTGCATATAAAACCTTTATTTTTATCATCAGTTACAAAAATACTGAAACTACTAGGAATAATGAATTCAGAGGAAAAAGAAATCGTTTACCAAACAAGTAACTCATACTCTACCTTAAACACATTAACCCAATACACTAAAAATGTTTGGTTTGTGTGCCATGGCATGGGTTATCTAAGTCGTTACTTTTTACGGTATTTTAAAGATCTAAATGCTGAAGAAAACTATTTTATAGCACCACAAGCTCCAAGCAAATATTACATACAACCAAAAATGCATGTTGGTGCTAATTGGTTGACAAGAGATAATACCGAAAGTGGTATGCAGAATATCCTAAATTATTTTGATGCGGTTTTTGAAGCTGAAAACATTCCCGAAGATGTCAACTTTATTGTTTTTGGGTATTCCCAAGGTGTGAGTGTTGCCATGCGTTATTTAGCTAAACGACAATTACAATGTTCGCAATTGGTATTACATTCTGGTGGTATTCCTAAGGAATTAACTGCTAAAGACTTTGAATATCTTTCAGAAAACACTGAGGTAAAACTGATTTACGGTACTGAAGACGAATATTTAGATGCCGAGCGTATAGCACAAGAGAGACAACATGCGGAAGAACTCTTTGGTAAAAGGTTGAAGATTCTTCAGTTTGAAGGAAAGCACGAAGTAAACACAAACTTTATTTTGGAAATAGGCAACTATTCAATTTAATGTTGTTTTTTTATAGTTTGTAAGAATATCTACCATTATCAAAAAACTATTTTCTTGAAACATCTAATTACACTCAAATTTATTTTCTTTTTTTTATTGTTAAGCTTTGGTCAACAACGTGTACATGTGTCTGACATTCCTAATTGGGTAAATATTCAAAATTATGATTTGTCACCTAATATTGATGAAGAAGAGATTTCGCAAGGGACATTAACACTAATAGCAGATTACCAAATAAATGTTCCAAAACAAGAAAGCCACTTTCGGATTGCTAGTAAAATCACCAACACATCTGGTGTTCAAAGTGGTTCCGATATAAATGTTGTATATGACCCATCTTATCAAAAACTTACTTTTCACTCAATTAATATCATTAGAAATGGTGAAATCATCGATAAATTAAACCCTGAATTTTTTCAAGTCATTCGACGAGAATTGAACGCCGAAAATTACCTCTACGACGGTTCATATACAGCCATGACCAATTTATCTGATGTTAGAGTTGGTGATATTGTAGATATAAGTTATACGATTAAAGGATTTAACCCCATTCATAATGGTAAGTACTCTAATTTGTTTTACTTAAATGATTACGTTCCTATTGGTAAAGTAAATATCATACTTTACACAAAAAATGGTATTAACTACAAGCTTTATAATACCGATAAAGAACCTATAATTTCAACCAAAAACGGTTACAAAACTTACAATTGGACGACAATTACACCAAAATCATTTTTTTATGAAGAGTATATTCCGTCCTGGAAAATAGTGCTTCCTACAGTTGCGGTAACGGATTATAATAACTGGAGCGAAGTTACTAGTTGGGCATCTTCAATATTTTATCAAAATGAAGCATTATCTTCAGGATTAAAACAAAAAATTCAGGACATTGCCTATAAAAACGAATCTGACGGTAAAAAAATTGAAGCTGTTTTGGATTTTGTTCAAAACGAGATTAGGTACTTAGGCTTAGAATACGGTATAGGAAGTTACAAACCTAATTCACCTAATAAAGTATTTGAGCAACGCTATGGTGATTGCAAAGACAAGAGTTTACTTATGGTAAATATGTTAAAGGAATTAGACATTAAGGCATATCCTATGCTAGTTAATAGCTCTTTAAAAAATACTTTGTTAGATCTTCCTCCTTCTCCAGAATTTTTTAACCATTGTGTTGTAAAAGTAATTGATAGCAAAGACAACTTAATGTATTTTGATCCTACCTTAAGCGAACAATCTGGCACATATTACAAACGACATTTTCCTAACTATGAATATGGCCTTGTAGTTGACCAAACTACTAAATCTTTTGACACAATTATATCTAATTCCAGCAACACTGTTTCAATTTATGAAGAATATGATATTAAAGACCTTAAAGGTAAAGCATCACTAAATGTAAAAACAACTTATACTGATGTTGAAGCCGATAGAATGCGTTATGTTATTAAGAATACTGCCAAAACAACATTCCATACAGAATTAGAAAACTTTTATGCAACATACCATAATAAAGTAAGGATGCTAAAAGACCCTATTATTGAAGATAATAAGGATAAAAACGAATTAATTATCAAAGAGTTTTATGCTATTGATAGTATATGGAAACCTATGCATTTAGAGCCAAATAAAATCTCTATTGAATTTGTGCCTACCAATCTACAAAATGTATTAATTTTTCCTAATATGGAATCTAGACGTCATCCTATAGAGCTACCTTATCCAGTTTCTAGATATCACACTACAAAGGTTAAACTTCCTCAAAAATGGCGTTTTCAATCCTCCAACGACTTAATAAGCAATGATGTCTTTTATTACGACAGTAATATTATATTTAATAGAAAAGAAAATATAATAACAGCAAAAAATTACTTAAAGGTTCAAAAACCTATTATAGAAGTGTCTGATTTTAAAAGTTTTAAAAAAGATATTAACCTAATGGATAAGTCTTTTGGATTTACAATTTTTATTGAAAAAGATGGTGTTCTTAGCCGCATTAATTCCAACAACGAATCTACCAATTGGTTTTTAATTCTTTTTCTAATTCTTGTAACATTTGCAGCAACAGGTTTTGTTTACTACTATGTAAAAGATTCAAAGAAGTGAATTTGAAAATTTAGATTAATTTGTTTCATATTAGTTCACTAGACCATGACAGTACCAACCCTAGAAAACAAGCGTGTAAAACTAAGTCTGCTAGACTTAAGCAATTACAAACATTTAGAAAGTATTGCTCAACAAAAAGACCTTATCTTCTACTCACCTTCCGATATTTCTACACCAGAAAAACTGAGGGATTATGTGCAAGTGGCTGTAGATGGCTATTACCATAAAACCATTATTCCGTTTATTGTTTTTGACAAAGCCACCCAAACCTATGCTGGCTCTACACGTTTTGGACTCATTAACTGGAAAAACAAACTACTACATATTGGTTGGACATGGATTGGGCACGAATTTCAAGGGACAGGATTAAATGCCAATATGAAATTTTTAATGCTACAGTATGCTTTTGAAACCCTTGAATTTGAAAAAGTAGAATTTAGAATAGATGAACGCAACAACAAATCGAGACGCGCTGTTGAAAAACTTGGTGCTACCTTAGAAGGTATTCTGCGCAAAGATGTACTTATGAAAGATGGCTTTAGACGAAGTACTTGTTGTTATGGTATTTTAAAAGAAGAATGGCCAGAAATAAAAGCTAAATTGCTTAAAGTTATTGGGTAATTATAACATCACTTCGAGTAATTTTCTGTTGGCTGAGCGTAGTCGAAGCCAGCAAAAATTGTACCTGCCTTTGTCGGCAGACAGGTCGAGAAGTTTTATTTATTGGTTCTCGATAGCTCTGCTGAGCCTGTCGAAGTACAAATTTTATTCCTTTCACTCATAAAATTCACTCGAACTGACGGAAATAAAAAAGCCACAACTAAATTGTGGCTTCAATTACTAACTTGTTTGCTGTAAGGTCTTATTCTTTTCTTTAAGAATAGCCAATTGCTTTTCTAAAAAGGTAATGGCTTCTTCTGTTTTGTAACTGGCTTTTGAGGCAAAGTCTTTCATGTCTTCTTTAAACTTGTCTTTACCAGATTTTGCGGCTTTAGACAAATCTTCTTTTACTTCATTAAAGTCATCTACAAGTTTGTCTTTTATCCCCTTACCCTCTTTTTTAAGATGATCTCTAGTTACACTGCCTTTGTCTGGTGCTAATAATACACCTGCAGCTGCACCAATTAATGCTCCTAATACTAATGCACCTTTATACTGAATCATAATTTTTCTTTTTTAAGTTAAACGTTGTTTACTTATTGGTAGTAAAATCTTGCGTTTTGTTACAAACAAATTCAGTGCCAAAGAGGTTTGAGGCTAAATTTCGGGAGTTACGCTTATCGTGTTTGTGTATGGTTAGTTGCGTGTTTAAGCAACTAATCTAGTAAAAAAACAAAGGCGATAATTCAGCGCGAGGATTTTCCGAAAGGAAAATCAGAAGCAATGTACTATACACGTTGTTGGGCATAGTTTTATTCAAATTCTAAATCATTAATCAATTGATTAAGTCTTTTTCCTTTTTCAGTCCATTCATACATTCCTTTTCCTAAATGTTGAATCAAGTCATTGGATTCAAAATATGATAAGATTTGTGAATTAATATTTTCATCTTTTGATAGACCTGAATATCCTCCTTGTATAAAAAAGTTTATCGTGTTTCTAGCTGTTTTTAATTTTGGATTTTCTTTAACCTTGTTGAAAATCCCAATTATTTCCTGTTCTTCATCCTCTGTCTTTGAACCTTTATCATTAAAGTCTGTTTCGCTTTTTTTGACAGATTCCATTTGTTCTATTATGCCTTTTAATTGCTTGATTTCATCGTTTTTGTTTTGAAGAAGAGAGTCAAATTTTCTTTCAGAATCAATAATCTGTTCTCGTAATTGAATAGACTGTTCAAGGGTAAGAAGTTGCTTTTTTTCAATAGCATTTTTGTTGTCTACTCTCCATTTTTCAAATTTTAAACTTAACCAATATGCTCCATTTGAAATGAATGGAATTACAGTCAATAAAATTAATGTCGAAAGTAAAGGATACCAAATTAAAAATTTTGGATCACTAAAATTTTCAACTATATAGTCAATTTTGTTTTTATCGATTTTATCTTCGTCAATAAAAAATGTTGTATAAAGAATTTTCCAATTCCAAACTAACCAAGCAAATGTAAAAGTTCCAAATAAGGGACTTGTTACTCGCTGATATAAAATAGAATTTATTGATTTTCTTAAATCTGATATCATACTCTTTAAATTATGTCCAACGGTTAGATAAGGTCAGTTAATAATTGACTTTATCGGATGATAAGCGAAGTTATAGTTTAAAAACTATAAAGGCAATACGTAACTTTACGTAGTTTTAAACATTATTGTAAACGCTTTATAAAAGCTAAGGTCTTAGAAGCAGCCATACCATTTGGGTTACAACCCAATTTACCTTCTGGTATTTCTATGCCTAAATCTTTATAGTGCGTAACCCAACCGTCGTGAAAGGTATTGGTTTCAGCGTTTTTAAAGGTCATAGGCTCAAGCGTAAACACATTGTCTTCTTTAAACAATTCGTAGATATACTCTGAGCAGTAATAGCCTTTGTCTTCTAATATGTAGGTAAAATTGTAAGGCTCACCAAGTAAGTCCTTGGCTTTAGAAATGGCACGTTCTATCTGCGGTTTGGTACTATTTTTAATTCGGTATACATCGGCACTATAGGTTGAAGCATCCTCAGATTTTAAAAACAATTCTAAAGGCTCTTTTACCACACCTTTGCCCAAATCTGAGTGGTAGACAAAAACGTTTTTGTTTTCTACACTACAAATGCCCATGTGCGTGTAGTTTGTCGCTTTTTCGGTTTGAGTAACCTCGTTAATAGCTTCAGATAAGTCACTTTGTGATGCACCTCTAAAAACAATATCGCCAGACTTAATAGTGGTTGCAGTTGTGCAAGACAACACTAATGATAAAACTATAAATAATGGTATTCTTGCAAGTATAATATTCTTCAAACCTTTGTTAAGCTATTTTAATAAACTACAGCAAAATTAGCCTAAATAAAGTGAATTACCGTTCTTCTGCCATCTGTTTTACCATGCTGTATAATTCATCTAGCTTGGCTTTAAGGGTTTTATTTTCCTGCTCTAAATCTTCAATTTTAGCGTTTAAAGCTTTTATGGATTGTACATATAAGGCGTCATAAGTACCATAAGCGGTTTGGTAAAAACCCTGGTTGTCCAAACTCACATTTTCTGGAAATACCTGTTGCAATTCTTGCGCTACAAAACCATATTGTCGGCCTTCTGGTCGGTTGTTTCCGGTTTGGTTATCGTTCCATTCGTAAGTTACACCACGCATTTGCAACAATTTTTGCAAAGCTTGTTCTTCATTGAATGTTTTAATGTTTTTCTTCAGTCGACTATCACTATTAGCTAACCAATCACCTGCAGTAGTTTTAGAAGCATTACCATTAACTTCTAAAATATTTGTGGTTGGAATACGCATTATACCTGTTCTGCCATCCTTTAGTATTGTAAAAGCATTATTGTCACTTGGTATACCTATTGCAGCGTCTCCATTACCTACAACAAAAAGTCTATCATTGGCATTATTAGAAGTAGTACTTACTGGAGTATAAACCTCTTCATTAAATCCAAATACAGTCTCAGAAAATGAGTAAGCAGTAATATCATGACCTATAGCGATAGAATGTGAACCTAAGGCTTCAGTATTTGCACCCATTGCAATAGCATTGGTAGCACCAGATGCCGTTTCTGCATTAACACCCAAAGTCATTGAATAATTACCATTTGCTACTCCGTTCATAAATGCTATTGCCCCTTCTCCATTTGTTGTTCCGCTCCATGCCAAGGAATTGTCTCCATTGGCAATACTGCCCGTCAAAGCCGTGGCGTAATCTCCAGTGGCCGTAGCGAAAGCTCCCATAGATGTGGAACCTTGTCCAGACGATGTGCTATTGGTACCCAATGCCATGGATGTACTGCCTGTGGCACTAGAGTTGTCTCCAAAAACCCGACTGTTGACTCCATTGGCCGTTGTATTGGCGCCTATAGCTATGGCTCCATTAGCTGTAGAACTTGTCTGCGCATTTACTCCCATGATGATTGAATAATCACCGTTGGCTACACCGTTCATAAACGCTATTGATCCCTCACCATTCGTTGCTCCGCTCCATGCCAATGAATAATCACCTGCTGCTACACTGCCCATCAAACCCGTTGCATAATCTCCAGAGGCCGTAGCGAAAGCTCCCATAGATGTGGAACCTTGTCCAGACGATGTGCTATTGATACCCAATGCCATGGATGTACTGCCTGTGGCACTAGAGTTGTCTCCAAAAACCCGACTGTTGACTCCATTGGCCGTTGTATTGGCGCCTATAGCTATGGCTCCATTAGCTGTAGAACTTGTCTGCGCATTTACTCCCATGATGATTGAATAATCACCGTTGGCTACACCGTTCATAAATGCTATTGCCCCTTCTCCATTTGTTGCTCCACTCCATGCCAATGAATAATCACCTGCTGCTACACTGCCCATCAAACCCGTTGCATAATCTCCAGAGGCCGTAGCGAAAGCTCCCAAAGCTATCGAGCCTGCACCAGAAGCTGTTACTCCTTCACCTAAACCTATTGAACTATTACCAACACTAATGTCATTCCATTCACTACCACTAACAATTCCTGCCCTAAAAGCGGCTTTACTTTTATCGAAAAAGAAACGTGAGCCCGAGCCAGATAGCACATTACTTCCGAAAACGAAATCATCACTACCAATGTTTGTAGTATTTTGAACGATTCCACCAATACTTTGAAACTCACCAGAAGCGCCATTAGTTAATTGATTCCAAATAGAACCATCATAAAACCAAAAGCCAACCGACCCATTAGTTTGATAAACCAAAAGCCCTTCTGCTGGTGAACCAATTGCTAAACGGTTAGCTTGAGTCATTCTAGGAATTAATAACCCTGAAGTTGAACTTTCAATATCTAATATTGAAGAAGCATCTGGACTGGTAGTACCAATGCCTACCTGAGAAAATGATAGATTAAAACAAATGAGAACGAAGAGAAAAGCTAGGGATTTCATGATAAGTGGTTTTATAGTTTACCTCTACATCGTAAAAACCAAAAAATGTCATCAATACCATTTCTTAAAAATTATAGCCATTCATCGAAGAAATATTATTTTTTTAAACGGTTAATCGTGAAAATATTTATCCGAACGAATTAAATGAGTGTCTTCTCTTGAAATACATACTTTGTCCTAAATAAACTTAACTACCTATGAAATATATAGTTACCCTTTGTGCATTAATGCTATTTAATCTAAGTTTTTCTCAAAAGACATCTAGTGATGATGGTGTGCATTTTGGTACTGGATTTTTAATCTCAGGTGTTACTTATACGCTTGTTTATAGCAAAACCAAAAATAAAAAGAAAGCCTTTTGGTACAGCTTTGGTTTATCTACCTTAGCAGGACTAGCGAAAGAGTTTTATGATGGCGAAATTATAACCGGTAGGTTTGACAAAAGCGAATTTTTAGCTACTGCTGCTGGTGGATTATCAGCAAGCATCTCATTTGATGTTTTTACTGGAAAGCGAAAAAAGGAAAAAAGACAAGAATTATTGGCTTACTCTAATTGACAAGCTTGGCCACAATCTCTTTTACTGGTAGTATTTCTTTGGTATGCTCTATACTTGGCCCTGCAACCCAAACCGTTTTGTAAGTGGCTTTTTTAGCAGCTTTTTCAGTAGCTTTCATACCAATTGAAAAACGGATCATTTTCACCCATTTTTTAAGCTTTCGGTTTTTATTGAGAAGGTTCTCAATCCAAGTCGCTTTAGTTCCTATTTTCTGTACATAAGGAGTATTGATTACTGTACATGGCGTACCAGAAATACGCTCGGTCATTACAATGTCTTTTGCACCATAATCTACACATGCTTGTTTATACTCATCTGTAACTCCTGCTTCTACCGATGCTATAAAGGGACTACCGACCGATACACCAGATGCCCCATAGCTCAACATTTTATCAATATCTGCTCTACAACCTACTCCACCAGCAGAAATTACCGGAATAGAAAGTTCTTTTTGTAATAAGCTGGTTAATTCTTCTGGTGACATATTGCCTCTATGACCACCAGCTTCATTATTTACTGCAATCGCAGCATCAGCCCCTAAACTTTCAACTTTTTTAGCAAATCTTAAATCCGTAACATCACAAAATACTTTAATTCCGACTGCATGTGCTTGTCGAATAGTTTCTTCTGGACTTCCTAACGAGGTAATAATAAAATCACAACCTTCTTCACAAAGCACTTCGAGTTGACCTTTATATTTGACATTAGATTTGTTGACTATTAAATTAAACCCAAAAGAGCCTCCTTCTGGTTTGGCTGCTTTTAATTGCTGAATAGCCTCTCTTAGCTCATCCAATGTTCTGTAGTTTAAGGCAGGAATACAACCAGCAATTCCAGCTTTCATAGCTTCTTTTACCATGGCTACGTTAGATACCAAAAACATTGGCGCCATAATTACTGGGTGACTTATCTTCAACATTTCGGTTAGTTTTGTTTGCATAGGTTTTATTGATTAGGTTTCGACTGCACTTCGACTACGCTCAGTGTGACAAAAGCAACTGGTAATCGAATTCAAATATAATAAATTTTATTATGCATGCATAATAAAATTTATTCCAAGAAACGGTAGTAACCACATTTTAAATAAGCCCCTTCGGGAAACGAAATAGGATGATCAATATCGTGATTGGTCTTTAAAATGGTTTCAAACAATCTCCCTTGAGCATTCAAAACATTTTGGTTTAAATCGAAGAACGATTGAGCCGTTACTCTAGATGAACATGAAGCCAACACTAACATACCTTTTTTTGCAGTGAGTTTTTCTCCTAATTCTGCTAATTGTTTGTACTTCTTTTTTGCCAATTCTATTTCACTCTGTTGCTTGGCAAAACTTGGCGGATCTATGACAACCACATCAAACGTCTTTTTCTTTTTTATGAGATTTTCCATCTGTTCAAAAGCATCACCTGAAATGGTTTTATGAATTCCAGAGTAATCATTTAACTTTCCATTTTCCCTAGCAACATCTAATGCTTGCTTGCTAATATCCAAACTTGTTACCTCAGTAGCGCCATTGGCTAAGGCATGTACCGAAAATCCACCAGCATAAGAAAATACATCGAGCATCGTTTTACCTTCACTCCACTCACCAACGCGTCTTCTGTTATCTCTATGATCTAAAAAGTAGCCTGTTTTGTGACCTTTTAAAACATTGGCGGAGAACTTAACTTCATGTTCTATGAACTCCACAACTTCGTTTTTTAGCTTTCCATAAACTACTTCACCATCTGTAAAATCATGATGACTACTATTCTCTAATTGTCTGCTTAACCTTAGTACAATAGTTTCAGCAATAGAGATCTTTTGAAGACTTTCTAAAATCCACTCTAAATAAGGTAACCATATTTCGGAATAGATTTTAAGAACTAAAACCATATCATAAACATCGGCAATTAGACCTGGAAATCCATCATTTTCACCAAACAATAACCTGTAGCTGTTGGTTTTGGTTTTAAGTAGTTCTTTTCGTTTTTGATAAGCGACTTCAATTTTTTGTTGGAAAAATTCAGCATTAATTACCGCTTTAGTTTGCGTATTATGAATCATTTTAATACGAATTGGCGATTTGGTATCATAAAGACCTATTCCTATGACTTTGTTTTTATTCTTGCTGAAAATTATAGCTAAATCTCCTGTTTTGGCATCGTCATTAACCTTTAAAATACTATTAGAAAACACCCAAGGGTGGCCTTTTATAACAGACTGTTCTCCTTTAGAGTTAAGCTTAACCGCAAGGTTTTTTGGTTTATTTTTTACTAAAAAAGGTCGGTTAAATGCCATAAATTGAATAAAAACTGAAGTGCTAAAAACCAAAGATTTGATGCAAAAATAGCTCTAAATAGTACAAGATTTTAACATTTAGTGGATGAATTTATGCCTTTTAGCGTGTTTACTGCTCTAATTAACATTGATTAAATATCTTCGAACCTTAACCAAATCTACTTTGGCAATTCGATTGTTGACCCTATACCAATTAATTTGTCAAAACCTAATGAAATGAAAAACATAGTAATTTATGGTGCTTCTGGCCATTCTAAAATGATTGTAGATATTATTCTGAAGAATAATGATTACAACATTATAGGTTTTATAGATTCTTATAAACCTTTAAATTCTACAGTATATGGTCATAAAGTTATTGGAAACTTGGATTCACTTTCTGTTGTAATTAAAAAATTTCATATCGAAGGTCTTGTTATTGGAATAGGTGACAATGATCTAAGATTAAGCATTTACAGAAGTATAAAAAAAATAGCTCCGAAAATTGAGTTTGTTCCTATAGTTCATCCAAGCTCAATTTTAGCTGAAGATATATTAGTTCCTGAAGGTACTGTATTAATGGCTGGTACTATAGTGAATGCGAATGCTAAGCTAGGTAAATTCTGCCTACTTAACACTAAGGCCTCATTAGGACACGATTCTGTAATGTCTGATTTTTCTAGCTTATCCTCTGGTGTAACAATTGCAGGGAATGTTAGTATTGGGTTTTGTTCCTCAATATGCCTTAGCGCCTCAGTAAGTCAAGGTGTAAGTATTGGAGATCATACAGTTATTGGTGGTGCTTCATTGGTTTTAAAATCTGTTGGAGATTTTAAATTGGCTTATGGAGTTCCTATACATACAGAAAAAGATAGAAATTTAGACTTAATGCATACTGCATAATTATTTGTAGTATTCGTTAACTACTTGTCTTCTTTTTCCTGAAGACAGTAGAGGTATATCGTTGACGATATTGACCTTTACGACAGCATCTTCACCAAGATACGATTTGTACTTATCTATAAGTTTAGTGGCATCAAATTCCTTATCTGTGTTCAAATTAATATAATACTCTGTCTTAGTCTTTTGAACTATTTGATATTGTTTAAATTCTCCAAATTCATTGAGCATACTAGACATGAACAATGAAGGCAATAATTTACCTTTCGTAGTAAATAACTGGTCTAATTTCCTTCCTAAGATTTGTGTTAAATATAGTGTGCCGCTGGCATCAACATTCATAATACCAACATCTCCTGTATCATATCTTATTAGCGGCATGGCAAAATTATAGAGATCTGTTAATACTATTCTACCTGCTTGTCCATGAGGAAGTAGTACATCCTTTTCAAGGTCAAAAATCTCAATGACAAAACTCGAATTGTTAATCCTGAACCGATCTTGAGAGTCATAGAGTTGTTGTGCTATAATTCCGGATTCGGTATTAGAATAACGTGATAATGGTGTAATCCCAAAATATTTTTGGGCAGCTTGCTTCGCATAAGGACTCAAAGCATCAGAGATAGTTATTATTGACTTGGTTTTAAATCTAACAGGATTCTTTTCAACTGTATCCAGATATTTACAAATATGCTCTAAGGTAGACCCATACATCATAAAACTTAATACCTTGCCCCTTGCATTTAACTTTTCAATAAATATTTCAATGCCATTTTCTATAACATCAAATGTGCTAACAGGTGTAATGTTTTTTTTAAAATAATCTAGCTTAATCTTAAGCGTTAGTTTGAATAACCAAGCTCTAATAAAGATTAAAGGGTCACCAATATTGTAATTAGCCTGAGATGAAAACCATATATTATCAGCATTAATCTTTTGTACTTTTTCTTTGTTATGATAAATTCTAAAAGGTGATCCTGTAGAACCGCTAGTAAAGACTTGTCTGCAATTACTTTTATCATATTTATTAGACAAAAAAGCATCAAAATCTTCTCTAATGATATTCTTATTGATTATAGGGAACTCCTTAAGTTCTTTAAGCTCTTTATTTTTATAGAAAGATGTGGTTTGCAAGGTATGCGTAATCAACTTGTTCAATTGTTTTGCATTTTCAGCTTCAGACAATTTTCGGTTTTTTACCTCTAAAATCTCATGAGTTTGAGTATGCAACCGTTTTAAAGGTTGGCCTTTAATCTTATCTAGAAACCAAAAAATGTTTCGTCTTAAATTCAATAGAAAATGTTTTTTTGAACCTCAATTACTCAGACCATTTATACAAATCAAAATAATCTGATGTGTACAAAAGTATACTATTTTCAGGGACTGAAGGATTAAAAAACGGGCTTCCAGGACCAGGATACAAATCGTTATGACCTTTTTTTTGTCTCAACAACAAAACCTCATCATATTTAGAGGTTATAGATTCATCAACCTTAAGATGAGCCTGCCCAACCTTAGTTTTCAGTTGCCAAACTACCCACCAATCAAGACCATGTCTTACCATAACAATCGTCTTATCTGGATTCTGAATTTTAGTTTTCATCAAAGCCAAATCGTCATAAGATTCAACGCTTATGGTATTCTGTTTTGGATGTATAAGATTATAAATTACTGATATTCCTATAATTACACTTAGTAAAACAACAAACTTTGATTTGTATGATACTTTTAAATATGGATACACTAAAATCAAAGCAATCAACTGCGGTATAAACAACATCAGGTTAAAGCGTCTCCAAAGTTCAAAACGTAAGAGTGGTATTGATAACAAAGTAATAAACCATAAAAATATCGTAAACAATTGCTTTTGTCTAGTTTCTACTTTTGGATTTCTAATAGCTAAAAACAACACCAAACCAATTAAAACACTTAAAATAAAACTTGCAATACCAGCAGGATAGAAAGCAATTCGCCATGGTAAGCCAAACCACTCTTCAAAAATATTAATCGCGTTAAATGCTCTAAAAGGATCTAACCACCATACAATGGCAAACCCTAAAATTGCTGTTATAAGAATTGGGATTATCGCTTTTACCTTATATACAGTAATTAAATATATCCCAAGGAAAATTATAGATATTGCAAATACACCAAAATGTGTAAACGCAATTAAGAATAAGACTAAAACAATAAGCAATCCATGCTTTGCTGATTTTTGCTTAAAAAACTTTAGAAATAAGTACAACAAATATGTAAACCCAACCAGTGCGTAGGCGTTTTTCATCATCTCTGCACCCAAATAAAGTGTTGAAAACGAGAACAATGCAAATGCAACAATTAAGTATTCAAAAGATTTTGGTAACTCAAATTCAGGATAGTTATTGATTAACTTATATATAGGAATAATCAATAATGGAATACTCAGTGCTCCCAATATTTTAATTCCCAAAATAATAAGATACTCTGTAGACTGTGAAGGAAAAATAAAAGTCAAAACCTTTACAAACAATGCATTGATGTAGAATATTAAAGGCATATCGTTCATAGCTAAACGGCCTTGCTCTAAAATACTTCTAACCTGTACAGGATAGTAACCACCATTGATACCTGTGATGATAGACGATTGAAATTCCAGAAACAATCTAAAACCAAAAGCAAGTAATGCTAAAATGAAGTAAAAGGTTTTCTTACCCATTTAATTAATTGAATTGTAATACTCGTTAACCACTTCCCTACGTTTTCCTGAGTTTAATAACGGAATATCATCTACGTAATTAATTGTAATCTCAGCATCTGCGCCAAAATAATACTTATACTCTTCCACCAATTGCTTCTCATCTACTTTTTTATCAGTATTCAGGTTAACTTCGTATGTTTTTTTATCTTTTTGAACTAGCTGAAATTGTTTGTATTGTCCATATTTACACAATTTAGCCGAAAGATGAGATGGCACCAAATTACCTTTAGTGTCGTATAGCAGGTCTAAAACTCTACCTGAAACTTCTGTAAAGTACGGTCTGTTATTTTCATCCAATTCCATCACACCAACATCTCCTGTATCGTATCGAATTAGAGGTGTTGCCCAATTGTATAAGTCAGTAATTACGATTCTACCACGTTGACCATAATCTAACTTTTTATCAGAATTCAAATCAAAAATTTCTACAACATAACTAGAGTCATTGATCTTGAATCTTAAATCATCTTGTTGGATTTGTTGGGCTATAATACCATTTTCGTTGTTTGAATATCTGGATAATGGTTGAGTACCAAAATATTGTTTTACCGAATTCCTTGTATAATCATTTAAGGCCTCAGAGATTGTAATTATTGATTTTGTTTTGAAAGTAATTGGGTTGTTTTCTAATTTGTCGAGATACTTACAGATTTTTTCAAAACTAGATGCATAGCCTATAAAGCAAACCTCTGACGATTGTTTATTAAGCTTTTCAATAAATGTTTTTATTTCATCATCAGAAAGATTGAAAACACTCAGAGGATGCATGTTTTTCAACTGAAAATCTAGTTTTTTCTTCAAGCTAAATGTATCCGACCAAATTTTTACATATACCAAAAAATCACCTAATTGATAGTTAGATTTCGCTGAGAAATAAATGTTATCAGCTATATTCTTCTGAATTTTTTCTTTGTTGTGATAGACACTAAAAGGCGAGCCTGTAGAACCGCTTGTAGACACTTTTCTGCATTTTGAGACATCATATTTTGAAGATTTAAATTCATCAAAATGATCTCTAATGATGTTTTTATTGATAACCGGAAAACTATCTAATCCCTGTGAAGAATTAAATCCTCTGTAAAAATGTGTTGAAGTTGTTGCATGTTGTAACAAGTAGTCTAACGAACTCTTAGCTGAGTTTGAATCAGGTATAGAATTATCGAGTAGTCTTTGGGTATTATTCAACTTTGTTTTAACTGGATTTCCCTTTACAGAGTCACTAAGCCAAAATAGTTTTTGCCTAAGGTTTATACCTCTTTTCATCGTGATTAATTAATAGCTAATAAAACCTAATGCATTAATTGATAGGCTTATGTAACAATTATAGTAAAAAGAAAATCGATGATTAATAATTATAGATAAAATGAAAAAAAAACGCAACCAAATGAATGATTGCGTTTAGTTTATCAAAATTCTGAAACAACACTTCGACTGCGCTCAATGTGACAGTTCAGAATAACAATTTATTATTTCACTTCTTCGAAATCTACGTCTTCTACATCGCTAGACTCATCAGACGGCTGACCTTGAGCTCCTGCATCAGGACCTGCAGCTCCACCTTGCTGAGCTTCTGCTTGTGCTTTGTACATTTCTTCACTAGCTACTTTCCAAGCTTCGTTGATTTTCTCTAAAGCTGGCTCTATAACCGCTATATCTTTAGACTCGTAAGCTGTTTTTAATTCAGCTAAAGCATCTTCGATTGGCTTTTTCTTATCAGCAGATAATTTATCGCCAAACTCTTCTAACTGCTTTTCAGTTTGGAAAATCATTCCATCTGCTTGGTTTAATTTATCAGCAGTTTCTTTTGCTTTAGCATCTGCTTCTGCGTTAGCTTCGGCTTCAGCCTTCATCTTTTGGATTTCTTCTTCAGTTAATCCAGATGATGCTTCAATTCTAATATCTTGTTTCTTACCAGTAGCTTTATCTTCTGCAGATACTTTGATGATACCGTTGGCATCAATATCAAAAGTTACTTCAATCTGAGGTGTTCCTCGTCTTGCTGGTGGAATTCCATCTAAGTGGAAACGACCGATTGTTTTATTATCTGCTGCCATTGGACGCTCACCTTGTAATACGTGAATCTCTACCGATGGCTGATTGTCTGCTGCAGTTGAGAATACTTGCGATTTCTTTGTAGGAATCGTAGTGTTAGCTTCAATCAACTTAGTCATTACATTACCCATGGTCTCAATACCAAGTGATAATGGTGTTACGTCTAATAAAAGAACGTCTTTTACATCTCCAGTTAATACACCACCTTGAATACCAGCACCAAGAGATACAACCTCATCTGGATTTACACCTTTACTTGGTGTTTTACCAAAGAATTTCTCTACTGCTGCTTGTACTGCTGGAATACGTGTAGAACCACCTACTAAAATTACCTCATCAATATCAGATTTAGATAAACCTGCTGCTTTTAATGCAGTTTCGCAAGGCTCAATAGTACGCTTAATTAAATCATCAATTAACTGCTCAAATTTAGAACGTGTTAATGTGCGTACTAAGTGCTTTGGTCCACTCGCTGTAGCTGTTACATAAGGTAAGTTAATCTCTGTCTGTGCAGAAGATGATAACTCTATCTTAGCTTTTTCAGCAGCTTCTTTAAGACGTTGTAAAGCCATTGGGTCTTTACGTAAGTCCATATCTTCGTCAGCAATGAACTCTTCTGCTAACCAATCGATAATTCTTTCATCTACATCGTCACCACCTAAGTGTGTATCCCCATCTGTAGATAATACCTCAAATACTCCGTCACCTAACTCAAGAATAGAAACGTCGTGTGTACCACCACCAAAATCGAATACTACTATTTTTTGGTCTGTAGATTTTTTATCTAAACCATAAGCTAATGCTGCTGCAGTAGGCTCGTTGATAATACGTCTTACTTTTAAACCTGCTATTTCACCAGCTTCTTTAGTTGCTTGTCTTTGTGCATCGTTAAAGTAAGCAGGCACTGTAATAACAGCTTCAGATACGTCTTGTCCTAAGTAATCCTCAGCAGTTTTCTTCATCTTTTGAAGAATCATTGCAGATAACTCTTGTGGAGTGTATAAACGACCATCAATGTCTACTCTTGGTGTATCGTTATCACCTTTTACTACTTTATATGGTACGCGTTCTGCTTCTTTTTTAGACTCAGAATATTTGTTACCCATAAAACGCTTAATAGAATAAACCGTTTTTGTTGGGTTAGTTACTGCTTGTCTTTTTGCCGGATCACCAACTTTAATTTCACCACCTTCTACGAAAGCGATAACCGAAGGTGTAGTTCTCTTACCTTCAGCGTTTGGGATTACAACTGGCTCATTACCTTCCATTACAGAAACGCAAGAGTTGGTTGTTCCTAAATCAATTCCAATAATCTTACTCATAATTATATTTTTTGTTTTATTTCCGCTATCACGGAAAGTGTTGTGTTTTTAATTTTTAAACTCGCTTATAGATAGTCAATGATTATGCCATGACAAAAAATATGACATGATGTCATATTGAAATTTCAATTTAATTTTTCATTTAACGTTTTTTGGTACATACTTTGATACCGTAGTAGAAGATTATTACTATTAATTAAAACCTTTTACCATGAGAAAACTAACAATTCTACTCTTTTCACTTACTTTTTTACTAACGGCTTGCGAAGGAGACCCAGGACCTCCAGGACCTCCAGGATTGAATGGCCAAAATGGTGTCAACTTTGTAGGGCAATCCTTTGAAAGAACTGTAAATTTCACAAATGCTAATGGCTATTTTGTAGATATAGAAATTCCTCTTGATATTGAATTACTAGAATCTGATATGGTTTTAGTTTATCGACTTGTAGGTGTAGATAGCGATGGTTTTGATTTTTGGAGACCATTACCTGAGACCGTTTACACTGATGATGGTGGAGAATTTCAATATAATTTTGACCACAACTTTGATTTTGTTGATATCTATTTATATGCACCACCTTCTTTTGATCTTGGCTCTATACCAGAGATTAATCGTATAGACCAAACATTTAGAATAGTGATACTACCAGTAGATTTTATTAATAGCAACAATATTGATATTAATGATTTTAATGATGTTGCACAGTATGTGCAATAAACCTATCTCATTAAAAGAATTAAAGCGATGAAATTATTCATCGCTTTTTTTATGTCTTACATCATTGAACAATGAAGTATATTTGCCAAATTAAACTTAACTAAATGGAATGTATTTCTGTCTTTGATATGCTAAAAATTGGTGTAGGACCATCAAGCTCTCACACTTTAGGTCCATGGCGAGCCGCAGAACGCTGGATTAAAGAACTTAAAGACAAAAATCGTTTTAATAAGGTCGAAAAAATAAGGGTTGACCTTTATGGCTCTTTATCCTTAACAGGAAAAGGACACGCGACAGATCTTGCTATATTACTTGGTCTTTCAGGTGCAGATCCAGAGCGTATTCCAGTAGATACCATAGACGTTATTATTAATTCAATTAAGAATACAAATACCTTAATGTTTAACAACGAAAGGCCAATTCCCTTCGATGTTCATATAGATCTGAAATTCAATCGGAACTTTTTGACTTATCATGCGAATGGTATGGCATTTTCAGCATTAATTAATGGCCGAAATTACAAATCTACCTACTACTCTATTGGAGGTGGATTTGTGGTCCAAGAAGAACGAAAAATTTCTAAGGCCAATAAAATAATTTTTTACTGTACATTCCCTTATCCGATTTCGTATGGTGACGAACTTTTAAAGTTTTGCCATCAGTTAAATCTTCCTATTTCTGGTGTTGTTTTGGAAAATGAAAAGTCCATACGCGACATTGAAACCATAGATTTTGAATTGCTTCGCATCTGGAATACCATGTTAGAATGCATGTACCTTGGCTGTCATACTGAAGGCACACTTCCTGGCGGACTCAATGTTCGTCGTAGAGCTTATGACATGCATAAAAATTTAATCGGAGATTTTACTTATGAAAGTCCACAAGAATGGTTAAAAACCATTAGAAAAACCGAAGTTAAATTTAGACAAATCCTTAAATGGGTTAGCTGTTTTGCTTTGGCAGTTAATGAAGTTAATGCATCTCTTGGCCGCGTAGTAACTGCACCAACAAATGGAAGTGCTGGTGTGATTCCTGCGGTGTTGATGTACTACATGGTGATTGAAAATCATGAGGCCGACTTTGAGCATGTTAAAAAGTTCTTATTGGTTGCCAGTGAAATTGGTAGTATCTTCAAAAAAGGTGCAACCATAAGTGCCGCAATGGGAGGTTGTCAAGCTGAGATTGGAGTATCGTCTGCTATGGCTGCTGGTGCGCTTTGTGAACTTTTGGGTGGCACTCCAGAACAAGTTTTAGTAGCGGCAGAAATTGCCATGGAACACCATCTAGGCCTTACTTGTGATCCTATTGGTGGATTGGTACAAATCCCTTGTATAGAGCGAAACTCAATGGGAGCCATAAAAGCCATCAATGCTGCTGAATTAGCCTTAGAAACCGATCCTAATAACGTCAAAGTTCCGCTAGATAAAGTAGTAAACACCATGTGGGAAACCGCTAAGGATATGAATACAAAATACAAGGAAACCTCAGAAGGTGGCTTAGCTGTTGGTGTTCATTTGAGTGATTGTTAAAAATAAAATCTGAGACTTTTTCTTCTCAATGCATTAGTTACTATTACTTTTTAATTTTTGGAGCTTACCTGACAACCATCTCTTCGTCTGGTGTCTACTAGGTAAATGATTTTCCATTCGTGATCTTCTTTCATTAATTGAAAGGAATTGACACCACAATGACTAAAATTTCCATTATACCAAAACTCGTATGGTGTCCATGCATTTGCCATGTTTCCATCTACCTGAATATTGAAACTTAATAATTTTTCCTCAAAGGTATTTTCAACTGGAATACTCGCAATACTCTTCAAAAACTGACCATATTCGTTTTCGCTTAAAACAGATTGTCCTTCCTTATTTACAGAGATAGATTGTAATTTTATATCACCTTTTGCCATTGTTCTTAATGCCGTCGTATCTTGTTTATGAAAGGCTTCAAAAAAATTAACGATTGTAGTTTTCACTTTTTCTGTTTCAGGATCTTGAGCATTTAGATTAAAACTTAAGCATAAAATAATTAGTGGTAATAGTTTTGTCATGATTAATAGTTTTTCTGAAATTAAATATTCAACTGTATTTCTATGCGTTAATAAACAAAAGTTTAACAAATCTCTTTATTTTTACAGACACAAATTTTTGAAACACTATGTCTGTCGCCAAAAAAGAATACAAAAGAATTACCGTAAAAACCCTTGTGGACATGAAGTCTAAGGGTGAAAAAATTTCAATGCTTACTGCATACGATTACACCATGGCTAAAATTGTGGATGGTGCCGGTGTTGATGTCATTTTAGTTGGCGATTCAGCAAGTAATGTTATGGCGGGTCATGAAACTACGCTACCAATCACATTAGATCAAATGATTTATCATGCCTCTTCTGTGGTAAGAGCTATCGATAGAGCTTTAGTTGTGGTCGACCTTCCTTTTGGAACATACCAAAGTGATCCAAAAGAAGCATTACGTTCTGCTATTAGGATTATGAAAGAATCTGGCGGACATGCCGTAAAACTAGAAGGCGGCAAAGAAATTAAAGATTCTATAAAGCGTATTTTAAATGCTGGAATTCCTGTAATGGGTCATTTAGGATTAACACCTCAGTCTATCTATAAATTTGGAACATATACAGTCAGAGCTAAAGAAGAGCAAGAAGCTCAAGACTTAAGGGAAGATGCCAAAATGCTTGAAAAAGCTGGATGCTTTGCTATTGTATTAGAAAAGATTCCTGCCAAACTTGCTAAAGAAGTTGCCGAGAGTGTGAGTATTCCTGTTATTGGTATTGGTGCTGGTGATGGTGTTGATGGACAAGTATTGGTGCTTCATGATATGATTGGAATGACACACGAATTCAATCCGAGATTCTTACGTAGATATATGAATTTATATGAAGATATGACCAAAGCTATCGGACAATATGTAGAAGATGTGAAAACTCAGGACTTTCCTAATGATAAAGAGCAGTACTAAAAGCCACTTATATTTCTTGAGGGGAAAATCATTCAATAGTGTCAAAAATTCTATCCAACAAATCCAACTTACAAATTCTCTATGAAGATAACCATATCATAGTGGTTAATAAACGTGCTGGTGATATTGTGCAAGGCGATAAAACTGGCGATAAGCCATTAAGTGATGTTGTTAAGGACTATATTAAAGACAAGTACAATAAGCCTGGCAATGTTTATTTGGGTGTTGTACACCGTTTAGATAGACCAACTACTGGGATTGTGTTATTTGCTAAAACCAGCAAAGCCTTACCTCGTTTAAATAAGTTATTTGCAGAAAAGAAAACAAGTAAAACCTATTGGGCTTTAGTAAAAAACAAACCTCCTAAAGTTCAAGATCGTCTTGTTCATTGGCTCAAGAAAAATCCCAAAAACAATAAATCTACGGCCTTTGATACTGAGGTAGAGGATAGTAAAAAGGCTATTTTAAATTATCAAATTCTTAAAACTTTAGACAATTTTTATCTGCTTGAAATTGATCTAGAAACCGGAAGACACCATCAAATTCGATGTCAGTTGGCTAAAATTGGATGTCCAATTAAAGGCGATTTAAAATATGGATTTAAAAGAAGCAACAAAGATGCAAGCATAAGCTTACACGCAAGAAAACTAGAGTTTACACACCCTATAAAGAAAGAAAAGCTAAGTGTTATTGCATCTTTACCAAATGATAGTTTATGGCAAGCTTGCGAAGATTAAGCATTACGGTATGGATAGCTTAAGGTAAGTACCGTACCATTATCTGGTTCTGACTTTAAATTAAATTCAGCATTCAAAAGTTCTGCACGTTTTTTCATATTGGTCATACCAGAACCTTGTTCCACACCTTTAAGATCAAAACCTATTCCATCGTCAGCAACCTTAATTTGAAGCGCTTTTGGTGTGTAGTTTAGTTCTACTTTTAAAGTTTCTGCTTCAGCATATTTAAGGGTATTTGAGAAAAATTCCTGTAAAATTCTGAAAAGAATAATTTCATCCTTTTTATTCTCCAGAGTAAGGTTTTCTCCTTCTATATTTAGAGTCGCTTCTATTAACCCAGATTTGTTTAGGCGATTGATTTCATTTTCTACAGTAGCCTTAAAACCCATATTCTGCATCACATCACTATTCAACGATTTTGACAATGCCCTTACCTCTGCTAAACTTACTTTTAATGCGTCGGAAGCATTGTCTACTTTAGGTTTAAGGTCTTCGGTAGCATTACGAGATACGCTATTCATCTGCATAGTTGCAAAGGCCAATAATTGACCTACGTTATCATGCAACTCTCTACCAACATTCTTAAGCGTTTCCTCCTGAATTTCCTGTTGTGTTTTTATAAGCTCTTCATCAAACTGTTTTTGCTGCCGAATGTTTTTTAATAATAGTTGGTTTTTTCTCTTCTGAAACGTCAAAAAGAAAACTACGAAAACAATAACAATAGTTAATACAAAAAAGACGACATACACAATTAGAGCTATCTCCTCTTCGCTTATTCTTTTTTGAATTGAATAGTATATAAGAAAGCAAATGTAAAGCATGAGTATAAGAAGATATTAATAATGAACATGTAGATGTGTCTAAACTTTATGAAACTCTTATTCACTTCATAAAAATAACTATCAAAAGTGAATAATGGTGCTGTACATAAATAATACAAAAGTAATCCTGAACTTATATAAAATACAGGAAGTTTATAAAATAATAACACTTTATCACTGCTCAATAATTGTTTGTAATACAAAATCACAAAAACAAGTACCATAAATGTTTCTAAAAAAACATTATATGGCAATGATTTGATAAAAAATGTGCCACTTATTAAAAAGTAAATAATCGTAAAAATCGCATATAACAGAATTGCAATTTTGATTACATTTTTGGATGATTTTCGATTAACAATTTTTAAATAAAATTTACCGAATATGAGTATCGCAACAAAAGAGTATATGTTATACAACCATGTGTTAGAACAAATAACACTATTCTTAAGCCATATAAACCAATCGTAATCATAGTTATTAAGCAATAAATAACCATACATTCCAATAGTTTCAACCACAACAACGAACCATAGATACCAAATGAAAATTTTCATTTGTTTATCACTGGTTTTAAAGTAATAATAAGTACCAGCTAAAGCAGCAATAAGCTCAACGATATGAATTGCTACTATATAATTTGACATTTATTGTGGATAATTAGCGCTAGGTGGTTCTCCGCCACTTCCTTTATTTAATCCATCTGCTCCTTGTAAATCGTTACCACCACCTTGCAAGGTTGGTAAAATAGCACCCTCAGAAACTTTTTTAGAACCTGTTGGTACAAAGAACATCGTCATTAAACCTGGTCCTTCTTTAGTATCAGGATAGGCACCTGCATAAAGCCTTAAACCATCTAAGGTGTAACCCATAGAATCTGCTTGCTGTTTTGCATATGCGATGTATGATTCTATTTCATCTATTGAATACCATGACGATCTGTTATCAGGAGTTTTAATTAAGGAATCGCTAATAATAGTATGTCTGCTATTATAGGCTTGATCTAATGTTTTTATTTCTTCTGGTGAAATTAATCCCTTAGGTTGTTGCGCCATAAACTCTAAATTTTCATTACTTGTTAAATAATAATAAGTCCCGGCTATACCTAAAACCAGACCTATTAAAAGCGTTAATAGCTTTTTCATAATACAGAGATTTAATTGTTAGTTGAATCTAATGTATTGAAATTATGAAACAAATAAAACTATTATTAAATATTTTCCTACAAATTTACTCTTTTAATCTAAAGTTTATTGTATTTCCTGAAGTTTTTTGAGCAAGTTTATTAATAGCTTTTTCAGTTAACTGCAATACTCTTGGATATCCACCTGTTGTTTGGCAATCTCGCATCAAAACAATTAAATTCCCTTTAGGTGTTAATTGTACTGTTCCAGACAGCACAGGTGTACTAAGAATTGGCAATAAATTGTTTTCAAGAGATGGTTCTAATTGATAGGCCATTCTATTGTTTAAATTACTAACGGTATAATCATTTGATAACAAGACTTGTTTTTGATTTTTATTAAGCATAAAAAACTCAGGACCTTTAAAGGATTCCAAAATATTACAATTAATAACCGATTGATCATACTTTACACTAGAAAAGGACGTTAGATCACTTAATTCTGGCTTATAACGGATATATTCATCTTTTTGAATTACATTTTGGGTTGACACTGGGTTGTATTGACTTCTACTTCCTAATATAACATCAGTTTTAAACCCGCCTTTTACAGCTAAATATGCTCTAATACCACTTTCAGTTTTACCAAAACTCAAAATGTCATTGGCCTTGATGGCAACAACTCTGTTCGGTTTTATGGCAATATCATTTAATTTTGGGGCCATAAAAGCTCCTGATACAACAATCGAAGTTGGTTCCAGAAACTGAAATTTTCCGCCGATCATGGTCATTTCAATCAATGCGGCATTTTTGTCATTTCCTAACAGGGCATTAGCAAATCTACTGGAATAGGAGTCCATAGCACCAGAAACAGGTACTCCATACTTTCGATATCCAAAACGACCACTATCTTGAATGGTCGAATAAAATCCGGTTTTGAGAACTCTAAGCATCAATTATAGGTTTTAACATAAATTTGCCATAATTAATTTCATGCTCAATTTCTAAATATTCGGACTTTGAAATTGGTTTAAACCTAATCAAATCTCCAGCACTAAATATAGAAGGTGGATTGGTTTTTGGGTTAAAGAGTTCAATAGGAGTCTTACCAATAATATGCCATCCACCCGGACTGTTCTGTGGATAAATTCCTGTTTGGTTTCCGCCTATCCCAACAGACCCTTTTTCTACATATAAATTTGGGGTTGATTTTCGGTCTAAATACAACTTTTTATCCAACCCTCCCAAATACAAAAAGCCAGGTAAAAACCCTATAAAATAAATGGTGTAATTTACTTTGGAATGAAGCTCTATAACCTCTCTCTTTGAGAGGTCTTTTTTACTAGAAAAATCATCCAAATCAACTCCAAATTCGTTGCCATAACACACGGGAATTTCCCATAAGTTAGGTTTTAGATCTTCAATATCAATTTCATTAATTTTTAATGATTTTAACCTGAATATTTCATCATTGATATTATCTATAGTGTAATCGTATATAATTAATATTGAGTTAAATGCATTGATTATTTCAATACTTTGTTTAATATAATGATTCTGAATAATTTTTTTAAAATTCAATATACTTTTCAATATATTTGTATCAATAAGTGAAGGCCATTCAATTAAAATTGAGCGCTCGTTATAGCATGAAAATTTTAACTTGTACTCCATAAAAGCTTATTGAATTCTTACATTATATTTTGGTAATTCCTTGGTTAAAAAATCTAAAATATCAAATGCGTTTTTAGTATCCCCATGGATACAAAACGTAGATGCTTTTATAGACACTTCTACCCCATTAACTGCGGTTACTTTTTCGCGATGAATAATATTCAAAACATGATCCAATATTTTGGAGTTTTCATGTAAAATTGCGTTGTTGTTTTTTCGTGACACCAGCGATAAATCACTGTTGTAATTTCGATCTGCGAACGCTTCAAAAGTCACCTCTATTTTTTCATCTTTAGCAAGGTTTGCAATCACAGACTTATAAGGAGCATAAAGTTGAATGGGCATAGCGAAACTTTTAAAGACCTCTACAACAACTTTAGCTATTTTCTCATCTTTAGCAGCCAAATTATAAAGTGCACCATGAGGTTTTATATGGTGTAATTGCACATTTTCTTTATAAAGCACTTTCTGCAGACTTCTTATTTGGGATTTTAAGCTACTATATAAATCAGCAGATCGCATATCACATGCAACCCTACCAAAATTTTCTTTATCTGGAAATGACGGGTGAGCACCAATTTTCACCTTATATTGTTTGGCTAATCTAACAACTTTTGTCATTGTTGCTAAATCGCCCGCATGTCCACCACATGCAATGTTACAGGATGACAAATAAGGCATAAGCATGCCTTCATTATTCAATCCTTCACCAACATCTGCATTTATATCTATTGTTTTAAAACTCATATAAGATCAAAAACACTCAAAATTCCTTTCAGTCCTAAAAAGATAGTAATAACCAAAATAATCAGGCCCAAAATATTCTGAAATTTTGAGTTTATATAGATTCCCAATACAGCTCTTTTATTCATAACCCACAACAGAAACCCTGCAATAATTGGTAATAATAAGCCATTTGCAACCTGAGCAAATTTTATAATTTCAATGGATTTAAAACCCACAGAAGAAAAAATGACACCTAGTCCTAGGATAAACATCCAGACGGCTCTAAAACGCCTCGATTTTAAGTTGGCGGCCCACCCTAAACATCCACTAGCCACATAGGCTGCTGCTAAAGGAGCGGTGATAGCACTTGTAAGACCCGCAGCAAACAATCCAATAGATAAAAAATACTTTGCGTTTGTACCAAAAAGTGGTTCTAGTGCTAATGCCAAATCCGCTGCATTACTAATGTTATCGGTTTTAATAGCAGCTGCAGAAATGATAATACCCATTGATACTATACCACCAAGAACTACAGCTAGAATTGTGTCTTTTCTAGCTGATCCAATAGCTGAATTAGTTTTCCATTTGGTTTTAGCTAATGAGGCATGTAAGAACAAATTGTAAGGTACTACAGTTGTACCAACAAGTGCCACAATAGTTAATATGCTTTCCTCTGGGAATTGAGGTACCAACATATTTTTAAGTATACTTAAAACCTCCGGTTCAGTTAGTATTGCTGTTGAAAGAAATGCCAAACTCATCAAGATTACCAAACCCACCAAAACCCTCTCAAGTATTCTGTATTTTCCGAGGTACAAAAGCACGAATGATAAAAACCCTAATATCCAAGGAATCGCAGACACTTTATAATGAAATAAGTTAAGCGTTTGATGACCTACTAATGATTCTAAGCCCAGCGCCCCACCACTTATATTTCCCGCTTCGTAAGCTGCATTCCCTACAACAATGGCAGATAATATCAATATAATACTTAATGCTCTTAAAACTGGATTTTTAATTTCCTCTCGAATGACCTGAGATAAGCCTTTTTGGGATACAATGCCTAACCGTGCAGCCATGTCTTGTAAGACTATAGTAGCGATAACGGATAAGACCATCGCCCAAAGCAATGCATAACCAAAATTAACACCTGCCAAAGTGCAAACCGTGACAGTTCCTGGACCAATAAACGCAGCTGCCACCAAAGGTCCTGGTCCAATATTTTGGAACCAGTTTTTCATTAGTTATTGATAGAATTTAAAGCAAAGATGGCAAAGCTCCCTAACCAATGACCACCCTCATAACTATCCCCAACAATACTTGGCAAGGAATAGTTAATATGTTTGTTTGCTAAATTTTTAAGGTGATTAAATTCAGACAAGTCTTTAGCGATATAATTTAAACTCCAAGCTCTTGAAAAGTTGACGCCATCTAAATGTACCAATTTACCGTCGGTTCTATCTGATACTTTTCCCACCTCGATATGAAAACCCTTATTATTAAGCTCTGGAAGAAAATCATTCACCCAGTCTAAATATTCATCTTTAGACAAAACGCGTTTCATTAAAGCGGCTTCTTCTAAACATGGCGATAAAAAATCGAATCCGCTGGGTTCCCATTCCAAAGGGCAGTTTTGGTCGTTTAAGTAAAAGTCTTTAGCACGCTTATCAATCATATTCTGCAACTCGACATTTTCTAAGGCTAAGGCATAGTCGTAAGCAAAACTTAATCCAAAGGCTGTGTTTGGGTGCTCTCCTACTCTGATGGGATAATTCAATTTTGGCAGAAACTCTAAATAACGCTCCACAATTAAATTAGTCAGTGGCTGTAGATTTTCTTCCATTATTCTTGCACTTGGGTGATTCCACGTATGTAATTCTTCGGCCAGTTTAAGCAACCAAGCCCATCCATATGTGCGCTCATAGGAGGTGTTGTGTTTTCCTTCAAAATACACCACTTCTTGTTCTATATTTTCTTTTGAAATGTTAGAAATTAATTTCTGAATCAAATCTTCACGTTGGTGGAGTTCCGGAAATTCCTTCAATAGTTTTACCAAACTCCAATGACCATGCACAGCCGAATGCCAATCGAAACAGCCATAAAACGCTGGGTGTAACTCCTTGGGCGACTTTAAATCGTCATCACCTCCCAATACCTGTCCTAATTTGTTAGGATATTCGGTATTAATGCAATGTATTGGTAGAGTTGCTAAGCGATTAGCTTGTTCTAAGTTAAGTTGTGGCACTTCAACTAAAGGAACTTCTACTTTAGGTTTAGAATCTTGTTTTGTCTCTTTAGAATTCTGACAATTTGCTAGTAGGATGATTACAATTAAAAGCCTGTAATATTTCATAAACATAGATGGTTAGTACAGTAAAAATACATTAAAAAATAATGACAAAGCTTTCATACAGAAAACAAGTCGACACTCTATCTATGTTCTTAGAACTTAATCTTAACTAAAGCAAGTAATCACTAAAATATATAATAAAAGTAAAGTTAGACTTGAAAGCCTTTAAACTAGAGTTTTAGCTGCAAGCCAAACAACACTCTCAACTGAGTATTTTTAAAGTCTTGAGCGTTATTACTTATCGGTTTCTGAAAGTAGTTGTAGCTTGGCTCTATAAATAACAGTGTTTTTTCTGTTAGTTTATAAGATACATTAGTGTTTAGCGTAGCGCCAAAAACAGTATTCACAACTCCAATATTTTCACCTATTTCTTCATCATTTAGATAAGCTCTGTTATTTGTAATAAAGTTGACATTACCTCCAACACCCATTGAAATATCGTACTTTTCCTTTGCAAGGAACTTATAGAAAACTTCTAATGGCACCTGAACATAATCGAGCTGTTGCTGTAAAGTGCCATTATCAGTAAATTCAGTGGATGTCCCATCATTACTAGCAAATTCTGATGAAGACCCGAAAAACACCAAAGACTCATCACTAACTATAGCTTGGCCTCCATCTGAAGCAAGCGATCCATCTGTACTAGCATAAGCAATATTATTAATTTGCTGGCCTAATATATTTTTACCAACTCCTGTTTTAATCAATAGTTTATCTGAGATGGCATATCCAACTTTAAAGCTATAAACAAAATCATTTTGAGCACTTGTGCTTAAAGCTGTTCCCTGAAAAGAAGCATCAGAAGCTGTGTTAGACAAACCACCTAAAACCTCAACAGACCATTTTGAACTGTTAGCAACATCTGTATTTATAGAATCCTTTTCATTATTATTTTCTGCCATTAATTCTTTATACAAATCTAGCTTTGCCTCTGCATTCTCTTTTATTAATGAATCTACTGCGACAATTTTGGTTTCTTTAGCATTATCTATTAAACTTTTATTATCGTTTTGTAAATCTGGAATAAGCTCATTATTCTTGAGATTTCTTTCTTGTTCACTATTTTGAGCGTAGTTATTAGTAGCATTAGCTATTTCACTTGTGTTGCTTAATTTTTCCTTTAAATCCTGTATACCTGACTTCTCTCTACTTTTATTTTGATTCTTATTATCTGAATAGTCTCTATCTGCTAATTTACTGTTTTGTAATGCTTTTTTTAAAGCTTCATTTGTATCCTTTGATTCTCTTTCAGTAGAATCTTTACTGGTTTCATTTGTAACAATTCCTTCATTATTTTTTTTGGAATCTGGTTCCAATATACTTGCTCCATTTTCATATTGTTTTGTATCGCTAATTTCTTTCGCAGGTTCACTTATTGGTGTTTCCACTTCGACATTAGTTGGTCTAAACACATACCCTAGCATTAGCACTAAAATTGCCGCTGCTGAGCCCCAAAACCAAAAGGCACCTCTCCGCTTCTTTTTGGGATGTAATCTAGCCTCAATATTGTCCCACAATTCTTTTGGAGGTTCCTTAGTGAAGGACTTTAATTCGCTGTATATTTCTTCAATATCATCCTTCTTCATGATACTTTTTTACTTGTTTCCTCATTGATTTTTAACCTTAACAGATTTTTTGCCCTGCTTAATAATGACTTGGATGTCCCTTCTGCCATATTCAACTTTTCAGATATTTCCTTATGGCTATAGCCTTCAAATACAAACAGGTTGAAAATCATTCTGTAATTATCTGGCAACTGTTGTATATGCTCTAGCAATTCATTTTGAGACACAGAAACACTGCGATTTTCATTGTTGTCTTCATGGGTATCTTCAACCTGAATTTCATTATTTATAGCAACATGTAACTGACGTTGTTTTTTTCGTAAAACCTCTAAAGCCTCATTTACAAATATCCTTTTAGCCCAACCTTCAAAACTTCCCTTGAATTGATACTGACCTATCTTTTGAAAAAGGGCTATGAATGCATCTTGAAAAACATCATCAGCTTCGGTTTTATTTTTCATATATTTTAGACAAATACCATACAGGATAGGCGAAAGCAGCGTGTATAATTCGCGCTGCCCTTCCCTATCTTTCTGAATACATTTTTGTATGAGTATCCGAAGTTTATTGTCCAAGTTGGTATAATCTATATGTTTGCTGGTATGTTATAAATTTATTAATAATTACAATTAAACAAACAAATAACCATTTCATATTTAGAGATTTACAACAAGTTAAAGTTAATGTAACTTTAATTCTAAAATTGAATAGTCCCTATAAGCTCTAACCCGAAGTTATCCGTGTAACTAAACTGATGGATTATATTTTCACCAACTGATATAAGATGTGATGAAAGCGGAATAACATCTTTTGAGTCTACATTATAAGTATTCTCTAAGACTATATCACTAGGATTTGCTGCATTAAAAACATTAATACCATTATCATTACACACATATAGAATATTATCCTTAATTCCCAAACCATATGGGTTAGATAAAAAATAGGTAGAGTACTCTACAGGAGAAGTGATATCTGAAACATCTATAACATTTACTTGATCTTCTATAGCTCCACAACTATTGCCACCTCTAATCGTGATGTAAGCAGTATTTTCCTCAACAACTACAGGATCACAACCTGTTGCATGTAGAAATGATGATGTGTAAGCTGGATTAAATTCATCCTGTAAACCTACAATATGCATACCGTTTGTAGCACCAATAAACATGTAATCTTTTCTGATAAAGGTAGTTTCCAACACTGCACCACCAAACCAGCCTTCCATCCAAGTTTCTGAAACTTGGGTTATATTGTTATAATTACTAATATCAAAAGTTAATAATGAGTAATCATTTAGAGTATACAAAGCATTATTAAAAATCTGAAACTTAGCATAAGAGCCTCCAACACCAACTTCATTTGCAGCAACAGCTCCATCAAAATTTTCCCAACCCCAAAAAATATCGTCATTCCAATTGTATATGTTTGGGTCGTTATCAGCTATCACTCTTTCCATTTGTATTGTGGCATAACCTGCTATGAATTCGTCTTCTGAAGTTGGATAAACATTGTCTTGATAGTAGGCGACATCGTTTGGAAATGCAGCATAATATGGCAACATGTCCTCTTCTGTATTAACCAATTGAATATTTGACAAATTACTTATATCAAATACCACCAAGTCCATGTAATTATCTGCATAAAGAATATTGTTCTTTACCGAAATATCATTAACACCTTCTAATTGAATGAATGCTAAGTTTACTGGTGATGCAGGATTTTGATTATTAAAAATATGGATGCCAGAATTCTGGGCGATGTAGAACAACAAATCCGTGTAAACATAAATTTTACCGTCAGAATTTGTGGGTTGAGCATCTGTAATTGCTATTGAATTTCTAATTTCGGATTTAGATTTTATTAACGGAACTGTTACAGCAACAGTATCTAGCATTCCATCATCATTGTTACAACTGGTTAATTGCAAACACATTGCAACAAAAAGAACTAAAGGTAAAATTTTATGCTTCATAATATTGGTTTTCTTATAAGATGAAAAAAACACAAAAGGTTGCAGTGATTTTTGAAAAATTACAAATTCAATCAAGTTGTAAGACTTTTTTTCAAATCTATAAGAGTATTTGAATCGACTTATTTTCTAATACTTCCGTCAGGTCTCATTTGGGGAATACGACCATAAATTTTTTCCCTCAAACCATTTGAACCAAGCCAATCATTTAGGCTAACATCAATTGGTCTAAACTCAATTCCAGTAATTTTTTGTTCCTCTATTTCATTTTTCAGTTTTTCAGATACAATTCCTAAACTTGCACTTTCATAATTTCGAAGAAAGAAATAATCTATATCCATTTCCTTAACAAAGGAAATATTTTTAAGAAATAACATTTTAGGGTATTTCATGATTTCAACCATATTTAAAAATTCTTCCTTATTAGAAACTCTTTCCAAATAATTTTGGATGGGTTTTCCGTTCTCATCTCTATATTTTAATAAAAGGGCTGTATTTGTAAAATCTATAAAATCATATGGAATATCATAAATGTGAGTTTGCCAATAGTTATCTATTTTCTTTTCTTTATGAATTATATATGTTGAATAAAACTGAATTCCAAAACAATTAAACTGTTCTAAAATGGTTTTAAACTTATCATTAATTAGCATAGATCCATAAGAGAAACCTATACTGCTTGTATGGATTAAATCTGTTTGATTTGACTTGGAATATAAGACAGCATTTGAGAGAATGGGATTTACCTCAATTTTTTCAAATGGAAATCTATCTATAAAATTTGGATTATCTGAAATATGACAATTATGGACTACCTCTTTGACTTGGGGAAGATGCCCCATAATCTTTTCATTTAAGCTATTATTAATGGAAAAATATTTCATCATGGTAGAATTTTAACAATAAAAGCATAACCGAGTTTATCCCAACCAACCTTCACGATCCAAACTTCTATATTGAATAGCTTCGCTAATATGAGATCCAGTTACATCTTCTGAACCTTCTAAATCTGCAATGGTTCTTGATACTTTTAAGATTCTGTCGTATGCTCTAGCGGAAAGGTTTAGGCGTTCCATAGCTGATTTAAGTAATTCTAAAGAGCCTTCGTCCAGCTTACAGTACTCTCGTATCTGTTTCGTATTCATTTGGGCATTGTAATGCACGTTTTCTAAGACTTCAAATCGTTTGGTTTGCAATTCCCTGGCAGCAGTAACACGTTTTCTAATCTCTACTGAAGATTCGCCTTTTCTATTATCGGAAAGTTTTTCAAAAGGTACAGGAGTCACTTCAATATGAATATCGATGCGATCTAACAAAGGTCCAGAAATCTTACTCAAATAGCGTTGCATTTCTGCAGGACTAGACGTTACAGGTGCATCAGGATCATTAAAATAACCACCAGGACTGGGATTCATACTGGCTACCAACATAAACGAACTTGGATAGGTGACTGTAAACTTTGCTCTGGAAATCGTTACTTCCCTATCTTCCAACGGTTGACGCATTACTTCGAGAACTTCGCGCTTAAACTCTGGCAATTCATCTAAAAACAAAACTCCATTATGCGATAAGGAAATTTCACCTGGTTGTGGATAACTTCCACCTCCGACTAAGGCGACGTTTGATATGGTATGATGAGGACTTCTAAAAGGTCGTTGTGCCATCAAGCCAGTATGATCTTTTACACGACCAACTACTGAATGAATTTTAGTCGTTTCTAATGCTTCATGCAATGTCATTGGTGGTAAAATACTTGGCAAACGCTTTGCCAACATGGTTTTACCAGAACCTGGTGGACCAATCAGAATGATATTATGACCACCAGCTGCTGCAATTTCCATACAACGTTTGATGCTTTCTTGGCCTTTGACATCTGCAAAATCGAATTCTGGGAAATCGAGATTTTTATAAAATTCCTCTCGTGTATTGATGATGGTTTGCTCTAAGTTTTCACCTTTATCAAAATAATCAATAACCTGTTTTATATTGTCGACACCATAAACCTTTAAATCATTAACTATTGCAGCTTCTTTGGCATTCTGGCTTGGTAAAATGAAACCCTTAAACCCTTCCTCTCTGGCCTTTACCGCAATTGGTAATGCTCCTTTTATAGGTTGTAAACTACCATCTAATGACAACTCTCCCATTATGAGATACTCGTCTAAGTTTTCTGCTTTAATTTGATTAGATGCTGCTAAAATTCCTACTGCTAGAGTTAGATCATAAGCTGAACCTTCTTTCCGCAAATCGGCTGGTGCCATATTAATGGTAATCTTCTTTCCCGGAATTCTGTAACCGTTATTTTGCAAGGCTGCCGCAATACGGTAATTGCTTTCTTTTATTGCATTATCAGGAAGCCCGACCAAATGATATCCTACACCTTGATCCACATTTACTTCAACGGTTATTGTTGTAGCTTCGACACCAAAAACGGCACTTCCAAAAACTTTTTTGAGCATAAATGATCGATTTGGATAAATCTACAAATTAAAGTTGATTTACAAACCCCAAAGCTCGTTTCTCGTTATAATACACATTTCCTTTGTCAATAAACCCAACATGTCCACCGTACTTTGGCATTTCGAGATAAAGATTAGGATTTTGTTTTGCTTCCTTAACAGGATAACATTCTGCTGAGAGAAATGAATCGTTAAGCGAATTGATAATTAGTGCTGGAATGGTAATGCTCGGTAGATATTGCAAACTGCTAGCTTGCTCGTAATAATCTAAAGCATTCTTAAATCCATGAGCCTTTGATGTGTAGACATCATCAAAATCGATTAAGGTTTTTATGGAATTAAAATCAGCAATTGAAATATCTTGCGGAAACTGTTCTAACTTAGGCTTTAATTTGTCTTTAAGATGCGCCAAAAACCTGATGGCATAGTGTCTATTTTTCAAACTCATCAACGCATCACAAGAACCTTTTAAATAGCATGGTGACGAGACTGCTACGATTCCTTTTAATTCTTTTGGTAAGTTGTTCCGCTCGCCTACATACTTTAGAGCCATATTTGCACCAAGACTAATGCCTTTTATATAAATGTCGCTGTATTTGTCTTTCCCTAAAACATGGTTAATAACGGCATCCAAATCTTCTGTAGCACCAGAATGGTAACTTCTGAATAAGCGGTTAGGCTCACCACTACAACCTCTAAAATTTACAGCACAAGCATCTACCCCATTTTGGTTGAATAATTTTGCTGTGCCTGTAACATACGGTCGTTGTGCATGACCTTCTAAACCGTGCAATAATATAATTACTTTTTTTGAAGGTTGTTCAGTATAACTCCAATCCACATCTATAAAGTCACCATCCTTTAGCTCAATACGTTCTCTTGTTTGCTCCACATTGCTCACTGTTCTAGCTAATCCTGAAAATACAGTAGACACAAAGCTTTTCTTTGCCCAAAATGGTGGTTTGTATGTGGATTCTATTATTGGCATTCTTTGTTACTAGGTAGTTTGTGTCAGTTCGAGTGAATTTTACACTCATAAAAGTGTAAAATTAGTATCGAGAACCATCTGAAACTTTATAATAAAAACTTCTTGATACAAATTTCCTGGATTAGGATTGCACTCCTACTCACTTCGACTTCGCTCAGTGACCTACGCTCAGTGTGACATTCTAAAATATTTCACATTTATTTTAAAACTGTAAACTCAATAGACGAATCATTAAATACTTTATGAGTCTGCGCGATAAAATCTTCCTCTTTAGCTTCAAAAATATTATCTACATAAGTTTGTGGATTAGCATCTATGTAAGGAAAAAATGTACTTTGTACCTGCACTTGAATCTTATGTCCTTTTTTAAAGGTGTGAAATACATCTTGCAACTTAATATTCACTGCTGTTTTTTGATTTGGTACAAAAGGCTCTGGTGTTTCCATACTATTTCTAAAGCGACCACGTAAGACTTCGCTTCGCACCATCATATGATAATTGCTTAATTTTAAGTGGTCTTGTACATCTTCTGTATTCTCAGTATCTGCAGGAAATACATCTATTACTTTTACAATCCAATCGGCTGCAGTTCCTGTAGTTGATACGTTTAACTTTGCTAAGATATCGCCTGCAAGCGTGATATCCTCCTCTAAGATTTCAGTTTCAAAAGTCAAGACATCTGGACGTCTAGACGCAAAACGCTGGTCGTCCGTCATGAATTTTCGAGGCGTAAAAACCACCTTGATGTCTTCGGTATAAGGTACAGGTTTTTTTGGATCACTTATAAAATCTGATGTTGCTATATTTCTCGTAGCACGTTGTGTTAAACGCTCGTAGGGTTGTAAAAAGTAACTTTCTTTAACCGTATTTTGTGGTGGCCAACTTTCAAAAGACTGCCATTCTTTTGTACCAGTATTAAACATATGCGCTTCTGGTAATCCTGTTTTACCATCTCCTTCACCTTTTAAGAAATGATTAAAAAATTTAGTTTCTATTTCCTTTTGAAAATAATCCGAAATACTATCACCAAAATGAATATTACCAATAACTTGTCTTTCAGAATTTCTTGCCCAATCTCCATGACTCCAAGGACCAAAAACAATTGTATTATAATTATCACTATTGTTTTCAATGCTTTCATAGGTATTATAAGGACCATACAAATCCTCAGCATCAAATTGACCACCTACAATCATTGTTGCAGGTTTTATGTCTTTTAAATGCTGAATAATGCCTCTACTCTTCCAGAAATCATCATAAGTCACATGTGTTTTTAATTGTTCCATAAAGACATTTGTACTGTCATAAAACTTGTTTAATTTACTTAACGGCATATGATCCAAGAAAAATTGGTGCTGATCTTCGGTACCTATATCTGGGAATTCATACCAAGATTCAGTAGTAGGTGTATCTTTCATATAACCAAAAACTGAAGTCGCTCTCCAATAACTCAGCAAATAGGCACCATTATGGATAAAGTCATCAAAAAAGAAATCCCCAATACAAGCTTGTGGAGAAACTGCCTTTAATGCTGGGTGGGCATCTAAAAGCGAATAGGTGGCATAAAATCCAGGATACGAAATACCATATGTACCAACCTTGCCATTATTATTTTCAACATTATTGATTAACCATTCTATTGTATCGTAAGTATCACTTGCTTCGTCTGTTTCATTTCCTGATTTGTTTGGAATGTAAGCACGCATATTATCGTAAACCCCTTCACTATTCCAACGGCCACGTACATCTTGGTACACCATAATATTTCCTTCTTCCATCAGATATTTGTTGGGTCCAACCTTACTTCTATAGCTATCCTCACCATAGGGTCGACAACTATAAGGCGTACGCATCATTAAGATTGGGTAGGTCTTAGACGTATCTTTTGGCGAATAAATGGTAGTATGCAATTTAATACCATCTCTCATGGTAATCATCACCTCTTTTTTGGTATAGTTATCCTTAACAAAAGTGTCTTCTACTTTTTCAGTTTCAGGATTTTCGAGAGCTTGATGCTTTTCTTCTTTACAACTGACTAAAGCTAAAAACAGAAATAAAACAAGGGTAAAATTCTTAATCATATTTAGGCTGGTTTTTTTTAAAGGTTTAAAGATAATCTTTTAAAATCATACAAAAGTTTGAAGAAAATGTTAATTACCGACACAAAAAAACCTTATGGTGTTTAGGTCATAAGGTTTTAAATATTAATTAGCAATCTAAATTTATTGATTAATTCTTTATAAATTTCTTTGTTACTTTAGATTCACCAAATTTTATTTCTATAAAATAAACACCTTTAGAAAGATTTGAAATATCTAAGCTAAAATCCGATGTTGATATTTCCATTTTGTTTAAACATCTACCGTTTGCGTCGAATATTGAAATCGTGCCAAAACCAGTGAGACCTTCTAGCATTACATAATCCTTTGATGGATTAGGATATATCTGAAATTCGTCTAAGCCAAATTCATCAACTGAAAGCGTTGCATTATAGGATAAATTAAAAAGTGCAGTACCATCTCCACTTGCTGTACCTAGAGAAAAATCACCAAGATAGCGACCTACCTGTTGTAATTCTATTTGAATATCACCACCTAGATAAGGATCTAAATCAATGTTAATTATAGTATTAGGATCTGAATTTTTAGTTGTTGGGTTATAGCTTGCTCCATATTGAGCACCGTTGACCATTATTCTAAACCAAGAATGATTAGGCACACTGCTATAATGATGGAACATCTTGAAATCTAAAGAAATGCTTGCGCTAGAAATTGAAGAACCATCTATAACAAACTTTAATCCAGTCAAAAAGTCCGAATTATCATCCCAAGCTTGAGCTTCTGTTGTAGAGGTATCACCAACCCATTCTGCATTTGAGAATCTTTGGTATAATGTAAACACATTCGATAAGAAGTACGATATAACGTCTGCGTTTGAAGATTCGCTGTTGATAACACTGAAATATCCATTAGAAAAAGTAGCGTTATTAAATGGTTGATCGAAACCAACAGGTAAATAATTAGGGTTTGTTGAAGCATATATCCTTTGCCAGGGCGAGTCTCCAGAAACACATTTATTTCTAACAAATAATTTATAAGGTTTTGCTACCTCTAAATTAGAAAATGTGAAAGAATTGGCTGTTGTGGTACTGTATGTAGCACCAACATAATCTTCAAAACCTGCTATAGCAAGCTCGTAATTACCAGAATTTGTAGCGTCCCAAGATAAGGTTATGGCATCTGTGGTTTCATTAACCATAATATTAGTTATGGTTTGACATGCATTCTCTTCTAATTTAATATTATCGAGATACGTTTTTCTTGTGGTCGAACGACTTACATGTTCCAGCTTAATGGTAACTACCTCACCTACAAAGTCTGAAAGATTAATGGTTACGGTATTAAAATCATTTTCTGTATTAGAGGCATTGTATGTGAAATCTTCAGCAATGCCTGTATAAACCGAATCATCAGCATATGGTTTTATTTTTACCCTTAAATATGATTCGGCAGTTTGGTTAACATCAAATCGTAAAACTGGGCTTATTGTGTTTTGGGTTAAGTCAACATCCATAGAAAATGTTCTTATAAAACCTTGGTTTTCTTCGTAAGGATCACCAAACTCATTCCAGTTTAGAAACGTTGGATAACCTGGTCCATTTAACATCAGACCATAAGAACTGTTGTTGGCTGCTTCACCATTAATTTCAGCACCAAATGATGGTATTGTATAATCGTCATTAAAACCACCTTCAAAATCTATGATATAAGGTATAGTTAATTGATTTGGTCTAGTTCTAAAATTATAACTATTGTAGCCTGTTGTAACACCAAAAGCATCGCAATCAGATTTTACATGAATTTGATAATCCGTTGCAGGTTGCAGTCCAGATACCGTAAACTGTTCTTGTGTTGTAATTTGGTAGGTTTCAGGGATGGCATTGCCAAGTTCCGTAATAACATATCTGTAATGGTTGGCATTAGGATTTTCATTGACTGTAAATTCTGCACTTGTATTTGTGATATTATCCATACCTACAACCGAGACACCAGTACAAACCTGAAGATTACCATCGAATCGTGTTTTTGCAAAAGAATTTTGAAGCAATATGGACGTTTGGATAGAACCATCACTAAATTCTTCGGTAATACTAACTCGGCTTCGGGTCGGTGGATTTCCAAAATTTTCGGTACCTTGCCAACCAGCCAAAGCACTACTAGACATTGCAGGATTAATATCTTCAATATCTATAACAAGATTATCCACTCCGTTATAGGTAAACGACTGATCAAAAACAAGAATCCATTCATAAGCATTAGCATAATAAGTAATTATGCCGACTTGTGTTAACTCGCTATCTGGAATAAATCCGTCACCAGGCTCAAATTCTTCTTTTGTTGTATGGCCTATTTTTACAATAATACTCGTATTGGGTGCTGGTGAGGTTGTTGGGTTTGAAAATGCAGTGAAAAATCTTAATCCTGTAATTTCACCATTAAACTTAATTTGCTCTGGATAATATAAAGTCTGCGTACGTGAAAATTTTGCTTGTGGCACAAAAGGCTGATTAGTATAATCGCCACTACCACCAACGGTGACAAAAGGTTTTGGCTCTAATTGCCCAAAACAAAAGCTAAATGTTAACAGGGCTAATACCAATAATAAATTCTTCATAACCAACAAGTTTTTTCCAAAAGTAATTAATTTAATACTTAAGAAAAGTAAAATATTTACACTTCAATGGATGTAAACGCAAACTTACCTCCATTAAACAAACCTTTATCACTCAGTTTTAAAGATGGTATTACCAACAAGGCCATAAATGACAAGCTCATGTATGGTGCATGTAGTTTGCTACCCATTTGTTTCGCCATCTTATCTAAATCTGCATATTGTTTCCCAATGGTTTCGGCTTCTTTATCGCTCATAATACCTGCAACTGGCAATGCCACCACTTTTTGTTGTGTATCACTGACAGCACAAATGCCACCTTCATTTTCAATAATAAGATTGGCTGCATTACAAATAGCCTCATCAGATACTCCAATCGCAATAATATTGTGGGAATCATGACCAACGGAACTCGCAATTGCACCTTCTTTGAGGCCAAAATTCTTTATAAACGCCATAGCTGGCCTATCGTTTTGATAACGGTTTACGACCGTCATTTTTAAGATGTCGTTTTCTGTGTTTGAGACTAGATTCCCATCTTTAATAGTCGTATTTTCAATGATTTCATTAGTAACTAATTCACCATCTAAACATTCAATCACTCGGATTTGCTTCGCATTAGATTCAACTCTAAAATCTTCAACCGCTTTTTTGTTGGTATTGAAGTTGTTTAAGTTTTCGAAGTTGACATGCTTAATTTTAGATTCACCGTAATCATAAACCAACTCTCCATTTATATAGGTTTGTAGAGTTTTAAAATCTTTTAAATCTTCAACCACAATACAATCTCCTGTATCTCCAACTTGCAACAAACCAACATCTAAATTGTAATGTTTCACAGGATTAACGCAAGCCGCCTGAAGGACTTTAAAAACATCATTGCCCTTGGCTACAGCTCTGGCACAAAGTTGGTTAATATGTCCTACCAATAAATCATCTGGATGCTTATCATCACTACAGAACATCATATTTTGGTAATATTCATCTAGCAAGCCTATCAATGCTTCAAAATTTTTGGCAGCACTACCTTCTCTTATGATGACTTTCATGCCTTTTTGAAGTTTTTCTATACCTTCCTCATAGGTAAAACACTCATGATCGGTAGAAATACCTGCAGAAATATATTTGGTTAGATCCTCACCTCGCAAACCTGGTGCATGTCCATCGATTGGCTTGTTGTAATGTTTTGCCCACTCTATCTTTTTTAAAACTTCAACATCGTCGTAAATGACTCCAGGATAATTCATCATTTCCGCGAGATACTTAATATCTGGATTTGCCATTAAGCTTTTAATTTCATCGGAATCTATAACAGCTCCAGCCGATTCAAAACTTGTGGCTGGCACACAACTTGGTGCTCCAAAATTGAATTTGAATGGTGTTTGTTTTCCGTTTTCTATCATAAACTCCACACCTTTTACACCAAGTACATTGGCTATTTCGTGTGGATCGGAAACTGTGGCTACCGTACCATGTTTTACAGCCACCTTTGCAAACTCGCTTGGCACTAACATGGAGCTTTCGATGTGGATATGTGCATCTATAAAACCCGGTAAGATGTAGTGATTTTCTTTGCAGTCTTTTTTTTCAATAGACACTATTTTACAATTACTAATAGTGATTTCTCCTTTGTAGATGCTTCGGTTTTTTATATCTACGATGTTTCCTCTTAGTATTAAATTCATATCTACTAAATTAGGCTTGATTGCGCTCAGCCTGACAAAATTATTTTAATTCTATTTTTAAAATATTCTTTGTTTGGCCTGTAACCTTAAAACGTTCATCTGCTCTTCTTCCGACAATCCAAACTATTTTATTTTCTGAAGTTAAAACCCAAGTGCTCTCTTTTTCAATTGGTGTTAACTTTTCATCTTTTAGGAATTTACTCACTTTCTTCTTTCCTTTCATACCAATAGGATGAAAAACATCTCCTGTTTGCCATGGCCTGAGTTCTAACGGATATTTCAGCCTTTCTGCATCTACGTAAATTGTAGTTTTAGAATTGTCCATTAAAGCCTCAGCTTCATCAAAAAACAAATTACCGATTGGTGTTTGAACTTTACCTACCTCGATATCTGACTTTGTGAAAAACAACTCACTTTGAGATTCTGAAACAAGTTCTGAATGACAATTTGTTAGAATCAGAAATTCGCGATACTTGGTAAGTTTATGTGTGCTTGACCTTACATATTTTCCTGTTTCAGCATCAAGCAAATTAACAACATCGTCCCATTCAGAAAATCCATAATCCTTAAACATTTCAAACAAGTAAGCTTTTGGGTTATTTACTTTTTTGAATTCTGAAATTTTAAACGTTATATGGTTGTCATCTATATGCTTAATGGCTCTTTTAGCTAGAGCATTAAGACTTTCTTCTACAATATCTGCTGTATCATTCAGATGTTGCAGCGTGTTCTGAAAGCTATCTAACAATTGTGGATTAATCTCTTTAAGAATTGGAACAACTTCGTGGCGCAACTTATTTCTTAAATATTTTCGAGATGAATTACTACTGTCTTCTCGCCATTTAATTTTTTCACTTCTAGCGTATGCTTCTATCGTTTCTCTAGAAAATGGCAATAATGGCCTGGCAATGTTTCCATTCAATTCAGGAATTCCTGTTAATCCGTTGAGTCCTGTGCCTCTGGTGAAATTGATTAAAAAGGTTTCGAGATTATCATCTGCATGATGCGCTGTTAAGATGTAATCGAAGTTTAGTTGTTGTGCTAATTCATAAAACCAATCATATCGCAACTCTCGTGCTGCCATTTGTATAGAACATTTATTCTCATCAGCGTAGACCTGAGTATCAAAGTTCTGAACAAACACCTCAACATCTAACTGTTCACCTAAATCTAAAACAAAGTCTTCATCTGCATCGCTTTCATTTCCTCTTAAATTAAAATTGCAATGTGCTAAGGCAAAATCAAAATTGAGTTTATGACATAGATGCGCTAATACAACACTGTCTATGCCACCAGAAATAGCAATGACTAAACGAGAATTTTTTAGAAAGGGAAATTGTTCCTCAGTATGGTTTTTGAAAGCATTTAGCATAATGTAAAGATACGATAATGTACTACTCTAACAATTACGTTAAAATGATAAAAATCATATTGGAATCACTCTATTATTGGTAACTTTAAAGAAGTAATTTAAAAACTATGGTTATGAGCACAATAAAAGAACTTTCGGCAAAATCTGCACAAACTACTTTTGATAAAAAAGTGCTAACCGCAGTACAGCATTTGCATCCTTATGTAAAACACAGAATTTATATTGCTGAATCTACAGGTATTTTACCTAAAAATATGTATTCTTCAAATGGCATAATCGATGAATGCATCATTACACTTTATAGTAAAGGTTTTAATATTGAAGCAGAATATTCAGCTGTGAGACTCGAGCTTTTTAAGCTAGTAGACAATTACATGAACGAACTATTTAAAAAAGAAGTTTTTCATAAAAACACCATCAGTACAGATGATATCCGCAAAAATGAAATTGCAAAACTTGGTGAAGATTATACTGTTGACGCTGATTTAGATTTAATTTTGAACACTGAACTTAATGATATTTCTTATAGACAGGACATGGACAACGAGCTTTATCTCTATGAAGATAAGGAAACCTCTATTCTGAATGCTTTTGAGGTTAAAGATTTGTCAACCAAACAGTCACCCAAAGTCTTTAGCCGATTTTACAGTTGGTTGCCAATAAATATTTCAAATATTATTGATTTATACATATTCGGTAATCTAGAATTTGATGAAATTGCCAAAATAAAGAACATCACTACATCTAGGATAGAATTAATTTTCGAGCGTGTTAAAAAGAGCTTTAGAACGCATATAGAGTAAATGCTACTTCCAAGATTAATTAATACTAAAAAAGTAGAAACCATCCGTGCCATCTCGTGTATAGGTATTACCACAATTTTGAAAACGTATTCTATTTTCTAATGTATTATAGCTATCAAAGATATTGGCATTGTTCTCTTCATCTAAATTGAAATAACTATTTCTAGCATTTACAATACAATAATCTCCAGGTGTAGTGATGGAAATGCCCAAACGGTAGTTATAAAATTCGCTGTCATCTGTTAATTCTGGTATATAATTAATGGCATTAGAACAGCTATTAAAACTATAGGGCTCACCTATATCGTATATCACCTCAGCCTCATTAAATACCTCTGCATTAAGTCCAGATAGATTATTGAGTTTTAATACAAAAAGGCCATCAATAAATACTTCAGCATCAGTTATAAGTTCTGGTTCTTGTATTTCTGTGCAAAAATCCATTAGCATAGATGTAGTGCGTGCATTAAGCCAAATTGTTTCGCTTTGTTGGTAAGTTTCAGCTATATTTTCAACATTGACTATATAACTCTCAGGATTGTCTACTCCACAAATATCATTTTCTGGTTCGCAAAGTATGGCCATTAGAAAAGGTGACAATAATAAAAATTTTAGATTTCTCTTCATTTTCATTTAATTTTTTATCCTAGATGATAAATCTGCATAAAGGTTGCGTTATAAACTAAAGTTTAACACTCTAAAACTTCTCGCATTGCCTTGGCCTTTATCAAACACTCTTCGTACTCCTTGAGTGGGTTGCTCATTGCAGTAATAGCACTGCCGACGGAATAGGAAATATATTTTTGAGTCTCATTGTAAATTATACTTCTTATGATGACGTTAAAGTCAAAGTCTCCATCTGGTGAAAAATAACCTACCGTACCTGAGTATAAGCCACGTTTCGTTTCTTCTAAATCCTCAATAATTTTCATTGCTGAAATTTTTGGCGCACCGGTCATGCTTCCCATAGGAAACGTAGTTTTTAAGACCTCTACAGGGTGTGTATCATTTGATATTATTGAAGTTATAGTTGATATCATTTGATGCACCTGCAAGAAAGAATAGACCTTGCATAATTCCTCAACCTTAACGCTGCCCTTAGTTGCAGTATACGATAAATCATTTCGTACCAGATCTACTATCATGATATTTTCGCTTCGTTCTTTAGGATCATTTCCTAAGTCCTTCGCTAATTTTTGATCTTCTGCTTTTTCTTCTGAGCGTTTTGCTGTTCCTTTAATAGGTTGGGAAATGACCTTGTTTCCGATCTTTTTGATATAACGTTCTGGCGAAGCAGACATTAAATATTTATCAAACGTCTTAAAAAAAGTAGCAAAAGGAGGTTTTGAAATTTGATTTAACCGATTGTAGGTTTCCAATGGATTGATTGCTGAATTTTCAGCATAAAATTCCTGGCAAAAGTTAGCCTCATAAATATCGCCTCTATGAATATGGGCTAACATTTTGTTGACTTTCTCAAAATAGTCGTCTTTGTGAATTCTTAGTTTTATTTTAATCGGATTATAAGAGATTGCCACGTCACTTCGTTCCTCGCAATGACAATTCTTTATGTTATTAATATCATCTTCGATCTGATCATCAACCATTTTTAAATACTGAAACTCGACTTCATTCCCTTTTATAAAAACTAGTTTTTTAGGCTGGAAAAAATACAATTCGGGAAATTCTAAACCATCGTAATTATGTGATTCTAAATCTTCAACTGAATTTTTAAGATCATAAGTGAGGTAACCGAAAATCCAATCTTTCGTGGTTTGTTGGTAGTCATCTAAGCGCTCAAAAGCATTTACATCATCCGTTTGTAAACTCGTAAAAGCATCTACAGCTAAAATAGCATCATAAGTGGTGTACTTATCAATATAACTATTAGAATCTAACCAAAGCACATCATCAAATTGTTGTGCCCAAGACAACAACCGTTGTTTAAAAACTTCAGAATTTTTTATGACATGTTTATAGGATGTTCTCAAAAGGAAAAATTAATTTGGCAAAAATAATGAGAATACTTTTTCGGCAATAGAAGAATTGTATATTTCAATAAAAATAAAAACAATGCCATTTTTAGAAAACGACCAACTTAAAATTGACATCAAAAAAAAGGGAGCTGAGTTATGTAGTATACGCTCCGTAAAAAACAATACTGAGTTTATCTGGGAGGCGAACCCGAATATTTGGGGTAGTCATGCACCCAACTTGTTCCCTATTATTGGAGCCATGAAAGAGGATAGTTATATCTATAATGGCAAAAAATACAGTATGCCGAAGCATGGTTTTGTTAGATCCAATGACAATTTTGAAGTTGTGTCTAAAACAAATTCTAAAGCTACATTTCAACTAAAATCAAATGATCAGCTAAGAATTATTTACCCTTTTGAATTTGAATTTTTAATTACGTATGAGCTTAAAGGAAATGAACTTTTAATACATCATAAGGTAAAAAACAAAGACGATAAGACGATGTATTTTTCATTGGGAGGTCATCCTGCTTTTGCTTGCTCCTTGTTTGAAGGGGATACATATACGGATTACTTTTTAGAATTTGAGAAAGGAGAGAATAGTAAATCCCATTTACTAAATATGGCAACTGGATTGGTCACAAAGAAAACAAAAGCAGTTTTTGACAGTGCTAAAACTATAAATTTAGATGGCCATCTTTTTAATGAGGACGCATTAATTTTTAAGGATTTAAAATCGAGACAAGTAGCTTTAAAACATAAAGACAAAGGTGAAATTTTGAAGGTTAATTTTAAAGGTTTTCCTTTTCTGGGCATTTGGGCAAAACCTAATGCTCCTTACGTTTGCATTGAGCCATGGATAGGCATTGCAGATGCCGAAAACACCAATCAACTAATAAAAGAGAAAGAAGGCATTGTGACTTTAGAACCAAAAAAATCTTTTAAAGCAACATACAGCATAACGCTTAATTCTAATTTGTTAAACTGATATAGATTATTAATAGTAGCTTTGCACAAAATCTATATCTGTGACTTTTCAAGATTTAAATCTAAATACACCCTTATATAACGCTATTGAAGACTTGGGTTTTGAAAACCCTACTCCAATCCAAGCAGAAGCTTTTAACATTATTGCCTCTGGTAAGGATGTGGTTGGTATTGCACAAACCGGTACTGGTAAAACCTTTGCCTACATGCTACCTATTTTACGTCACCTCAAATACTCTAGACAAGATAATCCAAGAGTATTGGTTTTGGTGCCTACACGAGAATTGGTTGTACAAGTCGTTAGTGAAATTGAAAAACTATCCAAATACATCAACAATCGTGTTTTGGGCGTTTATGGAGGTACAAATATTAACACACAAAAACAGGCCGTAGCTCAAGGTTTAGATATACTTGTAGCTACTCCGGGACGATTATATGATCTCGCTGTAAGTAGAGTTTTACAACTTAAATCTATTCAGAAATTGGTGATTGATGAGGTTGATGTAATGCTAGATTTAGGATTTAGACATCAACTGATGAATATTTTTGATATTCTTCCAGAACGCAGACAAAACATAATGTTTTCGGCAACAATGACAGCAGATGTAGATGAATTGATAACAGATTTTTTTATCAATCCCACTAAGATTCAAATTGCTGTTTCAGGAACACCCTTAGAGAATATAAAACAAGAACGCTATAATGTTCCTAACTTTTATACTAAAGTAAATCTCTTAGAACATTTATTGAGCGATAAGGATGCTTTTTCTAGAGTTCTAATTTTTGTGGCTTACAAAAAAATGGCAGATCGATTGTTCGAAAAGCTCGAAGAACTTTTTCCTGGTGAAAGCTGTGTAATTCATTCTAACAAAACTCAAAATTATAGATTACGAAGTATAGAACAATTCAGCGAAGGTGAACATAGACTCTTAGTTGCCACTGATGTAATGGCAAGAGGGTTAGATATTGATGATGTTACACACGTAATCAATTTTGATACACCTGATTATCCTGAAAACTATATGCATAGGATTGGTAGAACAGGTCGTGCAGAAAAACAAGGCAATGCATTACTATTCTCTACCGAAAAAGAACAAGAAGCTAAAGAACGTATAGAAGCTTTAATGCAAATGGAGATTGATTTGATTGAACTTCCAGACGATGTTACAATATCTACCGATCTTATTGAAGAAGAACGACCGCAAATCAAAGAACGTAATAACCCGACAAAACGTGGTGTTGAAGATATAGCTGGACCTGCATTTCATGAAAAGAAAGAGAAAAACAAAAAGGTAAATCTTGGTGGCTCTTACAGAAGGGAGATTGCAAAGAAGTACAAGAAGCCTAAAACAAGAGGCGACAAAAACTACAATAAACGCAATAAGAAAAAGCGCTAAAAAACCTCTTCAAAATTTGAAGAGGTTATCTTTATACGTCAAGTACTGCAGGATCGCATTTTATGTAACATAAAATCTATAACCCTAACCTTATAGTTGATCCTGCACTTGTACTTGATTATCCATTAAATCGTTTATTGGTACTATTAATCTGCCTTTTGAATTTTTTAAAATCACCGATACACTCTTTACTTCATCAACAGAATATGTTTCTCCATTAAAAGTAATTTTCTGACCCGCTTCAAACATTTTTCTTGCATAGAAGGTATGCATTAACTTACCAACAACTATTCTTGCCCCTAATCCAAATGCAATTGCAAATGCTAAAAGGAAAGCAGCTATAATCATATTAATGTTATTGGTAATTATCTCTGTGTCTATACCTGCTTGGTTTAAGGCAGTAATTGCTATAAATGTTAGCATTAGGAAGAATACTACTTGGCTAATCATTTTACCACCAGAGAGTTCCATAGACTCGAAGAGTGATTTTAGTCCATTCTTAACAAAATTCGCAAACAATAATCCTACTACAAAAATCACTATTGCTGCTAATAATTGTGGTATGTAGGAAAGTAAATTGCTTATCTGCTCAGTTATAATATCTAAGCCCATTATATCTGAAGCTGTAACAAATATTATGATATACATCAAATACTTTACAAGGCTAGAAATCACCTTAACCGTATCAAAATTTAGTTTTTTACCTTCGACAATTTCTATATCGTTTAACTTGTCATCTAGCTTGTTAGCCTTAACAATTTTAAGCACCTTCTTTATGACCTTAACAACTAGTTTGGTTACAATCCATCCGATTATGAGCACTATGAAAGCACCTATAATGTTTGGAAATATTTTTGTAATCTCAAACCAGATATTAGTTAGAGATTTCATAGCTACATCTGAAAATTCATTTACCTTGTCCATACTTATTCTTTAACTGTTAGGGTATATTAAGTATTTAATCTTTTTTTCTACTAGCTGTTACGCTATCTATGATATGACCAATATTATACGAGAACAGTTCAGCCAACTCCATAAATAGCTTCGCCATGGCAATGTCATGCATAACTTTGCTTTTAAGCTCCGCTGGAACCTCTTTTAAAGGCTGGTTTATTTGCTTAAATGGATTTTCCATCTTTCGTATAATTTTCGTACTTGTGCACGAGTTTTTCTTTTGCTCTTTTTAAACGCATCTTAACTGCGCTTTCACCAATATCTAAAGCTTCCGACAATTCTTTTATGCTTAAATTATCTTCATACTTTAGTAACAATATCATTTTTTCTTCTGGTGAAATCAATTCCATCACTTCCTTTAACTTATCTACTCGCATATTTTCAAACTCGCGAGTAGAATCAACTTCTTCACCTAAATTTTGTATATCAACACTTTCTGAATTTACAGACTTTTTTTCTAATTTCTTAGCTGTATTTCTCGTTACATAGTTTACACAATGGTTATATGTAAATGCATAAAGCCAAGTTGAAAATTTAGATTTACCCTTAAAACTAGCTAATTTAATAAAGACTCTCAAAAACACATCTTGAGTTAAGTCTTTAGCTTCATCGACTCCATTAGCAAAGCCATAGCATTTATTATACACCATAGTAGCGTATCTATCGTACAGCACCTCAAACAACATTGTGTCATTAGTTTTTACGATTGCTTCTACAAGCGCTTCATCGGTTAGGCTATGAATTGCGTCTTCGGTCAATTTTGTTTGTAAATTCTATTTTAACTTGGTTGGTTATAGGTTTAAGACACAAAGTTTTTTGATAGGTCACTAATAAATTTAAAAAAAATCTTATTTACTTATTTGATTCTCCATATCGTTAAGATGATGTTCTAACGCTAATGTTGAAATTTGAATTTCTCTAATTAAAAATGCCAATGACAAAATGAGCAGCAACAATGCTAAACCAAAGATCCAGATAGCTGCATTATGTTGATCTATATAAATTAAGAACATTGTTAATACACATAGCAAAAGGCTAGAAATACCTAAAATTTGCATCCAACGTGTAAGATTCAATCTTAGTTTTAGGTTGTTAATTTGTCGCATCAATACCGCTTCCTTTCGTTCTAAATATTTATCACTAAGGTTTCTTATTATTGCCGCATAGGCTAAAAACCGATTAGTATAAGCCAACATAATTAGAGAAATTGCTGAAAATAAAAGTGCTGGAGTTGTGAGTGTTAGTTCTTCCATAAGAATATTTTTACAAAATTACAGAATTTGAAAACTCAAAACTCAAATTTTCTGATGTATTATGATGAAAATGATACATTTAGTCGAATTGAGCCAACTATTAATCGAAGTTATACAAGAGAAGTTTTTAATCATCTAAGAAATTTTTAAATTTAGATAAATAAAAGTCCAAATCTATCGTTATCATAGTCTCTAGACTATTCATATTAACCACTTTATGAGTGCATATCTTCATAATACCATTCCTAATTTAAAACCTTTCGATTTTGAGCGTCATCATAATTCTCATTTTATCAATCAGCAATGGGTTTTGGTCAATGGTATTACTAAAAAGAAAGAGGTTTACACCTTTAGAGATAACAACATTTTAGAAATAGAAAGAAAAGACACCGTTATAAGGACTTCGTGGGCTTTAAGCCTACAAAATATTTTTACTATAGAGACTGAAGATGGTACAATAATCGTTAAGGCCTATTTTAAAGATGATGATATTTTAGTTTTAAATCATCAGGATAAAGAAGAATTTGCATTATACATTAATACTACAAATTACTCTGAAGACTTAAATTCCATAGAAGATATTCAAACTTATCTAAAAGAGAAGTACAAAAAGAAAGTTAGTAAAGTTATACATAAACACGAGTTTTTTTACATTTCAAAATCTAAAGAATTTGGTCCTTGTACTGTTGAAGAACTCAAAGAAAAAGTAGATAACGAAGATATTAGTGCCTATTGTTTTGTACGTGATGTTAATGAAGATAGTTATGCCAAACGTTTAAGAGTAGTAGATTTGATTCAAGAATTATAATAAAAAAAGCGAACAGATTTTGTTCGCTTTTTTTATTCTGAAATACCTGCCTGTCGGCAGACAGGAATTCAGAATGATAATATTTCTATATTAAACATGCAAAGCTCTATCATCCGTTGCGGCTAAAGCTGCTTCTTTTACAGCTTCTGCAAATGTTGGATGCGCATGAGAATATCTAGATATATCTTCCGCAGAGGCTCTAAACTCCATTGCTGTTACGGCTTCTGCAATTAAATCCGCACAACGTGCACCAATCATATGCACTCCTAATACTTCATCTGTAGTTTTATCGGCTAAGATTTTTACAAATCCATCAATATCTCCACTTGCCCTAGCTCTACCCAAGGCTCTAAAAGGGAATTGCCCTACTTTATATTCAGTGCCAGTTTCTTTTAATTCTTCTTCGGTTTTACCCACAGCAGCCACTTCTGGCCATGTATATACAACTCCTGGTATTAAATTGTAATCGATATGCGGTTTTTGTCCTGCTAAAGTTTCAGCAACAAACACACCTTCTTCCTCAGCTTTATGCGCTAGCATAGCTCCTCTCACTACATCACCAATGGCATAAATGTTTGATACATTAGTCTGTAAGTGTTCGTTCACCTCTACTTGACCTCTATTGTTTAATTTTACACCTGCAGCTTCCACATTTAAACCGTCTGTATAAGGACGACGACCTACAGACACTAAACAATAATCACCTTTAAATTCTACAACTTCTCCTTTTTTGTTTTCGGCTTTAACGATAACCTCATCACCTTTGCGCTCCACGGATTGTACTTTGTGAGAGACCATTATGTTGAATTTGGCCTTTTTAAAAACTTTGTTAAGCTCTTTAGACAAACCAGCATCCATGGTTGGGAGGATTCTGTCCATATACTCAATTACGGTAACCTTTGCACCTAAACGACGATAGACTTGGCCTAATTCTAAACCTATAACACCACCGCCAATAATGATTAAATGCTTTGGTACTTCCTTTAGTTTTAAGGCCTCAGTAGATGTAATGATTCGTTCTTTATCCAAAGTGATAAAAGGTAAGTTAGATGGCTTAGAACCTGTTGCGATTATAATGTTTTTGGCTTCAATTTCACCAGCATCTTTACCTTCAATTTTTATATGTGTTGCATCTTTAAAAGATCCTAAGCCCTCGTAAACATCAATGTTATTTTTCTTCATCAAGAAATCTATACCACCTGTTGTTTGGTCTACAACAGCTTGTTTGCGCGCTATCATCTTTTCGAGATTCACTTTAATCTCACCAGGTATTTCTATACCATGCTCCTCAAAGTGGTTAGTAGCCTCTTCGTAATGATGAGACGAACTCAGTAAAGCTTTACTTGGAATACATCCTACATTTAAACAGGTACCTCCAAGCGTGGAATATTTTTCAATAATTGCAGTTTTCATACCCAGTTGTGCACAACGTATTGCTGCTACATATCCACCAGGACCCGAACCTATTACTGCTACATCGTAAGAATTCATATGTTTTATTTTATTTTAAATTGTAATGATAATTGAAATGCTCTATTTTGATTTTTGGTTTCTACTCTGGTAACATCTGTTAAACCAATGTAATAGTGCAAAGACGTACTAACTTTATTGGAAATTGCATAACTTGCACCAAGGTTAATTCCAAAATCCCTATCAAAAAAATCTGTTTTTACATCTGCTAGAGAACCTGTTCCTTTTTTTGCCGTTACCAACAAACCTACCTGTGGTCCTGCATCAAAACTAAAAGCTTCTGACAAAAAATATTTTGCCATCACAGGTAAAGCAACATAATTCAATCTTACACTTTTATTTTCTCCTCCACTGAGTTCAAAACCATAAACCGTAAATAACAATTCTGGTTGAACTTTTACATCTTTAGTTAAATTAATCTCCATAAAAAATCCTGCATGAAAATTAACTAAAGATGATAAATCTGATGAACCATCACCCGAAAGACTTGCGAAGTTACCACCTATTTTTATACCAATTGGGTTTTGCTGTGCATTAAGATTGCAACAAACAAAAAAAAATACAACAAATAGTAGTCTCATCCATCCTTTTGTGAAGTACAAAAATACAATATAGATTAATGTTTAACGAAAAGTAAGCGACTAATTTTCATATGGTACCCAATAACAAAAAAGTCCAAAATTAATAGATAATAATCTAATTAATATGGACTTTTATTCCCTAAAAGTTAATAGCAATACAAATCTCTGCAATAACTATGAGTATCACAATACTCAAAATGAGTATTTTTTAATTATAATAAGTTAGGGTGTAATTTTAGCATACCAACCAATTCGCCTGTAGATGAAATGTTTAACTTTTTTAGAATATTTCTACGATGCGTATCCACAGTATGAGGGCTAATATTTAATTGTTCAGAAATTTCCTTACTTGATTTATTTAATATTAATAATCTTATAACATCGCGTTCTCTATTGGTAATACCATCATGCAAAAGTTTTTGTGAAAAGCTATTAAAGTAGACTGTTTCGTATTCATTATTTGAATTCAGCAGTTTAGCAGATGCAGTAACTTGAAGACTCACATCTGGATGCAATACTGTATAATGTGCTAACCCAATGATAGGCTTGTTTTCACTATCAAATACCAGGGGTGTTGTATTTTGAACAATATTTACATATACATCTTGTGCATTTTTAAATCTAAAATTCCATGTGTAGCTGGCATCTTGGCGTTTTTCCAGTGGTATTTCATGTAGGGTAAATTCCATTAGAGAATTTAAGGCACTTAACCAAGATTCTATGTCATCTGGGTGTATCCTACCCCAGAAGTAACGCATACCTTTAGCCTTCAACTCATCAGCATCTAACCCAAGGCAAGCCTTAAAGTTTTTGCTTATGTATTCAAAAGCTAATTCTTGGGTATTGGTAATACAGAAAAAGGTAGAACTGTAAGGAAGAAACTTATCCATCTCAATAATCTTCTCTATGTGCTTTTCAAGAGATGGTTTATCATAAGATTTGAAAATATAATCGTAAAGCTTCTTAATTTGGGTGTACTTCATAGGACAAATTTAAGCTATTAAATTAATTTGGGAAACCTAGCATTTCGCCCATGCCAACCGTAAACAGCCAGCTACCATAAATAGCGTGCTCAATGGACACCAATAAGGTTGATTTCGTTTTTTTAAAGGTAAGAGCGAACAGAATGCCACCAACAAATGTGAGTACCATAACTAGAATATTTCTAAAGAATATATGTGCCAAAGAAAACAAGGCTGCATTTACTAAAATAAACAAGGCATTACTTCTAAATAAAGATTCATAACGTTGAAAGAAAAACGTTCTGTAGACCAATTCTTGTGGATATACCGAAAACACAGAATATATAAACAAGATTGCCACCCATAACATAGGTTTTGATTTTATAACAATCAATAGGTTTTTATAGTCTACCACATACATATATATTGTAGTAATGATGGCTACTACGAATAATTTTATAAAGGTTCTTTGCCAAAATTGAGTCCAATTAATATGCTGCCTAATCTTGAACTTATTGTTTTCAACCTTAAGAAGAACATAAACCACATAAATAAAACCTAACAATCCTATCAGTAGTTTAATCCATAGTTGAAATTCCAATACAAAACTTATCGGTATTAAAATAAACACTATGAAAAACTCAACTAGTCTATATCTTAAGCTTTGCATATTACAATATTATTGCTGTGGTGTGCTTCACTTCGTTAATCATAAACATACTATGTGTGCTACCAATATGATCTATATTGGTGAGCTTCTTTACCATAAAATCTCGAAATGCCTCCATATCCTCAACCAATACTTTTAGTAAGTAATCATAATCACCACTAATATGATAACACTCTAGAACCTCGTCTAATTTACGAACTTCTCTCTCAAATTTCATAACATAATCTTGAGAATGCTGTACCAACTTCACATGGCAAAACGCAACAAAAGCTTTATCCACCTTCTTTTTATCTATTAGTGCAACATAATTATTGATAATACCATTTTTTTCTAACTTTCTGATTCGCTCGTAAACAGCTGTAACGGAAAGGCCTAAGGCATTAGAAAGTGCTTTATTGGTCTGTTTACTATCTTTTTGAAGAAGCTTTAGCAATTCTTTATCTATTTCATCTAACATTTTGATTAATATTTTTCGGAAGACATTATTATTTGAATAAAAATATAGATTAATATTCTAAAATATATTTAAAATAAAGAATAATATTCATTAAAATAAATATACAATTGATTTTTATTCTAATAATACTCAATTTTGTATAAACCAATTAAATACAATAAAATGAAATTTAAGCCTGCAAACAACATTCAAGACTTACAATATTTTGGTGAATTTGGTGGCGTAAACCCATCCATATCAGATTCATCTACTTATACATTTCTATCTGCAAAAACCATGTTCGATACCTTTGAAGGTAATGCAGATGGTTGCTATCTATACTCTCGTCACTCTTCGCCTTCAAATTTATATTTGGGTGAAGCCCTTGCTGCCATGGAAGGCACAGAAACCGCAACAGTTACTGCTTCAGGTATGGGAGCAATTACACCTGTATTAATGCAATTGTGCGAAGCCGGAGAACATATTGTAAGCAGTAGAACCATTTATGGAGGAACTTATGCATTCTTGAAAAACTTTGCACCAAGATTGGGAATTAATACTTCGTTTATAGACATTACTAAATTAGACATTGTAGAGGCTGCTATTACACCAAAAACGAAAGTGCTTTATTGCGAATCCGTGAGCAATCCATTGCTCGAAGTTGCTGATATAAAAGGCTTAGCTACACTTGCAAAAAAGCACAGCTTAAAACTGGTTGTAGACAATACCTTTTCACCCTTATCTATCTCGCCAGCAAATTTAGGTGCAGATGTAGTGATTCATAGTTTAACAAAATTCATTAATGGTTCATCGGATACTGTTGGTGGTGTGGTTTGTGGTACTCAAGAATTTATTAATCAATTAAGAAATGTAAATGATGGTGCTGCCATGTTATTAGGCTCAACAATGGATAGTTTGCGCTCTGCGTCTGTATTAAAAAACTTAAGAACATTACATATAAGAATGCAACAACATAGCCTCAATGCTAGTTACCTTGCTGAAAAATTTGAAAAAGATGGTTTAAAAACCGTTTATCCTGGTTTGGCATCTCACCCTTCACACGAACTGTTTAAGTCTATGATGAATGAAAAATATGGTTTTGGCGGAATGCTTACTATAGATGTTGGCTCATTAGACAAAGCCAATGCTTTGATGGAATTAATGCAAGAGCGTAACCTAGGTTATTTGGCAGTGAGTTTAGGTTTTTACAAAACCTTATTTAGTGCACCAGGAAGTTCTACATCTTCCGAAATACCAGAAGAAGAACAAGCAGAAATGGGATTAAGTGATGGACTTATTCGTTTTTCAATTGGCTTAGATGCGGATATTGAGCGCACTTACTCAATGATGAGAGATTGCATGATAGAACTGAACATTTTAGAAAAAGAGTTCGCCTAAAAATATTGATAAAAAAGCCTGATTATTACATCAGGCTTTTTTTATTTTCCTTTTAAACGAATCCAAAGTGCAGACATGGTAAAACTAAAATCCTTCATTTCTGGTTCAAAAGGCATCATGTTTAAGCGGTTTTTTTCTTTAAATAATTTTAGGTTAAAAATGGCTTTATAGCCTTCTTTTGTTTGCACCAAAGGATATCTTAAATCTCTATACATAAATTCTTCATTCTCTAAAGATTCAACATTGTAATAATCATTACTAAACCAAGCCAAATCTTTAATGTCCTTATATTCTGAAGATGTGAGTGCTCTAATTTTTGGAATAGTTTTCCAATCTGAAAAACTTCTAGATCTATCTAACAACGAATAAAAACCAACATGATAATTGTTCTCTGTTTCAGCAATACCATACCAAAGAATGTTATTTAGAATTGCAGGTTGGGTACTGAACCTTGTATAAGTTATATCATTATCTTTTAATGAAGATTCAAAAACAGCATCAATATAAAGCTTATTAAAAATTGTTAGGAGCATATAAATAGAACTTATTCCTATACCTGCTTTTAACCAAAATCGTCTTTTTTCACTTTTGCGTTTATAAAACATTAAAATAATCATACTAAACAAAAACGGTATAGTATACAAAGGATCTGCTACTGCTATATTATTAAATGCCACCCCATAATTTGAAAATGGAGCAAATAATTGCGTACCATAAGGTGTAAAACTGTCTAAAATTGGATGGGTAAATAAAGACAAAAAGAATAATTTTATCCAATCATTTAGATGTGTTGTATTAAGGCGCTTACCTGTGTTGATAGTTTATAGACTAGCCAACCAAACAAAAAAGCTCCCAATATTGAAAACAGAATAGAGTGCATAAACCCTCTATGAAAGAGCATGGCATCAATTTCATTGTTATAAAGAATTGCACCGGCAAAAACATCTAGGTCTGGGATTGTTCCACCTATAGCTCCAAAGAGCATAGCTTTATTGCCAATTTTCTTACCAAGTACAACTTCACCACAAGCTGCACCTAAAACTATTTGGGTTAAAGAATCCATAATTTTTAAAATACAGATATACAAATGTACTTAAGAATTGGTATTTGCATAGCATTAATGAAAATCGTAACATTACGGAACTAAACCAAATTAAATTTCACTAAATGGAAAACCAAAATATTAAGCCAAGTCAACCACAAAATGAACATATAGTAGAAAACAAAGAACTTAATATTTTGGAAGCGCTTATTCCTGTAATTGCATTGGTAGCAATGCTAGCATTCAACGTGTTTGTTTATGGGGATAATGCTTTAAGTGGAAGTAATCAATTTGTTTTGTTACTTGGTGCTGCTGTGGCAGCAATTGTTGGTTTTTTTAACAAAGTATCCTTTGAACAAATGGTAGAAGAAGTAGCTGAAAACATAAAGTCTACTTCAGGAGCAATTCTTATACTTCTAATGGTTGGTGCGTTAGCTGGCACTTGGTTAATAAGCGGTATTATTCCGGCAATGATTTACTATGGACTTCATATCTTAAATCCTACCATATTTTTGGCAGCTTGTGTTATTATTTGTGCCATAATATCTGTGGCAACAGGAAGTTCTTGGACAACATCCGCCACTGTTGGTATTGCCCTTATTGGAATAGGTGAAGCCTTAGGTGTTTCTATGGGTATGACAGCTGGAGCGGTCTTATCTGGTGCATATTTTGGAGATAAAATGTCACCATTAAGTGACACCACTAATCTGGCACCTGCTATGGCTGGTGGTGAACTGTTTTCTCATATAAAATATATGACACTTACAACTGTTCCAACTATTATAATTACACTAATAGTTTTTATAATTTTAGGCTTTACACAAAATACAGAAGGGGCTGCGGACACCTCTGTTTTAATAAATGACATAGACAAAACTTTTAATATTAATGGCTGGCTATTTATTGTGCCTGCTATTGTAATTTTCTTAATAGTTAAAAAGACATCACCTTTAGTAGCCTTGTTAGTAGGCACACTTTTAGGGGGATTTTTTGCTCTGATTTTTCAACCTAACATTGTTGCCCAGATAGCAGGAGTAGAAACCTTAACATTAAAATCCGCATATAAGGGAGTCATGGATGCTATTACCGTTAGTACCACAATTAAAACAGATAACGAGACACTTAAAAGCTTATTTTCCGCTTCTGGGAAAGGAATGAGCGGTATGCTAGGTACTATTTGGTTAATCCTTTGTGCTATGACATTTGGAGGAATTATGGATGCTATAGGCGCTTTATCTAGAATAAGCAAATCCTTGTTGAATTTGGCCACATCAACATTTGGCCTATTTGCTAGTACAGTTGCTAGCTGTTTTGCACTAAATGTTACTGCTTCTGACCAATATTTAGCACTTGTTGTGCCTGGTAAAATGTTTAAAAAAGCTTATGAAGATAGAGGTCTTGCTCCAGAAAACCTAAGTAGAACCCTTGAAGATTCCGGAACAGTAACATCTGTTTTAATTCCTTGGAACACTTGTGGTGCTTATCAGAGTGGTGTCTTGGGCGTAGGAGTTGGTGAGTATTTTTTCTATGCTATTTTTAACTGGCTAAGTCCTTTTACTACTTTACTTTTTGCTGCTTTTAAAATAAAAATAAAACAGCTCGTTAAATCTTAAGCTTCTAACAATTTTAGAATATTATCTAATCCCCTTTCTTGGGCATAATCTTTAGCTTTTTTGCCTTCATTATCTTTTAATGAAACATCTGCATTATGCTTTAATAAGATCTTAACCACCTCTTCTTGATTGTACTGCGTAGCAAAGGATAATGCTGTTGTTCCTTTGCTATTCTGAAGATTTACATCTGCATTATGACTCAATAATAAATCTACTAATTCTTTATTGCCCTTAAAACTTACACCTATTAAAGCTGTATTTCCCGAAGCATCTTTGGCATTGATATCTGCCCCTTTTTCAATTAGTAGTTTTGCAATCTCTTCTTGACCAAAATAGGTTGCAAAAATTAGTGGTGTAAAACCTCTTCCGTCTTTTATGTTAGCCAAATCTGGATTTCTATCTAACTGAAGTTTTAAATTCTCTATTTGACCAGCCTGAATTGTTCTAAAAAATAGTTCGTTTTCGTTCATATCAGTTTTCATTAAAAAAGGAATGCACATTTATCGCACATTCCTTTTCTTGGGTTGATTTTGCTATTAATCAATTATTTATTTTAAATCAAATCTATCAGCGTTCATAACTTTAGTCCACGCAGCCACAAAATCCTTTACAAATTTTTCTTCTGCATCGTCCGCAGCATAAACTTCGCAAACCGCTCTTAACTCGGTATTAGAACCAAAGATTAAGTCCGCACGAGTTCCAGTAAACTTTATTTCTCCAGTTCTACGGTCTCTACCTTCAAAATACTTTTCCTCATCGGATGTCGCGCTCCATGTATAGGTCATATCTACTAAATTTTTAAAGAAATCGTTTGTAAGATGACCAACATTATCAGTAAACACTCCATGCTTAGAACTATCAAAGTTTGCACCAAGCACACGCATACCGCCAACTAGAACGGTCATTTCTGGAATTGACAATGCTAATAGATTAGCTTTATCAATTAACAAATCTTCGGCTTTAACTTCTAAGTTTGGATTCATGTAATTTCTAAATCCATCACCTAGAGGCTTTAAGTAATTGAATTGTTCTATATCTGTCTGCTCTTGTGTCGCATCACCTCTACCTTGTGCAAAAGGTATTGAGATATTATATCCTGCTTTGCTTGCTGCCTCTTCAATTGCAGCGTTACCTGCTAACACAATTAAATCAGCCATAGACACTGTACCGTTGAATTCTTTCTGAATACCTTCAAGAACATTAAATACTTTATCTAATTCTTTAGGATTATTTACTTTCCAACTTCTCTGAGGCTCTAGTCTTAAACGAGCACCATTTGCACCACCACGTTTATCTGAATCTCTATACGTTGAAGCAGAAGCCCATGCGGTTCTAACCAATTCTGGAATAGTTAATCCTGAAGCTAAAATCATTTTCTTTAAAGAAGCTATATCTGCATCACTTAAAGTATAATTAACTTTTGGAATCGGGTCTTGCCAGATTAGTTCTTCTTTTGGCACCTCTGGACCTAAATAACGGTCTTTGGGACCTAAATCCCTATGTGTTAATTTATACCAAGCACGTGCAAAGGCATCTTCAAAAGCTTTAAAATCTTTGTGGAATTTTTGAGAGATTTTTAAATATTCAGGATCGGTCTTTAAGGCGATGTCTGCTGTAGTCATCATTAAGGCTTGTTTCTTACTAGCATCACCAGCCATTGGTGCCATGCGTGCTTTAGATTCTGCTGTTGGTGTCCACTGATGTGCACCTGCTGGACTTTTGGTTAATTCCCAATCGTAATTTAAAAGCACATCAAAATAATCAGCATCCCATTTTGTTGGATTTGGTGTCCATGCACCTTCAATTCCACTTGTTATGGTATCATCTAAAACACCACTTTTATATGTGTTTTTCCAACCCATGCTCATTTCTGCCATTGGTGCACCATGAGGTTCAGCACCAACATATTTTCCTGGGTCAGCAGCACCATGCGCTTTACCAAAAGTATGACCACCTGCTACTAGAGCTACAGTTTCTTCATCATTCATGGCCATACGTCCAAACGTTTCTCTTACATCGCGAGCAGAACCCATTGGGTCTGGCTTTCCGTCTGGTCCTTCTGGATTTACATAAATCCAACCCATCATTACAGCTGCTAGTGGATCTTCTAAATCACGCTCTGCATAATTATTACTATTACCATAACGGTCACCATTAGCTCCCCATTCTGTTTCACTTCCCCAATATACATCTTGCTCTGGCTCCCATATATCTTCTCTACCGCCACCAAAACCAAACGTTGGGAATCCCATTGATTCTAAAGCAACATTACCAGCTAAAATCATTAAGTCCGCCCAAGAAATCTTGTTTCCATATTTCTTTTTTATTGGCCATAATAACAATCTTGCTTTATCTAGGTTGCCATTGTCAGGCCAGCTATTAATAGGTGCAAATCTCTGGTTACCTGTACCTGCTCCACCTCTACCATCACCAACTCTGTATGTACCTGCACTGTGCCATGCCATTCTAATCATAAAACCACCATAATGACCATAATCTGCAGGCCACCAATCCTGAGAATCGGTCATCAGCTTAGTTAGGTCTCTCTTTAATTCATCATAGTCAAGGCTATTGAATGCCTTAGCGTAATCAAAATCTTCACCAAGTGGATTAGATTTAGCAGCATGTTGCCTTAAAATATTTAGTTTTAATTCGTTTGGCCACCAATCTCTATTTCTTACACCGCCACCTCCGACAGTTGTTTGTTTACCACTTAAAAAGGGGCACTTACTTGCATCACTTTCATTAAGCTCAAATGTGTTTGTGTTTTTATTGTCCATTTTTGGTTTTTTTAGATTAAATTTTTACTCCTTAAAATTATGAAATTATATAGTGCGGTTCAGTTAAGAATATATTATCTATTTATTTTTCAATAGCCATTTTCTATTGTAGGTTTATCTAGAATTATTTTAAACAATACAAAAGCTATCAACTTTGTTTAATATATGTGCCTTTTTGGCGAATTTTAGGATATAAAAATTAAACACAAGTGTTAAAGACTTGGAATGAAAAAGAATGATTATTAATTTTAAAAACAAAAGTGCTTATGTTATTGAAAAATGTAAATCTTGAAGAGAAGCTGAATAAACTCAAAAACAAAAATTTTAATGAGGATGAAGTTTTGAAAGCTGTAAAGGATATTTTGACTCAAGACAATAAGAAAGATGAAAGGATTCTTGAAAAATTAGCTGAGTATAATGATACCTTAAAAAACAACTTCGATATAGACTTGTTAGAATCAGACAAAATCTATCATGTAGAACAGATTAAAAAACTCTGTATTACTTACAGGCTACGATTTTTGGATAGTCGATTTTTTAAAGGGGACTTACCTTATGAAGCTATTTCTAAAATTAAACAGCTAGAAAAAAGTCATAATACAACTTTAAGTGGGTTTAAAATCATGGCGCCTTCTAGACTGTTTAAATTAGAAATTTATGATGATCCGCTTTTGTTCGCGCCAATTGGCAATGGCTACTATTACCTTATTCATAAATGGGGAAATGATTTAAGTCCATATAGAAAACTGTTAATGTGGCCTTTTAAGAATTTTGAAAACTTTGTGTTTTGCGTTTTTATTCTAAGTATGTTTTTAACAGGATTAATACCAGACGGTACTTTTCATGGTGAAAAAACCGCTGCAAATGCCGGAGTTATCTTTTTATTTATGTTTAAATGTATGGTTGCTATTACGCTTTATTATGGGTTTTTATCAGGAAAAAACTTTAGCGCAGCAATTTGGGACAGTAAATATTATAACAATTAATATGGTGTAACTTTTTGAAGTTTTTCGTAACTTATAGTACAATTAAAACCATAAGTTATGAACGCATCTGAATACAATAAAATATACGAGGGTAATTTTGTTTTAATTACCAGAATTAAGAGTGAATTAGAAAACAACGGTATCATTCCTATTATTAAAGACGAGGGAGAATCGCAGCGTTTAGCTGGTTATGGCTCGCTCAATCAAGGTTTCCAGGAAATCTATGTACATGAAGATGAATTAGATAAGGCTATTGCTATTGTAGAGCAAGTAAAAGCTGAGATGGACGCTCCTTCCTAGTATTTAGCAATCAACGATTAAGCCTCAACAGCATACATCTTTTCACGCTGTTCCTTAATCTTTTTATCGCCCATATATTCATCAAACGTCATGTAACGATCTATAATACCATTTGGTGTTAACTCAATAATTCTGTTACCAACGGTTTGCGCAAACTCATGGTCGTGCGTGGTTAACATTACTGTGCCTTTAAAGTTTTTAAGCGCATTATTAAATGCTGTAATACTCTCAAGGTCTAAGTGGTTTGTTGGCTCATCTACCATAACAACGTTAGCTCTCATCATCATCATTCGGCTAAGCATACAACGTACTTTTTCACCTCCAGATAGGACATCAGCAGTTTTTAAAGCTTCTTCCCCACTAAAAATCATTTTACCTAGGAAACCTCTTATGTAAACTTCTTCGCGCTCTTCTTCTGTTGTTGCCCATTGACGTAACCAATCTACCAAGGTTAGTTTGTTGTCAAAGTATTCACTATTATCTAATGGCAAATACGATTGCGTAGTCGTTACTCCCCAAGCATATTTACCTGCATCGGCTTTCTGCTTGCCATTTATGATTTCGTAAAACGCAGTAGATGCTCTGGAATCTTTAGAATACACAACTACTTTATCTCCTTTGGCAAGATTAATGTCTATATCTTTAAATAACACTTCACCATCTATACTTGCTGCTAAACCTTCAACATTTAAAATCTGGTCACCAGCTTCACGCTCGCGCTCAAAAATAATTGCTGGATATCGACGACTACTTGGTTTTATATCTGCTATATTAAGCTTATCAATCATCTTTTTTCTACTAGTTGCTTGCTTAGATTTAGCTACGTTAGCAGAAAAACGACGTATAAACTCTTCTAATTCTTTCTTCTTTTCTTCAGCCTTTTTGTTTTGCTGAGCACGTTGCTTTGCTGCTAATTGAGAAGATTCATACCAAAACGTGTAGTTACCAGAATAGTGATTTATTTTTCCAAAGTCTATATCAGAAATATGCGTACAAACGGCATCCAAGAAGTGACGGTCGTGAGATACCACAATTACACAATTATCGTAATTAGCTAAGAAATTCTCCAACCAAGAGATAGTTTCATAATCCAAGTCGTTGGTAGGCTCATCCATAATCAATACATCAGGATTACCAAATAGTGCTTGTGCCAACAAGACGCGTACTTTTTGCTTACCATCTAAGTCTCCCATTAAAGAATAATGTAAGTCTTCTTTAATACCAAGATTAGAAAGCATTGCTGCTGCATCACTATCAGCATTCCAACCGTTCATTTCCTCAAACTCTACCTGAAGTTCACCAATTTTCTCAGCATTTTCATCCGTGTAGTCTGCATATAAGGCATCTATTTGAGATTTTAGGTTGTATAATGGTTTGTTACCCTTAAGAACCGTTTCTAAAACAGTATCCTCATCATGCTTATTATGGTTCTGTTCTAACACAGACATACGCTTGCCTGGCTCTAGATGTACATGACCAGAGGTAGGATCCATTTTCCCTGATAAAATCTTTAAAAAGGTAGATTTCCCTGCACCATTGGCACCAATAATTCCATAACAATTACCATTGTTAAAAGTGGTGTTTACTTCATCAAAAAGGATACGTTTTCCAAATTGTACCGAAAGATTAGAAACTGACAACATAACTTATAATTTTGTTCTTTTTACCTAAAATTTCTTATAGGTGAATTTTGAGAGTGCAAAAGTAGAAAAATTAAGCGATTGAGCGAAATAAATGCTTAGTATAACAAGATTTAACTAGGTATTAACAAGACTTCAGGTTTTCATCATATATTTTTGTTTGGAAACTATAGTAAAATCGACATGCTATTTAGATATATTACACTTTCACTAACACTGATATCCATGACTTTTGGATGCAAAGTAAGCACCAACAATAATGGTGACTTTGCCTATATTGGTGGTGAAATTGTAAACCCTAAGAATAGTAGCATCATTCTATACAATACCAATGGGAAAGTTGTTGATTCCTTAACCCTGGACAGCAATAATAGGTTTATCTATAAAATTGAAGATTTACATCCTGGATTGTATTCCTTTACACATGGTGGTGAATATCAATTGATTCTTTTAGAACCAAATGATAGTGTAATGTTTAGATTAAATACTTATGATTTTGATGAATCTCTAGTATTTACTGGTGAAGGAGCAAGAAAAAACAACTACCTCATTGAAACATATTTAGCAAATGAGCAACAGGCTAATAAATTAGTACATTATGCTAAAATGGAACCTGAAGAATTCAACACTTTTATTGAAGAGAGACGCCAAAAAGAGTTGACTAAGTTTCATAATTTCTTACAAGACAAAGAAGAGTCAGAATTATTTAAATCTATAATTGAGACTAATATCAACTACAATTCATATGCAGATAAGGAAATATATCCCTTTGCTTATTTTGGAAACAACAAACTTATACACATAAATGATTTACCTGAAGATTTTTATGAGTACAGAAAATCTGTTGACTATAATGCAGCACATTTAAGCCATTTATATGCTTACAACCGTTTTTTGTTTTCTCACATTGATAATCTAGCAGCTCAGAGTTATTACGAAAAACATGATTTTCACAGTGCCTTTGATAGACATTCTATGGATTACAATAAATCTAAATTAGATTTAATAGATAGCATCATTTCTGATGAAACAATAAAGAATAATCTACTTAAATATAAAACTAGAGACTACGTAAGTTATAATCATACAGAGGTTGAAGCTGATGAAATGCTGAATTACTACTTACCTAAAAGCACGAATGAAGAGGACAAAGAGAGTATAAAAGAATTGGTATGTTCGCTTAAGCTACTAAGGCAAGGTAACCCAATACCAAACATAGAAATTGTAAACTATGATAATACTGAGCATAATTTAAACTCAATAATAAATAAACCTACTATCATTTACTTTTGGTCTTCTAATTCTAAGATGCAATATAGAAACAGCCATTATAAAGTTAAAAGTTTAAAATATGCCTTTCCACAGGTAGAATTCGTTTCAATCAATCTAAATTCTGATGATGATAAATCATGGAAAAGCATTATAAATAATTATGACTTTCCTACCAAGAATGAATACAAATTCAAATATCCTGCAAAAGCTAGAAAAGTACTGGCGGTTAACTACCTCAACAAAGCTATTATAGTTAATGAAAACGGAATGATTTTACACCCTAATGTCAATATCTTTAAATCTGATTTTACAGAAATGCTTGGTAGTATGCTACAAAAAAGGCACCTCATAGCTAAGCAATAAGGTGCCTTAAATATCTTCTTTTTAGGTTTATTTTTAATTTCCCTTTTTATAATCTGCCAAGAATTTTTCTAAACCTATATCTGTCAATGGATGATTTAACAATCCTGTGATTGAACTTAAAGGTCCTGTCATAACATCTGCACCTAATTTAGCACAATCTATTACATGCATTGTATGACGTACAGATGCTGCTAAGATTTGAGTATCAAATTCATAGTTATCGTAAATGTGTCTAATCTCAGAAATAAGATTTAACCCATCAGTAGAAATATCATCTAAACGACCAATAAACGGCGATACGTAAGTAGCACCTGCTTTTGCAGCTAATAAAGCCTGACCTGGCGAGAAAACTAAAGTTACATTAGTTTTGATACCCCTGTCTGAAAAATATTTACAAGCTTTTACTCCATCCTTTATCATAGGGAGCTTAATAACAATCTGATCGTGTAACTCAGCTAAGGCCTCACCTTCTCTAACCATACCGTCAAAATCAGTAGAGATAACTTCTGCAGAAACGTCACCGTCTACAATATTACAGATATCTACATAATGCTTCATAATGTTATCTACACCTGTAATTCCCTCTTTTGCCATTAAGGATGGGTTAGTTGTAACACCATCTAAAATACCCATATCCTGAGCTTCCTTAATCTGGTTTAAATTGGCCGTGTCAATAAAAAATTTCATCTAAAATTAATTTGATTTGTTGTGTTTTTAGTTGGCGCGAATTTACAACTAATAAGCATGAAGACTCTAAAGAATTCAATAAAATATATTAACAAATTACGAAGAACGATGATGTAGCCTATTCTATGATAAGTGTATAGGTTTTTGATGTTCCATAATTACATAACACATCAGGATTATCATCAAAATCATTTCTAAAAGGACCTTCTACTTCAAGGTAAATTGTAATTTCAAAAATACCTGATTCTTCTGGCGTTCCCTCAAGACTTATGGTTCTATAATTTATAAAGTAATCCATTCCCGAAGGTAAGCCCACAACATCAAAATAATAATCGTAATCATTATCTCTTGGTTCGTTATTAATTTCTGCAGTTAGGTCAACATAATAATAACTTTCTGTTGAGCCAATAGGAAACTCTTTATTTGGTAACTCAGGCTCTTTTGGGAAAATACATAGATTATCATCGCAACTAAAAACCAAAACAAAAAATAGTAGCATGAGGAACAGATGTTTTTTCATAATAGCTAATTTTAAACAAAAGCTTCAAATAACGTACCAAAAAAAAGTTACAGCTTATAATGATTCATCAGTAATTTTTCATAGACTTTATCAGGAAGTACTCGCTTTAGCAAAATTGAAAACTTCTGCACAAATGCACCGACTTTGTAGTGAATTTTAGGAGATTTTGTTTCTATGATTTTAAAAATAGCTTCAGCCATTTCTTTAGGGTCATTACCTTCATCAACATGCTCATCCATCATTTTTAAGGAGAAGCCGTACTTTTCCTTATATGGAGAATCTTCTAAAACAGGTGCATGATATCGCCCAGCAGCAATATTTGTAGCAAAATCTCCCGGAGCTACATTGGTCATTTCAATATTAAAATCCTTAAGCTCCATTCTAAAGGCTTCTGTAATAATTTCTAAAGCTCCTTTACTAGCACTATAAACACCTCTAAAAGGCAAGCCCATATAACCAGCAATTGAGGTTATGTTAATAATTAAACCAGAATTTTGAGCTCTCATAGCTGGTAAAGTTGCCTTTATAACATTGATAGGTCCAAAAAAATTGGTTTCAAAATTTCGCTTTATTTCTACATCTGGTATTTCTTCAATTGGACCTGTTATACCAGCGCCTGCATTATTTATTAGAACATCTATTCGATTTTCTTGTTTTAAAACCGCTGCAATACATGCTGAAATTGTTTCTGGTACGGTAACATCTAAAGCTACAATAGGAAATTTACTGTTTTGGTAATTCTTAGGGTTTCTACTAGTTCCGTAAACTTTAAATCCTTTTTCTTGCAAAAATTCACCTACCGATTTACCTATTCCTGAAGATCCTCCAGTTATTAAAACAACTTTAGCCATTTTATTGAGTTAGAAATTGGAAGTTAAAAGTACGAAGTTTTAAATATTCAATACTTCATTTTAGCGCATAAAAAAAGGCAAGCTACCTACATCACACCGCTACGACCGCGTACCTTTGCTACGTTCCCGTCCTGGAGGATTAAGCAGGAGCTGGTTGTGTAGGACTTGCCCGGCTGCAAAGATACAACCTTTTAATACTTTCGCAATGATTTTTAAACTGAATTTTATTTAATACCTTGCTTGAAAATCTTTAAATAGTTATGCAATTTTCCAAACACCTCATTCTCCTTTCCTTAAGCCTAGCTTTAATTAATTGTGGTGAAACTAATACGGTTAATCAAACTGGTTTAGCTATTGACCTAAACACCAAATCATTATTATTAGGAGATACACTAAACCTTACCATTAGCAACCCTAAAAAGTTAAATATTACCAATGTTAGTTATAAATTAAATGGTAAATCAATAGGTGAAAATGAAGTACTAGAAAATATAACTTTGGGTGAAAAGTCTCTAGTTGCTACAATTAAATATGATGATAAAACCGAAACGGTTAGTAAAAGTATTACCATTTACAATAACATAATCCCATCTATATACAATTACGAAATTGTAAACACCTATCCGCACGACATTACATCTTACACACAAGGTCTTGAGTTTCATAATGGTGAATTGTACGAAAGCACGGGGCAGTATAAAGAGTCTAAACTTAGAAAAGTAAATTTTGAAACTGGAGAGGTTTTAAAAAATGTTGACTTGGATGATAACTTTTTTGGTGAAGGTTTAACAATTTTAGACGAAAAGTTATACCAACTTACATGGAGAGCAAAACGAGGTTTTATTTATGATGTTAATACGTTTGAAAAACTAAAAACCTTCAATTACGGTACAAGTAAAGAAGGTTGGGGAATTTGTAACGATGGGGAAAAGCTTTACAAATCTGATGGTACTGAAAAAATATGGCTATTAAATCCCGAAAATCTTTCAGAAGAAAGCCATATTGAGGTCTATACCGAAAAAGGAAAAATCCCAAGCCTGAATGAATTAGAATGGATTGACGGTAAAATATTCGCCAATATCTATCAAAAAAATGGCGTTATTATTATCAACCCTCATACAGGAGGTGTAGAAGGGGTTATTGATTTTAAGCCACTCAGAAAATTAGTCACCCAACACAATGAACTAGATGTTTTGAATGGTATAGCTTACCATCCTGAGCGCAAGACCATTTTTGTAACAGGTAAAAATTGGGATAAACTTTTTGAAGTGAAAATTAAAAAGCAATAAACAAGCTTTGCAGACTTTTGAAAAAACCATTACAGTCTCTAAGGACGATTTAGACCAACTCAAGCACGTTAACAATGTACGCTATGTGCAGTGGGTACAAGATATTGCTGAAGACCATTGGCTAAAGAATGCATCCAAAACAATTCTAGACAACTACTTTTGGGTAATGTTGAGCCACCATATCGAATATAAAGGTGAAGCATTGTTAGGTGATGAATTGAACATAAAGACCTATGTTTCAAAATCCGTAGGCCTCACCTCTATTCGTCATGTAGAAATTACTAATAACTCTAATGGTAAACTCATTGTAACATCAGAAACCAAGTGGTGTTTCATGAGTACAGCAACTAAAAAGCCAACCAGGATTCCAACAGAAATAGCTACACTATTTGATTAACATTTCTTTAGGTTAAAGTTTTTTTAATCTTAGGTTTCTTTTACCCGATAAAGCTTTTCTTTAAAGCATCAATCAACTTTTATGCGATTTTTACTGTTTTCCATTCTCTTATGGTCTTTCAATTACACGTTGTCTGCTCAAACCTTATCAGGTAAAGTTTACGACACAAAATCTGTTGTTAAAGACATGAAAGTACTTAACAAAACCCAAAACATCCTTACGGTAACAAATAAAGACGGAGACTTTAGTATTGAAGCCAAAGTCAATGACACGATCTCATTTCAATCTATTTTTTACCATCCTTTAGAAGTCATTGTAAAGCAATCACATTTTGATGATATTAATGTTTTTGAGGTTGAAGAAATTGTAAGCGAGCTCGATGAAGTAGAAATTGGGTCAGAACCAAAGCAACCCGTTTTTGAAGAAGAGACCTATAACCAAGACCTTCATAGCCTTATTAAGGAAGATATCAAAAGAAATCCTGGACTATATCAATCTCCAAATGCCCAGTATGGTGTAGACTTTATATATTTAATTGGTCAAGTATTCAAACTTTTTAAGCGAAAAAGGTCAAAGGAACAAACCTACAAGCCCATTACCTTCAAGCAGATGGACTCATTATTCACGGATAGTTCTTTCTTCAACAAGCGCTTGGTTACCGAAAATCTCAAAATACCAGAGGATAAAGCCAAACTCTTCTATGATTTTTGTTCTGCAAAAGGCATAAGTTCAGAGTTATTAAAAGACGAAAACAAAATGATGCTTCTAGAAGAATTAGTTGTTAATAGTCAACTATTTCTTATTCTACTTGAAGAATATGGTGAAGAAAAAGTTACAAAAGACTAAATTGACCAAGAGAATTGCAATAATTCATAATAAAATATAACTTCAAAAGTTATATTTTTAAGCCAAATTATATTTATCTCTTATGAAGCGATTGTTATCCTTCCTTATATGTTTTATTGTTTTGTTATTCTGGAGTTCTTGCCGTAAAGACTTTGAATTCTCCCCAAGTACAGGAAACCTTGAATTTGCAAAAGATACCGTTTACTTGGATACTGTTTTTACAAACATTGGGTCTAGCACATACAACCTAAAAGTATACAACAGAAGTGATGATGATATTGTAATTCCAACCATTCAATTAGAAAACGGTGTAAATTCTTTTTATAGAATGAATGTTGATGGTACTACAGGTTTAGAAGGAGAGCAGGAAGGAAAGTTCTTTGAGAATGTGGAGCTTTTGGCCAACGATAGTTTATTCATTTTTATAGAAACTACAATTGATATTTCTACGCTCTCTACCCTAGAAAATCAATTCTTATACACAGATAAAATACTGTTCGATTCTGGAAGCAATCAACAAGATGTTGATTTAGTAACCTTGGTAAAAGATGCCGTATTTATATATGCAAACAGAGATGAAGACACTGGTATTATAGAGACCTTAACCTTTGACGTAGATGGAGATGGGATGCCAGACGAAACTATATTACAAGGACGCTTTTTAGAAAACGACGAACTTACCTTTACCAACGAAAAACCTTATGTGATTTATGGCTATGCTGGTGTTGGTGCAGGACAAACCTTAACTATGGAGCCTGGCGCTCGTGTGCATTTTCATGCAGATTCTGGCATCATTGTTACCGAAGGTGGAACTCTAAATATAAATGGAGATTTAAGTACAGATCAAGAGGTTTTAGAAAATGAAGTTATTCTTGAAGGTGATAGACTAGAACCTCTTTTTGAAGATGTGCCAGGGCAATGGGGAACTATTTGGCTGTTTAATGGTAGCGAAAATAATAGTATCAACTATGCTACCATTAAAAATGCTACCATTGGTGTATTATCAGAATTTGGGCAGGATGACACAAATGACAAGTTAACCATTACCAATAGCCAAATCTATAATTCCAGTGCTTTTGGGTTATTAGGACGCGCAACATCTATTACAGCAGAAAATGTTGTGATTAACAACTCTGGGCAATCGTCTTTTGCTGGTACTTTAGGTGGAAAATACAATTTCACTCACTGCACCATTGCAAATTACTGGAATAGCAGTTTTAGACAGTTCCCTTCTCTACTCCTTAATGATTTTGTGGTTGATGAAAACAACACTGTTTTTACAAATACGACCGAAGCTGAGTTTACCAATTGTATTATTTATGGTAATGATAATCCTGAATTGTTGTTAGAAAATGAAGGAAATGAATTTAGTTTTAAATTCACCAATTGCTTAATACGATTTGATAATACCAATTTAGAAGGCACAGGAAATTACATGTTTAATGATATAATGCGCTATGATGGTATTATCCGAAACGTAGACCCAGATTTTGAAAACCCTTTTGAAAACCTAATGCGTATTGGTGAAGATTCTGGTGCTAATGATGAGGGATTAATATTAGATCCTGTTGGAAACGATATACTAGGAAATCCAAGAGGTGATGCGAATGGACTTCCTGATATTGGTGCTTATGAAAGTGTAATTTTTGAAGACTAAAACATTTTTAAATTATAAAAAACCTTTCAAACTAAATTGAAAGGCTTTTATTATTAATTGTCATTCTGAAATTGCCTGTGCTGAATTTATTTCAGCATCTCGTTTACATTATTAGATTCTGAATCAAGTTCAGAATGACACAACTTTTTAAGCATTAAATAAAGGTCTGCCTCCCATAAGTTCATTTACCTTTTCAGCAACACCTTCTAATACGGTTTCATTTTCAAAATTGTTAATGACCTCATCAATTAAATCTACTACATAAGCCATATCAGTTTCTTTTAACCCTCTAGTAGTAATGGCTGGCGTACCAACTCTAATACCAGATGTTACAAAAGGAGATTCTGTATCAAAAGGTACCATATTTTTGTTAACTGTAATATCTGCTTTTACTAAAGCATTTTCAGCATCTTTACCAGTAATGTCTTTATTTCTAAGGTCTATGAGCATCATGTGGTTATCCGTTCCTCCAGAAATCAAATGATAATCTTTAGCCACAAATGCTTGTGCCATAGCATCGGCATTTTTCTTTACTTGTAGCATATAATGTAAAAACTCATCGGTTAAGGCTTCACCAAAAGCAATGGCTTTAGCCGCAATAATATGTTCTAATGGGCCACCTTGGTTTCCTGGAAATACACCAGAGTCTAAAAGCCCAGACATCTTACGAAGTGTTCCGTTTTTTAAGGTGATGCCAAATGGGTTATCAATATTTTCACCCATCATGATCATGCCACCTCTAGGACCACGTAAGGTTTTATGAGTGGTTGTTGTAACCACGTGGCAATGCGGCATTGGGTCGTTTAAAATACCTTTGGCTATCAAACCAGACGGATGCGAAATATCAGCCAATAATACAGCACCAACATTATCGGCAACTTCTCTAAACTTGGCAAAATCCATATCGCGCGAGTATGCCGAAGCACCAGCAATAATCAATTTTGGTCGCTCTTTTTCAGCCACATCAGATAACATATCGTAATCTATGTAGCCTGTATCTTTCTTTACTCCATAGAATGTTGGACGATATAGCTTGCCCGAAAAATTAACTGGAGAGCCATGTGTTAAATGGCCACCATGAGACAAATCGAACCCTAAAATCGTATCTCCTGGGTTTAAGCACGCATGGAAAACAGCGGTATTGGCTTGGCTACCCGAATGTGGTTGCACATTGGCATAAGCCGCACCAAATAATGTTTTGGCTCTATCTATGGCAATCTGCTCTACTTCATCTACAACTTCGCAACCTCCATAGTAACGTTTACCAGGATAACCTTCTGCGTATTTGTTGGTAAGTACAGAACCTGCTGCTTCCATCACTTGGTCGCTTACAAAATTTTCTGAGGCAATAAGTTCTATACCTTCGGTTTGGCGTTCTTTCTCTGCTTGTATAAGTTCAAAAATCTGTTCGTCGCGTTGCATAAATAAAGTCTTTGTTAAATCAAAACAAAAATAAGGAATACATTAGTTTTAATATTAAAAATTATGTAGGTTTGAATAGAAAATAATGAACATTTAATCAACAAGATATTATGCCAATTGCAGCCAACGACCCAAATAGAACCTCGTGGTTATACGTTAACAAATACTCGGACTTCCCTATTCAAAATATTCCTTTTGGTGTCTTTCTTACTAAAGAGGACATCATCACTATAGGAACTCGAATAGGCGATACGGCTATAGATCTTGGTGCATTACACCAATTGGGCTATTTTGATGGTATTCCTCTTACAGATGATATTTTTCTTCAGGATTCCTTAAATGATTTCATTGCTGATGGTCGTAAAACCTGGCGTGCCGTACGTAATCGCGTTGCTGAGATTTTTGATTCTAATAATGAAACATTAAAAAATAATACCAAGCATAAAGAGATTATTTGTTTTCGATTGGATGAAATAGAAATGCAAATGCCTGTGCATGTTGGAGATTACACAGATTTTTACTCAAGTAAAGAACACGCTACCAATGTCGGTGCCATGTTTAGGGATCCAGATAATGCCCTATTGCCAAACTGGTTGCATATTCCTGTTGGATATCATGGTCGTAGTTCTTCTATTGTAACTACGCATATTCCAATTCACAGACCTCAAGGACAAACTTTGCCTGAAGGTGCAGACACACCTGTTTTTGGACCAAGTAAATTGGTGGACTTTGAGCTGGAAATGGCATTTATTACTACTGATGCCAACGATCTAGGTGAGCCTATTCCTGTAGAAGAAGCTGAGGAATACATCTTTGGATTAGTGGTATTTAACGACTGGTCTGCTAGGGATATCCAAAAATGGGAATACGTACCATTAGGACCATTTTTAGGAAAGAATTTTGCATCTACAATGTCGCCTTGGATTGTAACCCTAGATGCCTTAGAGCCATTTAGAGTAGCGAGCCCTAAGCAAAATCCAGAGCCTCTACCCTACCTGAAAACTAAAGGCAAGCACAGTTTTGACATTCATTTAGAAGCAGGTATTATTCCAAAGGGAGGAAAAGAAACTACCGTCTGTAAAACTAATTTTAAATACATGTATTGGAATATGGCACAGCAATTGGCACATCATACGGTTAATGGATGTCCAGTAAATGCTGGTGATATGATGGGCAGTGGTACTATTTCCGGACCTACTCCAGATTCTTATGGCTCTATGCTAGAGTTAACTTGGAAAGGCACTAAACCTATTAAACTAAAAGATGGAACAGAGCGTAAATTTATAAACGACTACGACACTGTAGTAATGCGAGGCTATTGTGAAAATGATGATGTACGCATTGGTTTTGGACAAGTAAAAACACAGTTACTACCTGTTTTTAATCCGAAGAAGAAAAAGTAATATTTAATTACTTACATTAAACATAAAGCGCTAATCATTAGCGCTTTATTTTTTTGGCACAAAGATTGGTTTATACTATGTATAACCTCTAAAATACAAGATTATGAAACGATTTTTACTTTTTACAGTCCTTGTTTCGGTACTCGTATCTTGTAGTGCCAAAAAACAAATTGAAACAGCGATTAATCATGGCAACTATGACCATGCCATTTCTGAGGCGCTAAGAAAACTAGAAAACAACAAAGACAAAAAGCGTAAGCAAGACTATGTTGTAATGCTAAAAGATGCTTATGATAAAGTTTTGGCAAAAGACCTGGCACAAATTGCACATCTTAAACAAGATGGCAACCCTGAGTTATACAAAACCATTTATGAAAGTTATGCAGATTTAGAGGCTAGACAAAATGCTATAAAGCGTATTATGCCGCTTAAAATAGATGGAAAAACCATAAAATTTAAGTTTAATGATTATAGTAGCGTACTTGTAGAATACAGGTATAAAACTTCAGATTACTTAATGGATAAAGGTTTGGATTTATTGGATACTGAAGACAAGTTCAATGCACGTGAAGCTTATAGTCTATTTGATTATGTCAATAGCATAAACCCAAATTTTGAAGATGTTAAAAATTTGATGCAGGAAGCACATATGACAGGTATGGACTATGTACATGTATCTGTATTGAATGAAACACACCAAATCATTCCACAACGTTTAGAAGCTGAACTTTTAGATTTTAATACCTATGGTCTTAATCAATTCTGGACGACATACCACGCTGTTACAGATAATAATATAGAATATGACTTTGCTATGGAACTGCAATTAAAGCGTATTAACATATCTCCAGAGCGTATAAATGAGAGACAGCTATTAAGAGAAAAACAAATTATTGATGGTTGGGAATATCTTTTAGATGAGAATGGCAATGTTGCCAAGGATAGCTTAGGTAATGATATTAAAGTAGATAAGATTGTAAATGTAAGAGCTCGCTTTTTTGAGGTATTACAAATCAAATCAGCTCAAGTCATTGCAGATGTGGTTTACAAAGATTTAAAACAAAACCAAGTTATTGATGCCTTTACCATAGATAGTGGCTTTACCTTTGAAAATGTTTTTGGTCGCTTTAGAGGGGACCGAAGAGCCTTAAACCGAGACGATATAGCCTTATTAAGACAACGGCAAGTGCGTTTCCCAACGGATGAGCAAATGGTCTATGACTCTGGTGAAGATCTTAAACAGAAATTAAAAGCCATTATCAATTCGTATCGTTTGAATAGTTAGAAATAAAAACCTCTCATGGTCATTGAGCTTGTCGAAATGTGAGAGGTTTTTTATGACGCTTATCTTTAATAATATAAGACGTTTCAATGCCTTATATCTATTCATACCTATCTGCCGACAGGCAGAAGCCAAGTTCGTTTTTTAAACCAACAAGTCAATACGTAAAATACTTATATGTTTTTTAGATATAGTTTGATAAATACATAGCATTTACAGCTCCATGGCTCAATTGCAGTCTACAACAAGACCATAAAAAAACTTTCGGAATTGCTAAATCAGAATTGACTTATGATGAAACTTATGTATCAAGATTAAGCTAAAAAGACTTGTTTTTAACTCAGTTCTTTGTTACCATACGTTTTTATTCAATTACTCTTTAATAAGTTTAACTTTCTGAACGTTATTACCATCTATAATTTTGCAGAAATAGAATCCACTTTGAAAATCAGATAAATCTAAGGTTATTTTATTAATACCTTCATTTAATTCTTTACTGGGAACATCGTAAACAATCTTGCCCAATTCATCGTATACAGTTACACTAATATTTTCAGAATGTTGAGGGGTGAATTCTAATATTGTTGAAGAATTTATTGGATTTGGATAAATTTTCAACTTCTCATTTTGTAAATTGTCAGTTATTGAAAGTGCAATACTATTTCCAAACTTAACAACTGTATTTGTGTTTTCGATTTGAACATAAAGGTTTTCGTCTGTATCGGTTTTAACAGACATCGGTTTTGTGCCTTGAGTTGCGTACATAGTGTTCCATTCGTAGCCATTTAAAGCTGAAAAAGCATAAAGGAACATGGAACTTGGTGAACCACCATTGTTATCACTTCTACCAACAACATAGTAATTGTTATTTGATGTAGCTTTAATGTCATAAACCCAATTGTTAATTTGAGGTAAATCATGTAAGCTACTATTAATTATAGATGCGTCTGTAGATGAAACTTCAGCAACAAATAATTTTCCTGTTCCTGAAGATGTCCAATTTGTTCCAGTAATAACAATATTTCCATTAGTAAGTAAAGCCATTCTACCAGAAGTAGCTGCTACTTGTATATCAAATTGTTCTGAAAAGATGACTGTCCCTGTCGGGTTATATTTTGTGAGCTCAATTAAATTATAGGATGAACCATAATTTTGACATAAAGTGTATGTGTTACCTGTTTCATCTATCAAAACATCTGTTGCCCAAGTTTGATCGGGTATGGTGCTTGCAGAAGCCCAGATAAAGTTTCCATTTAAATTCCAAACGGCTACATTATTATTAGTTCCAGTAACCGATGTTGTTCCTACTAGTGCAATTTTACCATTATTATAAAACATACCCCTTAATCCGTGGACATTAGAAAAACTATGTAAACGTTCCCACAATAAATTAGCGTCATTATCAAATTTAAGCAATACAAAACCAGCCCCTGTTTGAGTAGCAGTAGCTCCAGCAGTTGCTATATAAAGATTTCCGTTTTCATCTAAAAAAGATTCGTTTCTACGGCCAAGGTTTGTGTTACCATCTCTATTGAAGAAACCTATTATAGTTTTATTTTGTAGCAATGTACCGTTTGAAGAGTATTTAATTACTTTTATAGCATTGGGTATTTCATTTTGGTTTGAAAGCGTAAATCTATATCCTACAATAAAAATATCTTTATTGTTGTCCGTTCCTACCCAAGTTGCTGAATGATAGTTATTACTAACGATAGTGCTAATAGAATCTTTCCAAACAAGATTTCCTTGAGGTGTATGTTTTTGAACATATAAATATTCGTTATAAGCACCAACATTAAGCCCATTAGCCACAGATATTATGTCATTGTCGGAGTCAACTGTCAATGCTTTTCCTATTGTTAAATAGTTAGGGTAAGTACTTTCCCAATCTAAATTCTGAGAAAATGACAAATAAGTACTAAAAGTAGTAACTGCAATAAATAATAAGTTTCTCATTATTTTACTTAATTTAATGGTAGGTTTTCAAAGTTATTCTTAGAATAGCTTTGAAAATATGATAAAAGTCATGTTATTTTAACAATATTCATAAGTGACGATGATTAATAGTTTTACCCTTAGTCAACTTAATTTAATAAAGTTCGGTTTGGAAATGTATGGTAACTGTTATGACATAAGACGTTAATGTCTTATATCAGAAGATACCTGTCTGTCAATAGGCAGAAGCTAAGCTTGGCTTTTCAAACCAACAAGTCAATACGTAGAACTACGCAATTTTTAGATATATTTTACTAAATCCATAGCGTTTATAGCTCCATGGCTGGCATGCGCCACCACTACTCCATTTTTTATCACCAAAAGTTGTGGAGACTCATGCATCACTTGGAATTTATAACCCACCTCATTAGACACGTCTCTATAACTTAATAAATCTAAATAGTATAAATCTGCATTAAGGTCTAAGTCGTAAGCAGCAACAAACTGGTTCATTACCATTCTGCTAATACCACAACGCGTAGAGTGCTTAAAAATAAGCTGTGTTTTAGTTTTAGACCGTTCTTCTACCGCACTAAGCTGCTTAATACTATTTAGAGCAATCCATGGCAATATCTTTTCTTCTTTAGGCTCTGATGGGCCAAACAATTTTTTAAACATCTTTAAATCATTTTATAAGTCAGTTCGAGCCTGCTTGTCGGCAGACAAGTATCCTGACCCAATTCATCACGACATTCATCGTCGTGAGCGTCGGGATGCATCGAGAACTTCCATAACTATTATCCTCGTCAGTTCGAGTGAAATGCGCTAGCATTTTGTATCAAGAACCATCAACACCTCACAACGAAACCATATCATAGCAACCTCAAAAAAGGGGTTCATCCGTATATCCTCCGCCTCTCCTTTGGGTTTACTTCAGGTGTACTTTGGGTAAACCTCGTATCATAACCATGAGCAAACCATAACAAAACACAGACAAAAAGTCATCTTAAACCCAATAAAATCAGTCATTTTGTCGTTTTTATAGAACCTAATTTAATTGGTAGGATTATTGCCTAAAGATAGATAAACACAACAACATAAAAGATTAAAAAATAAAAAGATGAACTTTAATAATTATACCATAAAATCGCAAGAAGCGATACAGCAGGCACAACAGCTTGCCCAAGGCTATGGCAATCAACAAATTGAGAATGAACATATTTTTAAAGCCCTTTTTGAGGTGGACGAAAATGTATTGCCGTTTATTCTTAAAAAGTTGAATGTTAACGTCTCATTACTACAACAAATATTAGATAAAGAACTACAAAGTTTTCCTAAAGTTTCTGGTGGCAATCTGATGCTTTCGCGCGAAGCCAATAAAGCTTTAAACGAAGCCTCTATCATTGCCAAGAAAATGAATGATGACTTTGTTTCTATTGAACACTTAATCCTGGCTATATTTAAATCGGGCAGTAAAATTGCTCAGATTTTAAAGGATCAAGGTGTTACAGAAAAAGGACTCAACGCTGCTATTGAGGAACTCCGCAAAGGAGACCGCGTAACGTCTCAAAGTCAGGAAGAAACCTACAACGCATTGAACAAGTATGCCAAAAACCTCAACCAATTGGCGCGCGATGGGAAACTGGATCCTGTGATAGGTCGTGATGAAGAAATCCGTAGAATCCTACAGATTCTTTCACGTCGTACCAAAAACAATCCGATTTTGGTTGGTGAACCTGGTACGGGTAAAACAGCCATTGCAGAAGGTTTAGCGCACAGAATCATTGATGGTGATGTTCCCGAAAATCTAAAAGACAAACAAATCTTTGCGCTGGATATGGGTGCCCTAATTGCTGGTGCTAAATACAAAGGTGAGTTTGAGGAGCGCTTAAAAGCAGTCATCAAGGAAGTTACTACAAGCGAAGGCGATATTGTATTATTTATTGACGAAATCCACACACTTGTTGGTGCAGGTGGTGGCCAAGGTGCAATGGATGCTGCCAATATTTTAAAACCTGCTTTAGCACGTGGTGAGCTAAGAGCTATTGGTGCAACCACTTTAGATGAGTACCAAAAGTATTTTGAACAAGACAAAGCCTTAGAACGTCGTTTCCAAAAGGTAACAGTCAATGAGCCTGATACCGAAAGTGCTATTTCTATCCTTCGAGGTATTAAGGAAAAATACGAAGCACACCACAAAGTACGTATTAAAGATGAAGCCATTATTGGTGCAGTTGAATTGTCTAACCGTTACATTACCAATCGTTTCTTACCGGATAAGGCAATTGACCTAATGGACGAGGCTGCTTCGAAATTGCGTATGGAAATCAACTCTAAACCAGAGGAATTGGATGTTTTGGATCGTAAAATTATGCAGTTAGAAATTGAGCACGAAGCACTTAAACGCGAAAAAGATGAAACCAAATTAAAAGCTTTAAAAGCAGAATTGGCTAATCTTAAGGAAGAGCGAAATGAGCTTAATGCCAAATGGAAATCTGAAAAAGAAACGGTTGAAAACGTTCAGAATATAAAACAGGAAATCGAAAACTATAAATTGGAAGCTGAGCGCGCCGAGCGTGAAGGCGATTATGGTAAGGTTGCCGAAATCCGTTATGGTAAAATAAAAGAAGCTACAGAAAAGCTTGAAGCATATCAAAAACAATTAGCAGAACAGCAAGACAATGCCTTGATTAAAGAAGAAGTTACTTATGAAGATGTTGCTGATGTCGTGGCTAAATGGACGGGAATACCTGTTACAAAAATGATACAAAGCGAGCGTGAAAAGCTTTTAAAACTTGAAGACCAACTGCACAAACGTGTCGTTGGCCAAGAAGAAGCTATTGAAGCCGTGAGTGATTCGGTACGTCGTTCTAGAGCAGGTTTACAAAACCCGCAAAAACCTATAGGAACCTTTTTATTCCTAGGTACAACAGGTGTTGGTAAGACCGAATTGGCAAAAGCCTTGGCAGAGTATCTGTTTGATGATGAAAATGCCATGACACGTATTGATATGAGTGAGTATCAAGAACGTCATGCTGTGAGCAGGTTGGTCGGCGCACCTCCAGGATATGTAGGCTATGATGAAGGCGGACAATTAACCGAAGCTGTTAGACGTAAACCTTATTCTGTAGTACTTTTAGATGAGATTGAAAAAGCGCATCCAGATACCTTCAATATTCTTTTACAAGTATTGGATGAAGGTCGCTTAACGGACAACAAAGGCCGTATTGCAGATTTTAAAAACACCATCATCATCATGACCTCTAACATGGGAAGCCATATTATACAAGAGCGTTTTGAGGCCACAAAAGATGTAGAATCTGCCATGGAAGCTGCAAAAGTTGATGTCTTAGGTTTACTAAAACAAAGTGTAAGACCTGAGTTCTTAAACCGTATTGATGATGTTATAATGTTTACACCTTTAACCAAAGAAAACATTATAGATATTGTAAACCTTCAACTAAAAGGTCTTACAAAAATGATTGCTAAACAAGGTATAACCTTTGATGCCACACCAGAAGCTAAAGCATATTTAGCTGAAAAAGGATATAATCCTGAGTATGGTGCAAGACCTGTAAAACGTGTGATACAAAAAGAAGTTCTAAATCAGTTGAGTAAGGAAATATTGGCTGGTAAAGTAACAACTGATAGTATCATTCTTCTTGATGAATTTGATGGACAGTTAGTCTTTAGAAACCAAGGTGATTTGGTGGTAGAAGAGTTATAAACAAATGCCAGCACTGAGCGTAGTCGAAGTGTAACAATATAGCATGTAAATAGTCTTTATATTGATTGGTTGGTTAAAGCAACACGGAAAACATGCCGAATCGCTATCGGTAGTTTGATGTGTTGCTTTCCTTTTTGTAACAATTAACATAATAAGGCTACAAACAGATAAACTATAAATCGCTTTAGAATGAAAAGAATTTTATCCTTACTTGTCTTAATTTCAATATCTGTTTTTGCTTTAACTGCTCAAGAACTCGAAGATTCTACCCTTTGGAAAATTGAAGGTAATGGTTTGGAAAAGCCATCTTACTTATTTGGAACGATTCACATTACATGTGACGCCACATTAGAGGATGATGTAAAAAAAGCTTTGAACGAAACCACTCAAATTGTTATGGAGCTTGATATGGACGACCCAACCATGCAAAGTAAAATGATGCAAGGCATGTATCTTAAGAATGGTAAAACACTTAAGGATTTTGTTTCAGATAAAGAATATCAAACAATTGACTCCTTATTTATCAATAATATGGGTATGTCTGTAAAATTATTAGAAAACGTCAAGCCCTTTTTTCTTATGTCCATGTTTTATCCTAAGATGATTGATTGTCCAATGCAATCCTTTGAATTAGAATTAAGCAAAGTAGCATCAGAGCAAAACGAAGAGATTCTAGGTCTTGAAACTATTGAAGAGCAATTAAAAGTTTTTGATGATATTCCTTTAGAAGATCAGTATGCAGATTTAATACGCATGGCTGAAGGCAACTTAACAAAAGATAAAGCAACCTTCTCTAAAATGCTTAAAATTTATAAAGATGAAGACATTAATGCACTAATCGATATTATGAATGATGATGCCAATAGTACGATGTCAAAACACCAAGATGTTCTTTTAGAACAGCGTAATAAGAACTGGATTTCAAAAATTGGGGAATATGCCAAAGACCAACCTACATTTTTTGGTGTTGGTGCTGGTCATCTACCGGGAAAAAATGGCGTTATACAACTTCTAAGAAATGCAGGTTATACAGTTACAGCAGTACTTAATTAACAAAAAAAGAGCCTTTATAAGGCTCTTTTTTTTTCACATAATTGTTGCAATTTAAAACTTCATACCAACACCAAGACCAATTACCAAAGGATTTATATCTACATCTGCCCCAACTGTTGCTCCTAAAGCAGAAGTGGCATCAACAGTAGCATCAGTATTTATGAAAATATATTTAGCATCAAGATTCAAAAACCACTTATCATTAAGGTTATAATCTATACCGCCTTGAAATGCAAGTCCAAAACTACTATCATAATCAACATCATCAGCAACAGGCCCTTCGTCAATACCATAAAATATAGTATAATTTACACCAGCACCTAAATAGGGTTTAAAATCACCACTATAAAAATGATACTGTAGGGTTAATGTTGGAGGCAATAACCACACATGACCTAGATCTATATCTCCTGCCGCAGTTTCAACAGCCTCTACATTATGCTTAGCTGTACCTAATATTAATTCAGCCGCCCAATTCTTAGAAAAAAAGTAAGTAAAGTCTAATTCTGGAACAAAAGCCGTGCTAATGTCCACATCACCACCAATGGCCTCTATATTAGCAGATTCATTAGGAACTATACTAATTAGTCTTAATCTTACTTGCCACTTGTTATAATCTTCAGTAGCATCTGTATCTTGTGCATTTAGGTTAATTGTAAATCCTAATAATAAAATAAATAATAGTATGCTTTTCATGTTAAAATATTTTAATTTCATACAAAAATAAATGCTTAAAAATCCACAAATACTGATAAATATCATGTAAACTTAAGTTTCAGTTCGTTAATAAAAAGCACCCATCAAATTCAAGCTGTTCAATTAGAAGCAATTATAATTTAAAAGATTTTTTTCGATGAAATGCACAATTAATTTTAATTTATTTAGTGCATTTTAACGGATTTATTACTAATTTTGTCGAGCTATTTAATTCCAACCTTATTTAAGATAAATTTAAACTTGTTGTAGTTTTCCCTCTAAAACATTGGGATTACTGTAGATAATTATTAAATAAACCCTACTTATTAATACATGGAATTAAACAGATATATAGACCATACCCTATTGAGTCCCTCAGCAACTGAAACGGATATTCTTAAACTTTGTGCAGAAGCTTTAAAATATAATTTTTACTCTGTGTGTGTTAATAGTTGCTATGTACCAATTGCGAAACAGGCTTTGGGACGTTCTGATGTAAAGGTATGTACAGTGGTAGGCTTTCCACTAGGAGCCATGTCTACAGAAGCTAAGGTTTTTGAAGCCAAAAAAGCTATAGAACAAGGCGCTTCTGAAATTGATATGGTAATGAATATTGGCCGACTAAAGAGCAAAAATTATGTTGCTGTTTTAAAGGATATTAGTGATGTAAAACGTGCTATTGGTCTTACTCCTCTAAAAGTTATTTTAGAAATAAGTGAACTTTCCAAAAATGAGATTGTTAAGGCTTGTGAAATTTGTATCGATGCCAAGGCTGATTTTGTAAAGACGTCTACAGGTTTTTCTAAAAGTGGAGCTACCCTTACCGCTGTTAAAATCATGAAGAAAACTGTAAAAGACCAATTAAAGATTAAAGCTTCTGGTGGTATTAGAGATGCTGAAACCGCTCTAAAGTACATTGAAGTGGGCGTCCAAAGAATTGGTGCATCTTCAGGTGTTGCAATGATGACCAATCAAACATCAAATTCTTCGTATTAGTTTAAAACACTTTGCTTAACTTTACAGCATGAGTGTACATATTGGCGCCAAGAACGGCGATATAGCAGAAACTATTTTATTACCAGGCGATCCGCTAAGAGCTAGATGGATCGCTGAAACATTTTTTGAAAACCCAATCTGTTTTAATGAAGTTAGGGGTATGTATGGCTACACAGGAACTCATAAAGGCAAACGCATCTCTGCAATGGGAACTGGTATGGGCATTCCTAGTATTTCCATTTATGCCAATGAACTCATTAAGGACTTTGGTGTAAAAAACCTAATTAGAGTCGGTAGCGCAGGTTCTTATCAAAAGCATGTTAAAATTAGAGATGTTGTTTTAGCAATGGCTGCATCGTCTACATCTGGTGTCAACGAATTGCGTTTTGGTGGTGCAGACTATGCTCCTACAGCCGATTTTGGTTTGTTCTTAAAGGCTGTAAAAGCAGCTGAAGCAAAGAATATTTCAATCCATGCTGGTAATGTTTTATCATCAGACGAATTTTATGAAGACAATATCGAGTCCTATAAAAAGTGGTCTAAATTTGGTGTGCTTTGCGTAGAGATGGAAGCTGCTGGTCTTTACACAGTTGCCGCAAAACATAATGTTAATGCGTTAGCAATTCTAACTATTTCAGATTCTCTTGTTACAGGTGAAAAAACTACAAGCAAAGAACGTGAGACCACATTTAAGCAAATGATAGAGATTGCACTAGAATTAGCTTAAATTCATTTAACAAACTTTTAGAAGTAAAAAAGTTTTTCTAGTCTATTTTTGAGGATATTAACTTATCAATCTCAAAAATGAAATCTCTATTTGTTGCGCTATCACTTTTTTTATTCATTAACCTATCAGCACAAGAAAGCTCTGACAAAGAACAAATTGAAACTACCTTAAACAATTACATTGACGGTTTTTACCAAGGAGATACGCTTAAACTCAAAGCTGCCCTAAAACCGAGATTATATAAGTTTGGTTATTGGAAAAATAAGGATACTGGTGAATATGAATATTATGAACAGTTAACATACAAAAATGCGCTTAAAATGGCGCAAGGCTTCAAAGAAAAAGGTAGAATAACTACCGAAACAAAGATGCGTAGTGTTAAAGTATTAGAGGTAAGTAATCATATCGCTTCTGCAAAAGTTACTGGATTTTGGGGTTTGGATTATGTACTCCTTTCAAAAGATGATGGGAAATGGATGATTGAACAAGTAATTTGGGAAGGCCCTTTTGAAGAAAAGTTTAAAGAAGAGCAAAAACCAACAACATACTATCTTATTAGACATGCAGAAAAGGATGAATCAGACAAAACCAATAAAGATCCTCATCTATCAGAAGAGGGCAAAAAACGTGCAGAAAATTGGACTAAGGTTTTTAGTAACACAAAATTTGACATGATCTACTCTACCAACTACAACAGAACTAAAGAAACTGCAGAACCTACGGCCAAAGCAAACAATATAGATATAACCTTTTATGACCCTAGAAATTTTAAGCTTGATGATTTCAACAAGGAAACTAAAGGAAAAACCGTTTTAGTTGTTGGGCATAGTAATACTACACCTATGTTAACTAATGCTTTACTAAATGATAAAAAATACGATCAAATTAACGAAAGCAACAATTCCAATCTTTACATTGTAACTATTTCTGATAATACCAAGAGTTCCACACTTCTAAAAATTGAATAAAAACACACCTCTATTTAACCCATATTTTTGCGTTTTACCTATTTACCGTAAATAGTATCAATACACAGATAAAAAAATTAATTTCTAAAAATAAATAACTAGTTTTGAGAACATTAATTTGTAAGGATTGAATATCTATTTATGAAAACAGTAATGATATTAGGTGGCACCAAAGGTGTTGGAAAAGAAATACTTAAGGCCAGCTTAAAAAAAGGATATAATGTAGCTTTTTGTGGTAGAGATACTAAAGACGCTCAAAAAATTATAGAATCCTCTAATAACAAAGACAAGTTATACTTTCATAAAATTGATCTTACTTCGATTGATGGTATCGAAGACTATTGTAAAGAAACCTTAAAGCGCTTCAAAAAAATTGATGCACTAATTCTCTACGCAGGTATTACACCTGTAGCTTCATTAATTGATACTGATGAGGATACTTATGACAAGGTATTCAATGTTAACCTAAAAGCGCCATATTTTTTATTGAAGCATGTTTTAAGGTCTATGATAGAACAAAAAGGTGGTTCTGTTGTGTTCTTTGGTTCAGCTCATATGGATTATGGTCAAGAAGACCGCACAGCATATGCCTTAACAAAGGGAACATTGTATACCCTTTCTACTCATATTGCCCATCATTATGCTAAATATGGTATTAGATCTAATTATTTAGTAATGGGATGGACCAGCACAGAAGGTGAGCTTCAACTGCGAGAACAAGAAGGTATAAGCGAAGAGCAATTAAAAAGCGAAGCAAGTGAGGTCATCCCTATGGGAAGAATGCTTACGCCTAATGATCCTATACCTGCAGTAATGTATTTTATATCCGATGATTCTGCAATGACAACAGGGTCAATTATGAGAGTAACTGGCGGAGAATTTATTTAAGAAACATGTAATGACAAAACACTTAATTTACTTCTCCCAATCTGCCGATCTTTTTGAAGGTCCAATTTTCGATTCGAAACACCAGCTATTATATTTTGTTTCAATCTTAGATTGCTTGGTATATTGCTATAATCCTATTACCAAAGAAATTTTAAGCATAAAGTTAGATTCACCGACCAGTAATGTTTACCTGATTTCTAAAAAGGTGGTTCTAGTGGCTTCAAAAAATGGATTTTATGAAATAGATTTTAATACTCTGAAATCTAGTTTTAAATTTCAAATAGATATCTCCAATAATGTACGCTACAATGATGGTATAGAAGATGCAGCAGGTAGATATATTATTGGTACAATGGGTTATCCAGAAGTCATTAACGGAATTGGAAATGTGTACTCTTATAAAAATGGAGAATCTAAAATTATTATAAAGAACACAACCATTTCTAATGGTTTAGCTTTTACAGCCGATAACAAAACACTCTATTTTATTGATACACCAACTAAAAAAGTAGCTAAATACAATTATGATATTGAAACAGGAAATGTTGAGTTTGTTGATTACGTTATAGAATTTAATGGAGATGGAAGTCCTGACGGAATGTATATAGACAAAGATGGTATGCTATGGGTTGCAGAATGGGGTGGTGCTTGTGTGTCGCAATGGAATCCTACAACAGGAAATAAAATTAATGAAATAAACCTTCCATTTACTAATGTAACATCGTGTTGCTTTGATGATAAATCAAACCTATACATCACAACAGCAAAAAATGTTGAAGAGCCTAGCAATAATAATGGTAGTGGATTATTTTACGTGGAAATAAATTAAGATAATAGTATGAATTCTATAAAAATCAGTGTAATTGTCCCTATTTATGGTATAGAAAAATACTTGGCAAAATGTGTCGAAAGTCTTTTAGAGCAATCCTTTAAAGACTTTGAATTAATATTAGTTGACGATGGCAGTCCTGATAATTGTCCAGAAATATGTGATAATTATGCAAAAACGGACAGCAGAATAAAAGTCATACACAAACCCAATGGTGGTCTTTTATCAGCCAGAAAAGCTGGCCTGGAAGCCGCCAAAGGAACTCATATTGCCTACGTAGATGGTGATGATTGGGTAGACCACTTTTATCTAGACACCTTATACAAATTAGCTATAGCCAATGATGCTGATTTAGTTGTAACTGGTCATTTTAGAGAGTTTGATGGTAAAATCGAAACCATAAAACCAAAAAATCCTGGTTTTTATGATAATTCTAAAATTAAATCCGAAGTTTTACCTAAAGCCATTTTTAATGGTGAGTTTTGCGAACATGGCATGTCTACTTATGTTTGGAATAAACTATTCAAAAGAGAACTCCTCGAGAACGTTTTATACGATGTTCCTAATGATATTGTTATGGGTGAGGATGCGGCAATTACGTATTCTTACTTAGCACTTTCAAAAAGAGTAGTTGTCAGTAAAATACCACTTTATTATTATCGCCAGCGCCATGACTCTATAGTAAAGTCAGTCGAAAATCCGAAGACAGAATACTACAGACTTGGACTTTTGATGAATTTCCTTAAAACCAAACTAAGCAATGTATTAGATGAACAAAATTTAAATACCCAGATTACCTATTACCTCTATTCTCAAATTTTGGTAAGATCTGGCGGGCTTATATACAATGAACAAAATGATACTTGGTTTAATCCATTTTTAAAAACAGAAAAAGGTTCTAAAGTTGTAGTTTATAGTTCAGGATCCTTCGGTCAGCATATTTTATCTACCAATTTAAAAACCAATTATTTTAAAATCATAAAATGGATAGATGTAGATTATCACGATTTAAAAATTGGCGATAATACGGTTAATCCTATTAGCAGTATTTACAATAATGAGTTTGATTATTTAATAATAGCTACAATTAACCCTTCGATTCACAAATCATTGAAAGAAGAATTAGAATTGATGGGTATTGACCAATCTAAAATTGTTAAAACAAATACAGATCAAACAAAAATCAATAGCCTTCTAAAAGATTTAGGCTATGATGAAAATTTTATATTCAATCAAAAAGCAAATAATTCCCTCTCCCAAAAAGTTTAAAACCCTTAAAATTAACAACAATGAAGAAAATAATTATACTTGGTGGTAATCCAGAAACTGGTGTTTTAGTAGAATTTGCCAATAATATGGGATTACACACTATTGTTATAGACCCTAATCCTGATGCACCTGCTAAAAAGTTTGCTGCAGAAACCTATGATATAGATGGCTTTGATATTGATGGTATTGTGAACATTGCAAAAGAAAGACGTGTAGATGCCGTACTTGTGGGTGTTGCTGACATTTTAGTTAAACCATATAAAGAAATTTGTGACAGACTTGGCCTTCCTTGTTATGCAACAGATGGTACTATTGAAGCTTTTTGCAGCAAAGATGGATATAAACGTTATTGTGAAGAATATGATGTACTAGATATACCTGGAATCTATCTTAAAAAGGGTGAACCTATAAGAAAACCTAAAAACGTAGATCTACCATTAATGGTAAAACCCGTAGATAGTGGCGGAGGTGTTGGCATGAAAATCTGTAGAGATGAAGAAGATTATAACGAAACCGTAAAAAATGTTCTAAAATTCTCTAAGAAAGGGGTTGTCTTAGTTGAAAAATATATGGACTCTAGTTGTCACGATATGGCAGCTTATTACACTTTTAAAGATGGAGTGCCATATTTATCTGCTATATACGATAGAACATTAACCAGATTACAAGGAAATTCAAGTCCAATAGGTTTAGCAACGTTATATCCCTCAAAACTTACTAAAAAATTCGTAGAGACTGTTCATCCTAAATTATGTGAATTATTTAAAGCAACTGGCGTAAAAAATGGTGTTTTAAACGTTCAATTTTTTGTTGAAAATGGAATTTTTTACAGTTATGATCCTGGATTTAGATTACAGGGTGAAGCTCCACATATTGCTTTAGCCCACATCAACGGATTTGACCACAGAAAAATGCTTATAAATTTTGCTTTAACAGGTGTATTTGGTGATGAAAATTTTGCTGAGCAAAATGACTATATGCTACGTGGTAAAAAAGCTTGTTCTGTTTGGGTGCTTTTAAAAGCTGGCAAAATTACATCCATAAAAGGTTTAGAAGAGCTTAAAAATCATAAGAATGTAATTTTTGTAGTAGAACGATTTAAGGAAGGAGACGAAGTGTTACCTGCTATGATCGGTACAGAAAGACAAGTACTTTTCAGAATTTATACGGTTTCAGATTCAGTAGCAGAAACCAACCAAACCATTTTAGATATTCAAAACATATTAGACATTCGAGATGAAAATGGGGAAGATATGGTCTTAGAATGGACAAATTTATGGAATACGGATGAGTACAGTCATCACTAACTATAATAACCCTAATCAATCAACCAAAAATGAGTATTAATGTTTTAGAAAAATTTAGTTTAGAAAACAAAAAAGCTATTGTTGTAGGAGGAGCTGGAGACCTAGGCAAAGCAATGGTAGAGGCTTTAGCAGAAGCTGGAGCCCAAGTTGTTATCATAGATATTGATGACAGAATGTATCATTTTTGTGAGGACTTTAAAAAAGATAATCTCAATGTTGAAGCTGTTAAAGCAGACATTAGCAAAATTGAAGAGGTACAAAGCTCTTACAAAATAGCTTTAGAAATTCTTGGTGGTAAACTTGATATTTTAGTCAACTCTGCTGGTATACAACGCAGATATCCAAGTGAGCAATTTCCTGAGGAAGAATGGAGCAAGGTTATAGCCATTAACTTAGATGCAACTTTCTATTTCTGTAAATATGCTGCCAATACCATGCTCGAAAACAATGGAGGTAAGATTATAAACGTGGCTTCATTAATGAGTTTTTTAGGAGGTATAACAATACCTGCTTATGCAGCGTCAAAAGGTGGTGTTGGCCAGTTAACTAAAGCTTTATCTAATGATTTAGCTGCAAAAGGTATTTGTGTTAATGCCATTGCCCCAGGATATATGGATACACAATTAAATGCTGGTATCATTAATGACAAAAAAAGAACAGATGAGGTCTTTATGCGAGTACCTATGAAACGCTGGGGAACTGGTGAAGACTTGAAAGGACTTACTGTCTTTTTAGCCTCTTCTGCAAGCGATTATGTTACCGGAACTATTATTCCGGTTGATGGTGGTTATCTAGGTCGATAAGTGATTCTTATTTATAAAACAGAAAAGGTGTTTTTAATTATGTAGAAACACCTTTTCTGTTTTATTGATTTAATAATTCTACTTCAATATTTTTTAATTCAATTTTAGACAATAATTTTAACTTGTTTTCTTCAAAAGCCTTTCCTAAATCAAATAGTTCAACATTACGATTTTCAGTCTTATAATTATTGTAATCTACAAAGCGTAATCCATTTACAAATCGTTGGTTATAGGCTTCTCTAAAACGTAAACCAACATCATTATCCTCATTATACGAATACGCTAAATAACCTATTTTGAAATACTCTTTGTCAATCCAATACACAAAAACATCCTCATAATCTTCACCACCTCCATCAGCACTAAAAGTCACTTTTATTTTATAGTAGTCCTTTCCTTTAATTTGCTCTTCACCTAATGAAGTTTTATTTACAGCTTCGGCATTTAACCCATAAGGTAAGACCGAAAAATAGTGTACCGAATTTACAGAAGCCGAGAAATTTACTTTTAAACTATCTTCTAAAATAACACGACTATTATTTATAAAACGATCAAAATTGTTATTGGTAAGTAAATCAAAAACAGAATCATTTCCATCTTTATAAATTCGAATCAATGAAAACTGGCCTTTATCACGTCTAGCCACATAGTATTTATCCCTGAAATCGAATCGAATAACAGAATTATCAAAAGCCTTCCCCCCTGCTTTCTCAATAGATTTTGTAATGATTTCATCAGCTGTAAGATTTACAACTTGTTTTTCCTGCTTACAATTAAAGAGCATTAATCCAAAAAGAACTAAGTATAAATATTTCATGCTATTTGTTTAGTTGTTTGAAGTCGTAAAACTAATTAATAGTTTACAATAAATGTACTTCATACTTTTCTGCTTTGTTCTTGTTACTTTCTTAGTATCTTTGCCAACCATGCAAAAAAAGGTAAACATACTTAACAAAAAGGCAAAGTTTCAGTACGAAATACTAGATAAGTACACGGCTGGAATTGTTCTAACTGGCACAGAAATAAAGTCTATAAGAGCCAGTAAAGCTTCAATTGCCGAAAGTTTTTGCGAATTTAATGACCGTGGCGAACTCTTTGTCGTTAATATGACCATAGAAGAGTATGCCTTTGGCAACTACTACAACCATAAACCTAAAGCTGAGCGCAAATTATTGCTCAATAAACGCGAACTTAAAAAACTTGAAAAAGAAGTTAACATTAAAGGAAATGCTATTATTCCGCTTCGTTTATTTATTAATGATAAGGGTTTAGCAAAATTAGAAATAGCCTTAGGAAAAGGTAAAAAACTTTACGACAAGCGCGAAACCATTAAAGATCGTGACAGTAAGCGTAATCTAGACCGCATTAAGAAAAGTTTTCAATAATTTTAGGATTGTTATAACCTTTATGCAATCAATTTTAGCCTATGTTTGATACAATTGTAGGCAACCATTTTTGATTAAATTTCGTCTATAAATATAAATGCATATTTTTTGTAAGATAAATTATGTCTAGGTTTAACCATCGATCAATATTTATGAAAAAACAATTACTTCTTTTCTTATCAATAACATTTTGCACTTTAGCATCTGCTCAAATTACAGGAACCATTACCAATACCAAAGGAGAACCACTTCCCTTTGTAAACATTCTCATAGAAAACACTTACAAAGGCACGACGAGTAACGATGATGGCTACTATGAACTTTCGGTTTCAGAAACAAAAGCATACACCATCGTTTACACTTATTTAGGCTATAAGACGGTGAAGAAAACAGTAGACATTACCACCTTTCCTTTCAATATAGATATAACTTTAGAAGAAGAGTCTGTTTCTCTTAATGAGGTTGTAGTTGAATCAGAGGAAAACCCAGCCAATGCTATTATTAGGCAAACCATAGCCAAACGCAAAGAAAATCTCGAAAAAATTCAATCGTTTAAAGCAGATTTTTACTCTCGTGGATTAATCAGAATTAAAGATGCACCAGAAAAAATTTTAGGTCAGGATATTGGTGATTTGGGAGGTGGATTAGACTCAACACGAAGCGGCATCATTTATCTTTCCGAAACCATTTCGAAAATACAGTATTTAAGGCCTAATCAACTAAAGGAAAAAATAACTGCATCAAAAGTAAGCGGTGATGACAATGGCTTTAGCTTTAATAACGCACAAGATGTTTACTTTAATTTTTATAATAATGTCGTAACTTTTGGTGGGGAAAACGTCTCACCTATTGCCAACAATGCCTTTAGTTACTACCGTTATAAGTTAGAAGGTATTTTTTATGATGAACATGGCAACCTCATCAATAAAATCAATGTGATTCCTAAGCGCCAAAACGATCCTGTTTTTTCAGGCACCATTTATATTGTTGAAGATCAATGGACGCTTTATGCTATTGAATTAGATATTACAGGAACTCAAGCCAGAATTCCTGCTGCAGATATTATCTCACTTAAGCAAAGTTTTTCGTACTCTAAAAATAATGATCTATGGGCTTTAATATCTCAGAGTATCGACTTTAAATATGGTATTTTTGGGATTAAAGGAGATGGTCGCTTTACCGCAGTTTATAGTAATTATGAGTTTAACACTAACCTCAGCCAAAAAGATTTTGGTGCAGAGCTTGTCTCTTTTGAAAATGAAGCCAATAAAAAAGACTCTTTATTCTGGAAACAAATACGACCTGTCCCTCTTACTTCTGAAGAAAGTAAAGATTATATTAAAAAAGACAGTATTCAGATCGTACGCGAATCTAAAACCTACTTAGATTCTGTAGACCGAGTAAAAAACAAATTTAAGTTAGGTGATGTTTTAGGCTACACTTATAATAACTCTTATAAAAAGTATAGCCTTGGATTCGATATTCCTATCGGAGGAGTTCAGTTTAATACGGTACAAGGATTTACTACACAGTTAGATCTATTTTACACAAAGCAATTAGATGAATTTAGACGTTACTTTAATGCTAATGCAAGTATACAATATGGATTTTCGGATGATCGCCTACGTGCAACTGGGTCGTTGAGATATAAATTCAACAATACCAATAGACGTTTTCTAACCTTATCTGGCGGAATAAAGGTAGAACAGTTTAATCCTGCAAATCCTATTTCACCCATTGGTAATACCATAGCCTCTTTGTTTTTTGAGGAAAACTACATGAAACTCTATGAGCGTCGTTTTATTCAACTTAATTATTCCGAAGAACTGTTTAACGGCTTTAGTCTTTATTCTGATATTTCTTATGAAAACCGTACAGCATTGTTTAACACAACAGACCAAACGTTTTATCCAAGAGCAGATCAGGAATACATTAGCAACAATCCTATAGACCCTTCAAGTACAGATGCTCCTTTTGAAAACCATAACATTGTTAAGTTTAACATAACAGGTCAAATCAATTTTGGACAAAAGTACCTAAGTTATCCAGATAGCAAGTTCAATATTAGATCAGAGAAATATCCAACTTTAGTATTGAGTTATGAAAAAGGATTTGCTTCTACCATTGATGATTACAATTTTGACCAAATTAAAGCTAGGGTGTACCAAAGTTTTAATGTAGCGGACAAAGGTCGTTTTAGTTATAATATTAGAGCTGGCAAATTCTTTAATGCAGACAACATTGCCTTTATGGATTTTCAACACTTTAATGGCAATCAAATTAACGTCAGCAGACGTGGTAATTATACAAACGTGTTTAACAACTTAGGCTATTATGACTTAAGCACCAATAATAGCTATTTAGAAATGCATGCAGAGCACGATTTTAACGGTTTTATTTTGGGAAAAATTCCAGGTTTAAATAAATTGAATTTCAACCTTATCGTAGGTGCGCATAACTTAGCAACGCCAGACAACAACCCTTATCAAGAATTCACAATTGGTATTGATAATATTGGTTGGGGAAAATGGCGTTTCTTAAGGTTTGATTATATTCGCTCGTACCAAGGAGGATTTCAAGGAGATGCTATTTTATTTGGCTTGAAATTCTTTTAATTTTACAAAATTGTCATTTCTGCGACCTGTACTGAGCTTGTCGAAGTGAGGCAGGAATCCATAAAATTAACGACCATTAAGATGAAGAAATTACTTTTAACTCTATTTTCCATTCTTACTTTAAGTCTTTCTGCCCAAGAAGGAAAAAAAGACTACAGCAAAAATGTAGCTACGTTAGACAGCACCATTGAAACCCTATATTCTATCATTTCTGGTGATAAAGGTTTTGAACGCGATTGGGATTTATTTAAATATTTGTTTCACAATAACGCAAAGTTAATTCCAACAGGTAAGAATAGAGAAGGCAAGCAAATTGCACGCTATATGACGCCTGATGATTATATTAATAGCTCAGGAAAATGGTTGGTTGAAAACGGATTTCATGAAGTTGAAATCAACAGAGAGGTACAAACTTTTGGAAATATCACCCAAGTGTTTAGTACTTATGAATCATTTAAAAATAAAGATGATGAAAAACCTTTTATGAGAGGTATTAATAGCATTCAATTACTAAATGATGGTGAGCGTTGGTGGATTATCAATATTTACTGGATGCAAGAAACCAAAGAAAACCCAATCCCTGAGGGTTATTTACCAAAGAATTAACCTTATTTTTATTAAAAGAAAAAACAACATCATGCTAAAAACATTCAAATCCTATTCATTCTTATTAATAGCATTAGCTGTATCTACCCTAAGCTTTGCTCAAGAAACAACGGAAAAAGCTACTCCAATATTTAAAGACGGTGAAGCTCAAATAGTTGAAGCTTTTAACAATCCAGAGAAATGGGTACATCACGATCTTTGGGTAGAAACGGAGTTTGATACTGATGGTGATGGTGAGTTGGATAGAATGCATGTGTCAGTAACCAGACCAGATCAAACTGACACAGAAGGTTTAAAGCTCCCTATTATATATAACACAAGTCCTTATTTTGCTGGTGTAGCTGGTGACGTACCTGGTATTATGTGGGATGTAAAACGAGAACTTGGTGAAAAATCAAAAGAAAGAACGCATCCTGAAGTCAAAAGACGTGCTGCACCAAGACCCATGATTTCATATTCACTTATTAAAGATTGGGTGCCTCGTGGTTATATTGTAGTACACTCATCTTCACCAGGAACCGGTTATTCTGATGGAGCTCCGACGGTTGGTGGTAATAATGAATCGTTAGCTCCAAAAGCGGTTATTGATTGGTTGTGTGGTAGAGCAAAAGGTTATACAGAACGTGATGGTAAAGAAGAAATAAAAGCCTATTGGTCTACCGGAAAAGTGGGTATGACAGGTACATCTTATAATGGCACGTTACCATTAGCTGCTGCAACTACTGGTGTTGAGGGCTTAGAAGTTATCATCCCTGTTGCACCTAACACATCCTATTATCATTATTACCGTTCTAATGGTTTGGTTCGTTCTCCAGGTGGTTATCTAGGAGAAGATATCGACGTACTTTACGATTTTATTCATAGCGGAGATGAAGACAAACGAGCTTACAACAACAAGACTGTTCGAGATACTGACATGATGAACAATATGGATCGTCAGACTGGCGATTATAACAAATGGTGGGCAGCTAGAGATTACCTTAACCAAATGGATAATATGAAAGCCGCACTATTAATGTCTCATGGTTTTAATGATTGGAATGTAATGCCAGAGCATAGTTACCGAATCTATAAAGCTGCTAAAGACAAAGGGCTTCCTGCTCAAATTTATTATCATCAAAATGGTCATGGAGGTCCACCACCAATTTCTATGATGAACAAGTGGTTTACCAAATATCTTCATGGTGTAGACAATGGAGTAGAAAAAGAAGAGAACAAAGCCTATATCGTCAGGGAATATGACGATCCTTCCCAACCTACAGCATACAAGGATTATCCTAATCCAAATACTCAAGACATTGTGTTACATCTTACTGAAGGCGGTAATACAAAAGGTGGACTAACACCAGATAAACCAAAAGTCGAAATAACCGAATCTCTCATTGATGATGTTTCATTCTCTGGCACAGAGCTTGCAAAAGCACAAAATTCGAGACATAGATTACTCTATGTATCACCAAAATTACAGAAAGACATTCATATTTCTGGTATTCCAAAAGTAAGCATTAGGCTATCCAGCAGTAAACCAGCAGCAAACCTAAGTGTTTGGTTGGTATCTTTACCTTGGGATGATAATACTTCAAAAATTACTGATAATATTATAACTCGTGGTTGGGCAGATCCCAAAAATCATAAATCAATTTCTAAGGAAGAGGATTTAGTTCCAGGCAAATTCTATACAGTTAGTTTTGACTTACAACCAGACGATCAAATTATAAAAGCAGGACAACAAATTGGTCTGATGATTTTTTCTAGTGATCAGGAATTTACGATTCATCCAAAACCTGGAACAGAGTTAACAATTGAGTTACACAATACAATACTAACCCTGCCTATAGTAAAAGGCGAAGAGTATTATAGAAAATTTGTAAACTAATTCTTATCTTCTAACATAGGTACAAAACGGAATTCACCTAACTCATGCTTTTCAAACTCTTTGGGCCCTTTTCTTATGAAAAGGGTCATTATTTGTACATCATCACCTACCGGAATTACAAGTCTTCCCTCTATCGCTAATTGGCTCAACAATGATTTTGGCACAAATGGTGCACCAGCAGTTACAATGATGCCATCAAAAGGGGCTTCTTTTGGCAAGCCTTTGTAGCCATCACCAAAAATGAGTTTTTTGGCCCTATACCCTATTTTCGGCAAGAATTTAGAAGTCTTTTTAAATAGCTCTTGCTGACGTTCTATACTATAAACCTTGGCACCAAGCTCTATTAACACAGCGCACTGGTAACCACTACCTGTACCAATTTCCAAAACTTTATCCCCAGGTTTTATTTGCAGTAATTCTGTTTGAAAAGCTACAGTATAAGGCTGAGAAATCGTTTGGTCTGCTGCGATAGGAAACGCCTTATCTACATAAGCATGGTCTATAAAACCAGAGTCCATAAACAAGTGTCTAGGAACTTTACCTATAGCATTCAATACGGCTTTATCTTTGATTCCTTTACTCTCTATAGTGTCAACGAGTTGTTGACGCATACCTTTGTGCTTAAATGTATCTTTCAAATCTTAGTTTAGTTTCAGGCTAAATTACTTCAAACAATGGCAAAATGCAATTGCAATCTTCAATTATTGAATTCTCATTTTTTTAGATTTTCTTTCTTAAATATCTCGTTCAAATCAATTATTTTTGAAAAAAACAGAAAAAATGCTAAAAGCTGGTGTTTTGGGTGCTGGGCACCTAGGTAAAATACATTTAAGACTACTCAATCAGTCTAAAAAATATGAGCTGGTAGGTTTTTATGATGCCGATGCTGAAAATGCAAAACGTGTTGAAGAAGAGTTCGGTTATAAATACTTCGACTCTATCGATGCTTTAGTTGAAGCTGTGGATGTTGTAGATATTGTGACGCCTACGCTTTCGCATTACGATTGTGCAAAACAAGCCATTAAAAAAGGTAAACATATTTTTATTGAAAAACCTATTACTAATACTGTTGAAGAAGCTGAAGCCATTAGAACTTTAGTAGCAGAGCATGGTGTAAAAGGACAGGTTGGTCACGTAGAGCGTTTTAATCCTGCATTCATTGCGGTTAAGGATAAAATAGTAAACCCAATGTTTATTGAAACGCATCGTTTGGCAGAATTTAACCCACGTGGTACAGATGTTCCTGTGGTTTTAGATTTAATGATTCATGATATAGACATCATTCTAAGTGTAGTAAAATCACCCGTAAAACATGTTTCTGCTAGTGGTGTTTCTGTGGTAAGTGAAACACCAGATATTGCTAACGCACGTATAGAATTTAAAAACGGTTGTGTTGCAAACCTTACCGCAAGTCGTATTTCTTTAAAGAATATGCGTAAAACACGTTTCTTCCAAAAAGATGCTTATATCTCAGTAGATTTTCTTGAAAAGAAATGTGAGGTCGTAAAAATGAAAGATGCACCAGAGAATCCTGGCGATTTTGATATGATTTTACAAAATGCTGAAGGGGTAAAAAAGCAAATCTATTTCGACAATCCGGAAATTGCTAGTAATAATGCTATTTTAGATGAGCTCGAAACTTTTGCAGACGCGATTAACAACAACACAAAACCTATTGTAACATTGCATGATGGCACAGAGGCCTTACGTGTTGCTTCCATGATTATTAATCAGTTTTAAAAAAAAATTGAATGTCATTACGAAGAAAGTATGACTGAAGTAATCTTTCTAAACGAAATTCGATTTTAAATAAATTATTTATTAAACAGATTGCCACGACTTTAAAAGTCTCGCAATGACAATTACATTTTAAATGAAAAATATTGCAGTTATAGGAGCAGGCACCATGGGAAACGGAATTGCCCATACTTTTGCTCAATCAGGATTTAAAGTAAATCTTATAGACATTAGTGAGGCATCACTTGAAAGAGGTCTCACAACCATTTCTAGAAACCTAGACCGTATGGTAGATAAAGAGAAAATCTCTGAAAGTGATAAAAAGGCTACCTTAGAAAACATTACAACTTATACAAATACAGTTGATGGTGTAAAAAATACAGACCTAGTTGTTGAAGCAGCTACTGAAAATGTAGATTTAAAACTGAAGATTTTCAAGCAACTTGACGAAGCATGTGGTAAAGCTACCATTCTAGCAACTAATACTTCTTCTATATCGATTACACAAATTGCAGCTGCAACATCTCGTCCAGAGAAAGTTATTGGTATGCATTTTATGAATCCTGTTCCGATTATGAAATTGGTAGAGATTATTCGTGGTTATAATACAAGTGACGACGTTACAAACACCATTATGGAGTTATCAAAAACTTTAGGTAAAGTACCAACTGAGGTTAACGATTATCCTGGCTTTGTGGCCAATCGTATTTTAATGCCAATGATTAATGAGTCTATTGAAACCTTATATAATGGTGTTGCTGGCGTAGAAGAAATTGACACTGTTATGAAGTTAGGAATGGCACACCCAATGGGACCATTACAATTAGCAGATTTTATTGGTTTGGATGTATGCCTTTCTATCTTAAATGTAATGTACGACGGCTTTAAAAATCCTAAGTATGCACCTTGCCCGTTATTGGTAAATATGGTACAAGCAGGTAAATTAGGTGTAAAATCTGGTGAAGGGTTTTATGATTATTCTGAAAGTAGAAAAGCTGAAAAGGTATCTAAGCAGTTTTCTAAATAAACACTCACAGTTCTCTGTTTGCACTTATGGCAAAAATAATTCCATTTAAAGCTGTAAAACCTACAAGAGCTATTGTTGGGCTTGTGGCAGCACGTCCTTATCAAAGCTATACTATAGATGAACGTGAATCTCGAATGGATTATAACCCATACAGCTTTCTTCATATTGTAAATCCTGGTTATAAATACGATCAAGAAGTTACAGGCAAAGAGCGATACCAACTGGTAAAAAATCGTTACGAAGAATTTAAAGAAGATGGAATTTTTGTAACTGAAAAAAAGCCTTCTCTTTATGTTTATAAGATTGTAAACAGACACAAGCAAGAATTCAATGGAATTATTGCAGCTACTAGCACAGAAGACTATGAAAACGATATCATAAAAAAACACGAGGACACTATTGCCAAACGCGAACAGACGTTTAAAAACTATCTTCAAACTGTAGGATTTAATGCAGAACCAGTCCTTCTCACCTATCCTGATAATGCTGTTATTTCAGACATCATAAAAGAAACTCAAAAAGGTTACGCTGAATTTGAGTTTACAATGACCTATAGAGACACCCATTATTTATGGAAAATAGACAACGAAAAAACCATTGATAAAATTCAAGAGGAATTTAAAAAAATGGAAACCATTTACATTGCAGATGGTCATCACAGATCAGCTTCGTCGTATTTATTGTATAAAGATGAAAAAGAGAAAAACCCAAACCATAATGGTTCTGAGTCTTATAACTTTTTCATGTCGTATTTAATCCCTGAATCAGATTTGGTAATACAAGAGTTTAGCAGATTGGTAAAAGACTTAAATGGACTAACTAAAGAAGAATTTTTAATAAAACTAGACGCTGTTTATAGAATTGAAAATAGAGGTGCAATGCCTTACAGTCCTTCTAAACCACATCATTTCAGTATGTATTTAGATGGTGAATTTTATTCACTTTACTTAAGAAAAATAAATTATAAGTTTAAAACAGCACTAGACAAACTTGATGCGCAATTGCTTTACAAAACAATTTTGGAACCTATTTTAGGTATAAGTGATCTACGCAACGATAATAGAATTGAATATGTTCACGGTAGACACGAAATGATAACCATAAAAAGTAGTGTAGATAGCGGTAAATTTAAAGTTGGGTTCGGCATGTGTCCTGCAACTGTACAACAACTTAAAGAAATTGCAGACGAAGGCCTTACAATGCCACCAAAAAGCACTTATATTTTACCTAAACTTAGAAGTGGAATAACGATTTATGAGTATTAAAGACAACCTAAAAAATATAAAATTAAGCTTACCTGAAAATGTAGCCCTGGTAGCTGTCTCAAAAACCAAACCCGTAAGTGACTTAATGGAAGCTTATCATGCTGGTCAGCGCATTTTTGGCGAGAATAAAATTCAGGAAATGGTTGAGAAGTATGAGCAAATGCCAAAGGATATCCAATGGCATATGATTGGTCATGTACAGCGCAACAAAGTAAAATATATGGCTGAGTTTGTAAGTTTAATTCATGGTGTAGATAGCTTTAAACTGCTTAAAGAAATCAACAAGCAAGCTAAAAGTCATAATAGAATCATCAATTGTTTGCTTCAAATTAAAATTGCCGAAGAAGATAGTAAATTTGGAATGTCTGCTGAAGATGCCTCTACTCTACTTCAATCAGAAGAATATTTAGAATTAAAAAACGTCAAAATTGTTGGTCTAATGGGAATGGCTACGTTTACAGAAGATATGAAACAGGTTGAAGGTGAATTTAGATTTCTAAAAACAACTTTTGACCAACTCAAAACTCAGAACTCAGAACTCAAAACTTTAAGTATGGGCATGAGTGGCGACTATGAACTGGCAATAGAATGTGGTAGTAATATGATACGCGTAGGAAGTAGTATCTTTGGTGCTAGAAATTATCAATAAGAAAAAATATTTACGCAATACTAGACATAGAAACCACTGGTGGCAAGTACAATGAAGAAGGTATTACTGAAATTGCTATCTATCGTTTTGATGGCCATAAAGTTACAGACCAATTTATTTCCCTTGTAAATCCTGAGCGTGAGATTCAGCCATTTGTGGTTAACCTTACTGGCATTAACTCTAATATGCTAAAAAATGCACCTAAATTCTATGAGGTGGCTAAACGTATTGTGGAAATCACGGAGGATTGTATTGTTGTCGCTCATAATTCGGAATTTGATTATCGTATTCTAAAAACCGAATTTAGACGTCTAGGATTCCCTTTTAAACGAAAAACCTTATGCACTGTGGAGTTGTCTCAACAGCTTATACCAAACATGGAGTCATATAGCTTGGGTAAATTAACTAGAGCGTTAGGTATCCCTGTTAGTGATAGACACAGAGCTAACGGAGATGCTTTAGCTACTGTGAAATTGTTTAAGATGTTGCTGAATAAAGACTCAGACAAAAAAATCATCAAGCAAGCAGTCAAAATTGAACAAAAATCTAAGTTAGCCCCAAACCTTAAAGAAATTATAGAAGATTTGCCAAGTGAAACTGGTGTCTATTACATTCACGATGCCGAAGGCAACATCATTTATATTGGTAAAAGCAACAATATTAGAAAGCGTGTAACGCAACACTTCACTAACAAGAATTCAAAATCTAAAAAAATACAGGTTAAGGTAGCTGCTGTTACCTACGAAAAAACAGGTAGCGAACTTGTTGCGCTTTTAAAGGAAAGTGAAGAAATAAAAACTAACAAACCTATTTTGAACAGAGCGTTAAAACGTAATCAATTTACACAAGGGCTTTATAGTTTTATAGATAATAATGGTTATGTAAACCTTCGTATCAATCCGATCAAAAAAGATGAAAAACCAATTACAACTTTCACCAATAGAAAAAGTGGTGTTTCATTTATGAACAAAATGGTTGAAACCTATGAACTGTGTACTAAGCTTTGTGGTTTAGAAAAAACTGAATCTAGTTGTTTTAACTATGGTATTGAGGAATGTTTGGGAGCTTGTATACAAAATGAACAACCCGAATTATATAATAAGCGAGCTAACATAGTTATAGAAAAAAACACCTATGATAACAAAGACATGATTCTCATAGACAGAGGAAGGTTTATAGACGAAAAAAGCGTCATATTAATAGAAGATGGTGTGTTTAAGGGTCTGGGTTTTTTTGATTTAAATCATCAGATAAATAACCGTGAGATATTAGAATCCCTAATAACACCTATGCAAAACGACAGAGACACACAGCATATTATACAAAGTTATATGCGTAGAAACAATCGTCTTAAAGTAGTACACTTGTAAGTGTAAAATTACTTTTTGTATTTTTAAAACGTGGAATCAGAAAAAAAACATAATTGGAGAACGAGACTTCATGAAATCATTTATGAAGCAGATACTCCAGCTGGAAAATTATTTGATGTTATCCTACTTATAGCCATACTTGCAAGTATAATCTTTGTAATGTTAGAAAGCGTAAGTAGTATCGACGCTAAATACCACACAGTATTAAATATTGGCGAGTGGATAATTACAATACTTTTTACCATAGAATATATCATGAGGGTTATAACCGTAAACAAGCCCTTAAAATATATTACCAGTTTTTATGGTATTATTGATTTACTCTCAACCATACCAAAATATCTGTCATTTTTATTTGTTGGGTCGCAAGCACTGGTTACTCTGCGTGCCTTAAGATTACTACGTGTGTTCAGAATTTTAAAGCTAGCTCGTTACTTAGGAGCTTCAAATCAACTTAAAGAATCTATCATTGCAAGTAGAGTAAAAATCTTAGTATTCTTATTTGCTGTATTGGTTTCTTCTGTAATTTTCGGAACCATAATGTACCTTGTTGAAGGTGAAGAAAATGGTTTTACTAACATACCGAAAAGTGTATATTGGTGTATTGTGACACTTACAACGGTAGGTTTTGGTGATATTGCTCCTCAGACAGCACTAGGTCAATTCATCACTACAATAATAATGATTTTAGGTTACGGTATTATAGCAGTACCAACAGGAATAGTCTCTGCTGAATATGCCAGAAGCGTAAATAAAGCTGCTAAAAATGAAGGTCAGAAAGAACTTGAACATTCACATCATAAGGAAATAAAAGAAGTACACACAAACTCGCAATGTTGTATAAACTGTTTGGCAGAAAAACATCAAGATGATGCCATATATTGTCATAAGTGTGGATGCAAACTTCATCATGACTAAAATCTTAATTTCTATAGTTGGTCCTACAGCCATTGGTAAAACTGCCTTAAGTATAAAACTAGCGCAACACTTTAGAACAGAAATCATTTCGGCAGATTCTCGTCAGTTTTTTAAAGAAATGAGCATTGGAACTGCTGTGCCTTCAAAAGAAGAACTACAAACAGCAAAACATCATTTTATTCAGCATATATCAATAAAAGATAACTACTCTGTTGGTGATTTTGAACGTGATGCTGTTTCAAAAATTGCAGAAATTCATAAAAATAATGATATCTCCATAATGGTTGGTGGTTCTGGATTATATGTAAAAGCTGTAACTATGGGACTCGATAACTTTCCTAATGTAGATGAGAACATTAGATTGAAGTTAAACCAAGAATTGAAAGTTAATGGTTTACAGCATCTACAAGAACAGTTGAAAACTTTAGATCTTAAAACCTATAAAACTATTGCTATTGATAATCCACAACGTGTAGTAAGAGCTTTGGAGATTTGCATTGGCACAGGCAAACCTTATTCGTCTTTTTTAACAAGCCCTGAAAAGAATCGCAATTTTAAAATCATCTCAATTGGTTTGGATGCAGAACGTTCTATTATTTACAATAGAATCGAAAAGCGGGTAGACATTATGGTAAAAGATGGGCTAATAGAAGAAGCAAAAGAATTGTTTAAATACAAAGACTTAAACGCTTTAAATACTGTTGGCTACAAGGAACTTTTTAAATATTTTGAAGGTGAATGTACGCTAGATTTAGCCATTTCTGAGATTAAAAAAAATACCAGACGTTTTGCCAAGAGACAATTGACTTGGTTTAGAAAGGATAAGTCTATCAAATGGTTTGATTATACTTATGACATCAACCGCATAATAAGTTACCTTGAAGAGCAGTTATAAAAAAATCCGACACTCAGGTATCGGATTTTCTATTTAATCTTCTTTATCGTTGATTACCAACCTAAAACCTTCACCATGAATGTTTAAAATTTCTACTTTTGGATCTGACTTCAAATATTTACGAAGCTTAGCTATATAAACATCCATGCTACGAGAGGTAAAATAATTATCATCTCTCCAAATTTTTGTTAATGCCAGTTCTCTTGGCATTAAATCATTTTCGTGTAATGCTAATAAGCGTAACAATTCATTTTCTTTTGGTGATAGCTTAGTTGGTTCTCCTCCATCAAACTTTAAGAAACGAAGCTTAGAATTGAGATCAAAACGACCAATCTTAAACTCAAATTGCTTACTATCTGCAACAGAGTCTGTAGCTTTACGTTGCATTATAGCTTTAATTTTCATTAATAGTACTTCACTATCAAAAGGTTTATTTAGATAGTCGTCTGCACCAACTTTGTAACCTTTAAGCACATCTTCTTTCATTGCTTTTGCAGTTAAAAATATAATTGGTACATCTGTATTTTTTTCTCGTATTTCTTTTGCTAATGTAAATCCATCCTTATAAGGCATCATTACATCTAAGATACAAAGATCGTAATCGTCTTTTTTGAACTTTTCAAAACCTTCCATTCCATTTTTGGCATGGACAACGTCGTAATCGTTCATCATTAAATAATCTTTTAAAACAGTTCCAAAATTTGGATCGTCTTCTACCAAAAGAATTTTCTTGTTTTGTTCTTCCATGATTCGTTTTTATGATATTAACGGTAGCTTTATTATAAAAGTACTACCTTTTCCTTTTTCACTTTCTACTGATATATGACCTTGATGGTCTTCTACTATTCTTTTTACATAGGCTAGTCCTAACCCATGCCCTTTTACATTATGTACATTACCTGTATGCTCTCTATAAAATTTTTCAAACACACGCTTAGCCACTTGTTTAGACATTCCATTACCTTGATCGGCAATTTTTAAAATAATGCTATTTCCAATATTCTCTGTATAAACGTCTATTTTTGGCTCATCGTCTGAATACTTAACAGCATTATCTAGAATATTAACGATAACATTTGTAAAGTGCGACTCATTTGCTAAAACCGAAGATTTTGCGGCATTAAGATGCGTTTTTACATATCCTTTTCTATCTTCAACTATTAACTCGATGTGTGTTATAGCATCTTCAATTAAGTCGTGTAATTCTAGTCTTTCCTTACTTATATTTAATTCGTTTTTTTCTAGTTTTGATATTCGTAATACATTTTCTACTTGTGCGTGCATACGTTTGTTTTCGTCCCTAATCATGCCTAGATAACGCTTTACTTTATCTTGATCTGCTATAATTTTTGGGTTTTTAATGGCATCTAAAGCCAAATTTATAGTAGCTATAGGTGTTTTAAATTCATGCGTCATATTATTGATAAAATCCGTCTTTATCTGGGATATCTGACGTTGCCTTATCAACTGGTAAATAGCACTAGAATATGCAAGTATTATTACTCCTGTAAATACTATTGACAAAACTATCATTTTAAGTATTGTAGACAATAAAAATTTCTTTCTGTCAGGGAAATCAACATAAAGTCCATAACTACTTTCATTGTTAGTATCTAAAAAAATTGGAACACCTATAAAGGCATTACTTTTTTCAAAGTTTCTAGTCTGTACTTTAGTTGCTAAATCAGCATCATATATAGCAAATTCAAAATCTATATCAATACCTTCTTCTTTTAAGTGTCGACTTAATAAAGTTTCCACCTGCAAAGTTGTAACACGCTTATATATAGGCACTTCACGAAGCTGTGTTTTAAAAGAATCTTCGTAGGCCTTTTTATCTATATCTGAGAGATTGGAAAACTCCACCAAGGTTTTGGTAGGCTTAATTCCTAAATTACCATCTAATCGAGATCTATCAAAGTACTCTGTTGTACGCTCACTAGTAAAATTACTAATATCTATACTATCAGTATCAATTTCAAAGAACAAAGAAGGCACCTTAAAGCGCTCTTCTAAAATGGTATTACGGTGAATAATGGTTTGGTCATTAACATCATCTTCAGTCGTAATGTACAATTGTCTTATTATGGTAGAATCTGGCTCTTTGTCGTTTTCTATGTAAGGTTGTATATATGCATAATACTTCCTAATTTCATAATCCTGAATGTCTCTAGATACAAAACTTAGTGCCCTTGTTACACTTCTAGTAAAATTCTTTTTCTCATTCTCTAAACTATTGTTAATAAAAAATGATTGCACAAAAATTATACCTATGAGCGACAAGCTCATTAAAACCACTAATAAGATGAATAGTTTTTTACTCATCAGCCAAATTTAACATTTTAACATTTAGCATAAATTATGTTTAACCTTACATTAACAATCAGAAGAACCTTGAGTTTTTGATTTTTTTAGCAATGTTTGATGAATGAGTTGGGCTTGTTTCTTTGCTTCTTCCAAATCATTATTTTTAATAACGAAGTCTGATTTTTTAATTTTCTCTTCATCGGATAGTTGATTACGAATTATCGATTCCACTTTTTCTATAGATACATTGTCTCGTTGTATAACACGAGCTATCCTTAAATCCTTATCCGCAATAACTGTAATGATATAATCGTATTGGTATTCTAAATTATTTTCAAAAATTATGGCTGCCTCTTTTATGACATATGGTGAGTCCTGCTTTTTTAACCAACGCTCAAAATGCGATGCTACTTTTGGATGAACAATAGCATTCATCTTAGCTAACACCGATTTGTTGTTAAAAATTTTTGATGCCAGATATTCTCTATTTAATTTACCGTTCTCGTACGCAGATTCACCAAAAAGTGTTATGAGTTTTCGTTTTATAACTTTAGAACGATTCATTAGTGCTTTAGCTTCTTTATCAGCAATATAAACTGGTATATTTTGAGACTCAAACCATTTTGCAATTGTGCTCTTACCGCTTCCTATTCCTCCTGTTAGACCAACTATAACCATGCTATAACTTTATAAAATCTATACGTTTCTGCTTTATGTTAATACGCTTTATGGATTCTGGCATTTTAGTGACCTTAGGAACAAGATAAGTCTGGTTATCGATAATTTGATTAAAATCGCACTCTACAGTAAAATCAGAAGGCGTTATTGAATTAAAACTTTCCAAATCTACGTAATAAGAAAGTGTTACTGTTTTTGGAAAATAATTGATTGTAACATTTTCAGGCTTGTTAATTATCTCCAAAGGCACTTCTAACTTACCTTCTGTGAAACGTTTAACATCTGCCTCTACCGTTATAGATTTAGGAAACACTTCCACTTCTTCGATTTCAACCAAATTAAGAGTTTCTTTAATATCGGTATTAACGTCAGCCAACTTTAACTCGTTGGTTATTATAGAGTTGATACTTTTTATTCTATCTATTGTCCCAACAACCTTTACGCTATCTACATTAATGATAAAATCCCCTTTTATATCGAAACCTGTAGCATAATCAATATTGGTTTTTAAATTAATCGGTACATACTTAGAGGCTCTTTTAGAATAGCGTACATGAAGGACTTCAGGCTTTAAAGAGCGTATTTTGTAAGGAGCTCCTAACTGTTCTTCCAATAGAAAACTATTTTTTTGTACTTCGAAAATAAGCTCATCTTGCTTTACTATTACATCTTCGCTAGCATTTAAGGTTATAGTTTTAGAGTTTTTAAAAATATAAGGTACTAATGCAAAGCCTTTGGCTTCTACCACAACATCAATAGTATTAGAGGTATCATCCTTAATTATTATTTCTTCCTCTAAATCCGTAAACTTCACTTTAAGTTTTATAAGCTGATTATAATCGCTAGAAAGTTTAGAAAAAATCAAAAAAATAAAAGCAATAACAAAAAAGATGCTAAAACGATTAATATTTCGTTTTTTAAGAAAATCTAATATGTTGGACTTTTTCTTAGAACACATTTTACCTAAAGAATAAATGAGGAAAAGCTTTCTCGGGTTGTTTTCCTAATATTTCAAGATTGAACACAGATTTTATAAAACCATAACCATAACCAAAAAACTGAACCAAAACAGAAACTAAAGACAAAAGAGCAACAACTATACTTTTACTACTTATAAAAGCCAAAATAAAAGCAACTATAAAATAAATGCCATACAAATACAATGGTACCAAAAAATTAAATGCTCCAAGAAAAATAGCTGCTATTAAACCAAAAGAAAATAATGTTGGCAACCAATATGTTATACTTTTAGATGTTGGATGCCACTGATTAAGTATTGGTCTTACCATACCAAATTTGTAAACCTGCCTGTAAAACTTAGACCAAGAAATACGACGTTTATGATATACATAGGCTTTATCTATTAAAGTAGTTTTAAAACCTAACTTTAATAATCTTAGGGATAAGTCCGGGTCTTCTCCTGGGTGTATTTTTCCAAAACCATCTGTTTCTAAAAAAGCGTTTTTAGATAATCCCATATTAAAGCTTCTAGGTTGAAAATCTTCTATCTGCTGTTTCCCTCCTCTTATACCACCAGTTGTTATAAAGGAAGTCATTGTAAAATTGATTGCTTTTTGAAGGTTGGAAAAAGACTGATGTGCTGCATCTGGCCCACCAAAACAATCATAATAAGTATTTGAAAGGAAATTGCTTACCTCTATTAAATAATTTGAAGGAAGTATAACATCCGAATCTAATATTATAAAATAATTTCCTTTGGCATGTTTCATCCCAAAGTTTCTAGAATCCCCAGGTCCTGAATTTTCTTTATAAAAATAAGAGATGTTTAACTGGTTACTGAAGCTCTTAACAATATCCTCAGATTTTAAAGAAGATCCATCTTCTACAATTACTATTTCATAGTCTAAATCACCCTCTAAACCCATAAAACTTTGAAGAAGTTCTTTGGTTTCTTCTGGTCTGTTATACACAGGTATTACAAAAGAAAAAGACAATGTTTCCATGGCTACAAAAGTAACTAAAGAAAATACAAAAGCCACCTTAAAAAGGTGGCTTTTGATAATTTATATAAGTCTAAATTAGTTCTTAACTACTCTTATTGTTTTAGTAGTATTAGCAATAGTTACTTTTACAAAGTAAGTACCATCTTGTAAGTTAGACATATCCAATTCACTATTAACAGCATTTGGTGTAGCTATTAATACTTCTTGACCTAGCATATTATACATTGCAACATTCTCAATAGTGTTTTGAGCGTTTAATGTTAATGTATTTTGTACTGGGTTTGGATAGTAAGTAAATGCAGCAGCATCTTCTAAATTGTCAATACTTAATGGGTTACATAGTACATTAGCTACCCAACCTGATCTAACTACAGAACTGTCAGAAGTAAATACAAAAGTGACACAACCTGATGGATCAGTTGAGGTGATCATCATACCCTGTAAGTCTCCTGTACCTGCTGGAGTTGCATCATTTCTATCCCAACACCAAATGGTTCCACCACCAGGAGGATTTATAGTTGGTGCGGCGGTATCAGCACCATCATAAACTGTTAGACCATCATAACAAGCCGAAGCACCATTATTCTCAGTATTAAAAGATATGAATTCAACGGTTACAACATCACCTGGGCTGTCAGGACAAATAGTATAGGTTATGTTTTCACTATTTGAATAGTTACCACTTTGTCCGCCTGAATCTAAAAAGATACCATTTGTACAATCTGGTGGTACAGCAACGTATGGTGTGTTAAATGAAAATGGACCTGCCCACGCAGAAACTCCATCTACACCACAATCTGCTTGTACGTAATACTGATATGAATTATCCCCTGATAAGCCCATAGCCATATATGGATTTGTAACACCAGTAGCTGTAGGTGTACCAGTAACAGTACCACCAGCAGTAATGTCTACAAGTTCAATATTCCAAGAAGTCGCGGCACCATTTTCAGTCCAACCTAAATCAGCAGATGTTTCCGTAATATTTGTTGCAGTTAAAGCAGAAGGTGTAGGACATGTTTCTAATGTTGTAAAAGAGAATGGACCAACCCATGCTGAACCACAGTCTGCACGTACATAAAAATCATATGCTGTATTTTCTGTTAAGCCCATAGCTGTATATGGATTAGGAACGCCAGCTGCTGTTGGTGTACCAGTTGGTGCAAATCCATCAAGACCAAGCTCTACATCCCATGCAGTAGCAGAACCATTTTCTGTCCATCCTAAGTCTGCAGTTGTATCCGTAATATTTGTTGCAGTTAACGCATTAGGTGCTGGACAAGATGGCAACTCACCAAACGATACGTTATCTATTGCAATATCCCCTTCAAAAGAACCAGCACCTGTTGCTCTTATTGTTACAGTAATAGATTGACCAGAGTATGTAGTTAAATCTACAACCGCTAATTCCCAAGGAGCTATATCACTGGCTTGCTGCTCACCAGAAAGTGACCATACACTGTCGGTATTGTTAACTAAAATTTCTAAAGTACCTATTTGACCACCAAACATATGGTAGTTAAACAATAATGCTGGTGTAGTTAATGTTGTTAAATCTATTAAAGGTGAAACTAATTCAGCAATATCTCCAGCACTTGATCCTGAAGATTCTGTAAAGAAATAATTACCAGTAGTTATTGTAGGTGAAGGCCCTGTACCTCCTGAAGATGTGTCAGTTCCCGCTGCTGATTCCCAGAAATAGCTACCGCCTGTGTTTGAGCCTGTCCAACAATTTTCAGAACTAAATGCTGCAGGTGAAACCGTAAAAGTTTCGAAATCTTCATTGTAAGGTGCAGCTATTGCAGCACAAGTTGTAGTAAATGACACCGGACCTGCCCAGTTGCTAAAACCATTGGTATCACAATTAGATCTTACATAGAAATCATAAGCCGTTTCTGGCATAAGGGTTGTACCTGAGGTTGCAGAAGTACCAATACCACCTCCTGCAGCAATAGACGCTCCAGTACCAGGTGCAAAGCCAGAAGCACCAAACTCATATTCTACTCCTAATGTTGCACCAGGATCATTAGTCCATGAAACAATAGCCTCTACATCAGTAACTGCGCCTAAAGTAAGCATTGTTGGCTCAATACAAGTAGGTGGTGCAGCAGAAGTAATCGTTGGTGATTCTATACACCATCCATACTGCCAGCCGCCTAAATCATCGTAAGAAACACGATATTGAAACCCTGACAACTGTGTTGCAGTAAACCCAGAGATGTCTAACACAGGAGTTGTATAAGCTTCAGAAATCGTACAATTTTGATAATTTGCAACAGTTGTTGTATTACCTACAAATTGGTAAAGTTGTGACCATGTCATAGCATCGGCATCATAAACTTCAATAGCTAAAACATCTCCACCAAGTGGATAATAAGTAAAAGCTCCACTAATGGTAATCCAAGTTTCACCTGCTCCACTTGCTGCAGTTAAATCTATTACTGGTGAGGTGGCTTCAATGGTATCTGCAGAACCATTTCCTGCCCCATCATCATCAAAAGTAAATGTAGCATCAGCATTGGTAGGATCAGCCAATAGACCAGCTGGTGTATACGACCCTGATAATGTCCAAGCTGCATTTGGCCAGTTTGCTGGTTGGTTAAGTGTCTGTGAAACACCCGCAAACGTGCCTAGCATAAAGATCATTACAAAAACATTAATTGTAATTTTTTTCATATAAACATAAATTTTAAGTTAGTAATATGTTAAAAATATATTAATATTTTACAATACACTCTTACATTATTTACTAATCGATGAAAAACAAAAAACATCGCTCAATTACATGCGATGTTTTAACATTTTTATTGAAGAAAACTTAGTTTTTGATAAACCTTTTTATAAAGTTTTTATTATTGTTTTGGACTTTAAAAATATAATGTCCTGATGATAAATTTTTAACGTCTAAATATTCTGAGTCATCTATTTTTCCCTGCATGATTATCCTGCCACTAATATCTATAATTTCGTAAAAAATATCATTTATGTCATTAGTATTAAAATATAAATAATCACTTGTAGGGTTAGGATAAATATTAACATAAAAATCATCAAAATCTTGAAGATTTAAAGGATTAGATCCTTCAGTAATTGAAAGCGTTTGGTTTGGATTTACATTGTATAAGATATCTTCCATACCACTTAACCAAGAAACCTTTACATAATCAATAATTGTATTAGAACCTATGCCAAAAAACTCATATGCACTATTTTGCCCCAAATAACCCTCACCACAAAGTGTATACCTATACTGCTTTTGTCCGTTGACACTAATTTCAATTGTAGATCCTATTCCTTGCTTATTACTTGTTGTACCTTCAAGTTTTACCTTTAACCAATTGTTAGAATTAGGAGTAAGATTTTTCCAAAGAAACAAATCATCATTATTAGAGTTACTAACCACTATCTCAGGATAACCATCATTATCTATATCGCCTATGGCATTAGCATAACTTTCGAGATTATCATTAATAAAGCTACCATTGTTTAGTAAAGTAAACGTATTATTAGTTTGATTTTCATAGAAAGCTGAAGATAAAAGTCCAGGCACTGTACCATCAAATTCGCTACTAACATAAAGATCTAAATCACCATCGTTTTCTGCATCTAAAAAAACCGAACCCCAAGCCGCACTGTTAAAAGTAGTCCCTGAAACCAAAGCCATATCCGTAAAAGTACCATCTCCATCATTCTGAAACAAAACATTACCTTCTATTCCGTTGGTTATGTAAATATCAAACCAGCCATCATTATTGTAATCACCAATGGTTGTACTCATAGCATCTATAGCTATATTAGTGCCCGAAGACTCTCCTACTTCAGTAAAAGTGCCATCACCATTATTATGATATAACAAGTTTTGTGTTTGTGTCTTATCATTTGCAACATATATATCTTGCCAACCATCATTGTCATAATCAAAAAAAGCAGAACAAAAAGATAAATGGCTACCTAAACCAATTCCAGCAGATATACTAACATTGGTAAAAGTTCCATCCCCATTATTTTTAAATAAGTAATTTGGAATTTGAAAATTAACATCTCTATTACTTATAAATACATCCAAAAAACCATCATTATTGTAATCGCCCCAAGAAGCACCAAAAGTAAATAGGTTTGGCATAGGTAAACCAGATATGCTCGTTACATCTGTTAACGAATTATTGTCGTTTTGATAAAGCCTATTGCCGTCCGTATCACTGGTAATATACAAATCGTAGTCACCGTCATTATCATAATCAACCCAAACCGGTTGTCTTTGTTGAAAAGTATTATTTGGTATGAGGTTTGTTTCTGGAATAAAGAATCCACTTGATGTATTCTTGTAGATTATCAGGTCTTGAAAATCTTCGGTAGCCAAAGTGATATCGTCCCAACCATCTTTGTTGTAGTCATAGAAAGATATACCTCCACCAAAATTCATATCCCCACATGAATCACCAACACCTCTGGCAGATGCCTGATTTTGAAAGTTTATTTGAGAGTTATAAACTTGTGGACTTAAAATGAATATGACAAAGATTAATAATCTTAATGCTGGTCTCATATACAGACAACTACTTTTTTATTAATTTAATGACTTTGCTTAAAGAATCTTCAAACTTTAATTCGCAATAATAAATACCTTGGTGGAGATTACTGAAGTCTATAGTGATATCTTCTTTATTTGGTTTTCCATTCAAAATTTCCTTTCCTAAAGTATCAAAAACTTTATAGCTACTTACAAAAACAGACGAATTTAAATTAAGAATATTTTCAACAGGATTATTATACTTAATTTTTGGTTCTTGTCCATATTCCATTAGCGATAAAGTTGAGCCTTCAACAATATTTAAAGTTTGATTAACAGGCACATTATATAAAACATCTTCAATTCCACTGAGCCAAGTTACCTTAACATAATCAACTATGGTATGGTGCTCGGTTCCAAAGAATTCAGTTTGAGAACTCTGGGAAAGATAACCTTCACCACAATGTGTATATCCATATTGCTTTTCACCATCAATAGAAATTTCAATGAAAGATCCTATACCTTGTCTGTTGCTTATGATACCTTCTAGTTTAACTTTTAGCCAATTGTTGATGTTTGGCGTGTTGTTTTTCCATAGAAATATATTGCTATGACTTATATTATTGACAGCTATTTCTGGATAACCATCATTGTCACTATCGCCTACTGCATTTCCGTAACTATATGCAAAATCATTGGGTATAGCTGCGTTATTTAAATTAAAAGTTCCATCATTGTTGTTTCTGTAAAATGCTGAAGATAACTGACTAGTTATGCTTCCATTATTTTCACCACTGACATACAAATCCAAATCTTTGTCATTATCCGCATCTAAAAAAACAGCACTCCAACCAGTACTGTTAAAGGTTACGTTGTAAGATTGTGCCATATCGGTAAAAGTACCATCTCCATTATTAATAAATAGTACGCTATCATTAGGGTCGTTAGTAATGTACATATCTAACCATCCATCTTTATTGACATCGCCCACTGTAACAGTCATGGCATCTATACTAATATCGGTACCTGTTTCTTGAGCAACCTCGGTAAAGGTACCATCACCATTGTTCTTGTACATTAAGTTGCGATTGGTATACTTATCGTTTGACACATAGATATCTTGATCTCCATCATTATCATAATCTAAAAAAGCTGAACAAAACGACATGTAGCCCGTACTGAGCAAGTCTGCCTCAAAATTAGCTAATGTAAATGTCTTGTCTCCATTATTCTTATACAAAATATTTGGAATAACATTATCTCTAATACTAACAAAAACATCTAAATATCCATCATTGTTATAATCACCCCATGAGGCACCATAGTAAGGAAATTGATCTTGCAACATTCCAGAAGATTCGGAGATATCTTGCATTATCATGTTACCTAAATTCTCATAAAGTTTTACACCAGAATTAACACTGGTTATAAACAGATCATTATCCCCATCATTGTCAATATCAACCCAGTTAATTTGTTTGGCACTAAGATTATCGGTAACAACATTAATATTATGAGCCACAAAGTTCCCGTTGATGTTTTTAAAAAAATATATAGGATCTCCATTAGCAGATGCTATTGAAATATCATCCCAACCGTCATTATCATAGTCATAAAAACTAATACCATTACCCAAAAATGTATAGCCACAACTAGCTGATACACCCAATTGTTGTGAACTTTCTGTAAAAGAAATCTGTGCCGTAGTAAAATTAAATATTATTAAAGTCCAAATCCACACTCTTCTCATAACCTGCAAAACATATTTTAAAACTGACGAATAAAATAGCTTTACCAAAATATGAGATTCGCTACTATTTAACAAAAAAAGCGCAACTTTTTTAAGTATGCGCTTCAATTATTAAATTATATATTTATTTTGCCCTATTCTTTTATGAAAATCTCCATAACAGCATCACTTACTCCCATATTACTAAACCCACCATCATTATACAAATTTTGAAGTGTAACGCGACGTGTTAAATCACTAAACAGGGTAACTGTATAATTTGCACAATCCATAGCAGTTGCATTACCTAATGGAGACATCTTTTCAGCATAAGAAATGAAACCATCAAACCCTTTAACACCACTACCTGCCGTTGTAGGAGTTGGTGATTGTGAAATTGTATTTACACGTACTTTTTTATCTCTACCAAAGAAATATCCAAAGCTACGTGCTATACTCTCTAAGTATGCTTTATTGTCAGCCATATCATTATAATCTGGAAATACACGCTGTGCTGCCATATATGTTAAAGCAACAATACTTCCCCATTCGTTCATAGCATCTGCTTTATAAAGTGTTTGCATAACCTTATGGAAAGACATTGCCGAAACATCAGTTCCTTTTTGAGTCCAATCATAATTTTGATCAGTGTAGTGTTTTCCTTTCCTAACGTTGATAGACATACCTATAGAATGCAATACAAAATCTAATTTACCACCTAAAATCTCCATTGATTTTTCAACAAGGTTTTTTAAGTCTTCTTCTGAAGTTGCATCTGCTGGAATAATTTGCGAACCTGTTTTTTCTGCCAAAGCATTTATTTGTCCCATACGCATAGCAACAGGTGCGTTAGTCAGCACAAATTCGCCTCCTTCTTCATGTACGCGTTCTGCTGTTTTCCATGCTATAGAATTTTCGTCTAGAGCCCCAAAAATGATTCCTTTTTTTCCTTTTAGTAAGTTATACATAGTGTATTATTTTAGTCAGTTTAATGCCGTAAATATACTATTAATTCAACAATTGCTTAGCATGCGCCATAGCAGATTCTGTAATATCTACTCCTCCTAACATTTGCGCAATTTCAACAATTCGTTCTTCTTCACCCAATCGTTTTAATTGTGTTTGAGTTGTGTTGTCTGTATCTATTTTAAATACTTTGAAATGCGAATTTCCTTTTGCTGCAATTTGCGGTAAATGGGTAATCGAAAAAACTTGCATTCTACTGCTCATCTGCTTCATTATATCTCCCATTTTATTTGAAATTTCTCCAGAAACTCCAGTATCAATCTCATCAAACATGATAGATGGCAATTGAATGTATTCAGATAATATAGATTTAATTGCTAACATGATTCTAGACAACTCACCACCTGATGCGGATTTCTTTAATTCGTTATAACTAGAGCCTTTATTAGCCATAAACAGAAATTGCAAACTGTCTTTTCCGTTTGGCAAGAAACGATCTACTTCTTTTAATTCAATTTTAAACTTAGCATTTGGCATACCCAAATCAGACAATACTTTTTCAAGTTTTTGAGTTAAAGTAGGCAATACTGCTTTTCGCTTTTTGCTGATTTCCAATGCTATTTTATCAAGTTCATTTTTTAGATTGGATATCTCGTTTTCCTTTTCCTTTATAGCATCGTCTAAACCTTCAGTATCTGATACTTTAGATTCCAAATCATTTTTAATAGAAATCAAATCTTCAATCTGAGAAACAGAATGTTTCTGAAATAGGTTATTTATAATTTGAAGCTTAGAATTTATACGCTCTAATTCTTGCGGATCTGTTGACAGTACATCTTCTAAATCGTCCAATTCTACTAACAAATCATCTAACTCTATATGAACGCTTGCAATACGTTCAGCAATAGCCTCATAAGCCTTTCCAAAACCTGAAATCTTATTCAGTTCTTGTTTTAGCGTATTTAATTGATCTATAACACCTTGTTCTTCTAGACTAAGAATAGCTTTTGCATTTGCAAGCTTCTCGCCTATTACTTCAACATTATTGAGTTGTTCGTACTGCTCTTCTAAATCTTCAAGATTAATTGACTCTAGCTTTATTTCATTCAACTCATTCATTAAAAAGAGATTGTAATCGTACTCTTTTATTAGTTCTGCTCTAGACTCTATTAAAACTTGTAGAGCTTTTTGTAAAGCTTTATAGGCTAATAATTTAGTGGAAAACAACTCTAAGTTTTCTTTAGTATTTGCAAGAGCATCTATAACCCTAAACTGATAATCGTTTTCAATAAGCTGTTGTGTTTGATGTTGCGAATGAATATCTATAAGGTATGAACTCAACTCAGTCAAACTTTCTAAAGTTGCTGGTGTATCATTTACAAAAGCACGGGATTTGCCAGATGGTAAAATTTCACGTCTTATGATAGTTTGTACCTCATAATCCAAATCTAGTTCTGAGAAAAGAGGCCTTAGATTATAATTAGCAATATCAAAGCTAGCCTCTATAATACATTTTTCGTCATTATCCTTAACTTGGCTGAGATCCGCACGCTTACCTAACACCAAAGACAGTCCACCTAGCAATATGGATTTTCCTGCGCCAGTTTCGCCAGTTATTATGGTTAACCCATTATTAAACTGCACATTGAGCTCATCAATTAGGGCATAATTTTTTATGTAAAGAGAGGTTAGCAAAAATCTATAATTTGTTTTTACAAAAATATAGATTCTGAATCAAGTTGAGAATGACGATTCAAAAAAATAAACAGAAAACTAAAACTTTATATTTCTCCATTTTTGAGAATGCATTGGCGCAATTTTATTGAGAATATCAACAGCTTCTACAATATTGACACTTGGTCCACCGGAAAGCACATCCATGATTTCATCTGATTTCGCATCAAAAAAGACACGCAATACATATGAATTTGGTCGTCTTCTATGTATGTTTTGTAATTCTGATATTGTCGATACAATCTCAGACTTCCCTTTTTTGGTATCTTCTGCCATAACATCCATGCCTTGTATATGATAATTATACATGGTGGTTCTTATTTCTTTAAATGTAGGAGAAAGTAAATTATCGATTAAAGCAAAACGCGATTGCAAACCATCCTCTAGCTTCCAACCTTGTCCATTTAACTGTTGAGAATAATTTGCTATGGTTTGTGCTTGAGCAAAATATTCATCACCACCATTTAATGCAAAAGAATCAGCATCCATTCCTAAAATCATAAACACATGGAAAGAAAGTACTGAAACCAAATTAGATTCAAACTGCAATGGATTAAATACTAAATTCTGGTACTCTATATACTGAAAATTGAAGTCTTTATCATTATAATTGTAGACAGGCGAACTGTAAGTAGAGTTAAAAACCGGTCTTGATGAAGATACTTGCAAAGTGGCACTAAAACTATCATTCTCATAGCCAGTTACATTAATAACCATACTACAATTAATGCGCTCTTCTGCGCTGAAGTTTGTTTCTGTCCATTTGGTGTTGTTTATAAACTCATTTAGCTGTTTTTCTAATGTTTTAAAAACAACATTATTATCGTTTCCTGTTTGTTGAGCTATAACATTAACGGTACAATTCAACTCTTGCGAAAAAACAACAGTTGAACATAAAAAGGCTAATAAAACTAATAATCTACGCATTTAGTTGTTTTAGTATCTGTTGCATTAAATCTTCGGCAACTTCGGTTTTGGATTTAAGTGAATTCTCAACAACATTGTTAGACGGTGTTATAAATGTAACTTTATTTGTTGATACTCCAAAACCAGCTCCTTTATCTTGTAAAGAATTGAGAACGATTAAATCTAAATTTTTAGACTTTAGTTTTCCTTTGGCATTTTCTAATTCGTTATTGGTTTCTAATGCAAACCCAACTAAAAACTGATGCTTCTTTACCTCACCTAGCGATTTTAGAATATCTTTTGTTTTTTCTAACTCTATACTAAACGTAGCATCCTTCTTTTTTATTTTTTGGTCTGCTACATTTTTTGGCTTGTAATCTGCTACAGCTGCAGAAAGTATAGCTATATCAACACTTTGAAAATGTTTGTGAACTTCATCATACATCTCCTCTGCACTAACAACTGGTTTTACAGATACTAGACTATGCGTAATGGTTTGATGCGTTGGTCCAGAAACCAAAACAACCTCAGCACCAAGATTTGCTGCTGCTTTTGCAATTTCAAAACCCATTTTCCCACTAGAATGATTCCCAATAAATCGCACAGGATCTAACGCTTCGTAAGTTGGACCAGCAGTGATAAGCACTTTTTTACCATACAATTGCAATTGGCTTAAAACATCCTTTTCAATAAAACTTACGATATCTTCTGGCTCTGCCATACGACCTTCACCAACCAAACCACTAGCTAATTCGCCAGTACCTGCCGGTATCATTTTATTGCCATAAGACGTTAATTTTTCAAAAGACGTTTTTGTAGACTCATGCTTATACATATCCAAATCCATTGCCGGAGCAAAATAGACAGGACACTTAGCAGAAAGATATGTGGCTAATAGAATATTATCACAAACACCATTAGCCATTTTAGCCATTGTATTTGCTGTCGCTGGTGCAATAACAAAATAGTCTGCCCACAACCCTAATTCTACATGATTATTCCAAACCTCATTATTATCATCTTCGTCAACAAAAGATGAATACACTGGATTCTTAGATAAGGTTGAAAGCGTAAGTGGAGTTATAAAATCTTTAGAAGCAGGCGTCATAACAACTTTAACGTTAGCGCCTGCTTTAATGAATAATCTGACTAAACTAGCAGATTTATATGCGGCAATACCTGCCGTAATGCCTAATAAAATATTTTTGTCTCTTAGAATAGACATCTAAGGGTTATTGTTGAGTATCCTCAGTATTTCTGTGGTAAATCTTACCATCTAACCACTCTTTTACAGCTAAAGCATGTGGCTTTGGTAATTTTTCGTAAAACTTAGAAACTTCAATTTGCTCTTTGTTTTCAAAAATTTCTTCTAAACTATCGTTGTAAGTTGCAAACTCCTCAAGTTTGTCTATTAACTCACGTCTTATGTCTGTGTTGATTTGCTCAGCACGCTTAGAGATAACAGAAATTGCTTCATAAATATTATCTGTTGCAGCATCAACTTCATTTCTGTTGTATGTTACTGTTGATACAGGTGCATCTGTCTTTTTTAAATCCATCGTTATAATGATTAACTTTTAGTTTTTAATGTACTTAACTCTTCGTTTAACTTATTTTTCCATTCTGAAGCTTCTTCGTTGTATTCAGAATTTGGAAATGCTTTTACAAAAGCTTCATAGTAATTTAATGCAATATTTATACGTTCTTCTTTTAAGCTTTCTATGCTCAATATAGCTAAATTATATTCTGCATGAAGTCTATAGTATAAAGCATCTTCGCGTAATGATGATCCTGGAAAATCTAATAAAAAGTTATTAAAAGATTTTACAGATGCTTTATAATCTGTAATTAAATCGTATTGCTTTGCTATTTCAAATGCCTTCTTTTCTAGTTTAAAATCCAATTCCCTAACTAAAGTATTTGCTTCGGACAAGTATTGAGAGTTTGGATATTGATTAACAAATAACTGCAATTTCTCAATAGCCTCAACAGTTTCTTTCTGCTCTTTTGAATACACAGGTGAGTTAAAGTAATACCCTTTTGCCGACTTAAAAGCAGCCTCCTCAGCTTTTTCGCTTTGTGGATAGATATCTGTAAACTTATCAAAATGATAACTGGCAATGTAATAATCTCCCATCTCGTAAGAGCAGTTAGCATGCATGTATGTTAACTTCTCTGCCTGTGGCTTTCCTCTGTACTTAGGAAGTATTTGATCTAAGAGTCTCTTAGACTTACTCCACTTTCCAGCTTCGTACAATTCGTCAGCCATCGTAAATTTCTTTGCTACGTCTTCAGATTTTAAAGCTTTCTGAAAATCGTTACAGGAGACTAACAAAATAGTTGCGAAAAGTATGTAAATGGCTTGCTTCATAAATTTTAAACAGGATGCAAAACTACGCATTATTAACGGATTTTAAAAACAAAAATTATGTGCTAAAATAATTGTTGTTTTAGTTGTTATATCCTATTTAAAGTAAGTTTAACTTTTACCTAAATCTATTAAAGCATTTCTAATATCTTTTTTGAGCTTATCCGTTGCTTCTACGAGCGGTAAACGCACATGAGATTTAGAGATTTCAAGTGCTTCTAAAACCGCTTTTATTCCAGCAGGATTATTCTCTGAAAAAATTAAGCGTGTAATTGGCATCAAATCAAAGTGAACTTTGTAGGCTTCCTTAGCTTTACCAGCAATTCCCATACGAATCATCTCAGAGAATTCTTTTGGCAATGCCTGACCAATAACCGAAATTACACCCGAACCACCAGCTAATGCAACACCTAATGCTAAATCATCATCACCAGATAAGACTAAGAAATCTTCTGGTTTGGTTCTTAATAATTCTAGATATTGATGAACGTTATTACCAGCTTCTTTGACCGCAATGATGTTTTCAAAATCTTTGGCTAATCTTATGGTTGTTTCTGGCAACATGTTAGACGATGTCCTTCCTGGTACATTATACAGAATTATTGGCTTTGGAGACACCTCAGCAATAGCTTTAAAATGCTGATATATTCCTTCTTGCGTTGGCTTGCTGTAGTATGGAGATACTGATAAAATAGCATCTATAGTAGATAAATCTGTAGTCTTTATTTCGTCAATAATTGAAGCTGTATTATTTCCACCGATTCCTAAGACCAAAGGCAATCTTCCATTATTAACTTTAGATATAAATTTTATGAGTTCTTTCTTTTCTTCGGCAGTAACAGTAACACTTTCTCCAGTAGTACCACTAATTACCAAGTACTCAGTGCCATTGTTTATATTATGCTCTACCAATCGCTCTAGCGCTTCAAAATCTATACTTAAATCTGCTTTAAATGGTGTAATTAGCGCTACTCCTGTTCCTATAAATTTGGTCATTATAATTTGTTTAAAATGTTTAGATATTTTTTTAATTCGTTCTTAAATGTTTTAATGTCTTTTGGATTTATATCTATAATTAAATCATATAAACGTTCATCCTTTCTACTGAGACCAACTTTTAAATTAGCTTTTGATGCTGCCGTAATTAAATCTAACTCTGGTGTTTCGTTTTTATAATAACTAACCAAAACATCAAAAGGTTCATCTATGAAAGCTTGTAAATCTATGTTGTTTATCTTTCCTTTCCATCCAAAATGCTTTGGTGAAAAATAAGTTTCCCATTGACTTCCTTCATACTTATCATCTTTTGTAAAAGCAACTATTTTGTGCTTGGGAGATATTAAGTTTAGCTCTTTAAAGTAATTTCTAAAAACTTCAAAATCTTGAAATTCACTGGCATTTAGTAAAACCGCAATCACCTTAACTTTATTGTTGTTTACAGCAGCTTTACGAGCAGACAACAATTTGTTTACATATTTTTGATTTGATTTTTCCTTAAATGCTTTTAAAATCATTTATCTTTAGCCTTTGTGCAAATTTAACAAAAGCACAAACATTTTTTAATTACTATTTCAACTAAAACAATGATTAAAAAATCACTTTTAATAATTCTTTTTTTGGGCCTTGCATATTCCTGCAAAGAAATGTCAAACAGAATTGAAGGTAGTCGTATTGAAATTAATGATAGTATTCCTGCCAATAAAGAGATTGAAGAGTTTATTTCACCTTACAGAGATAATGTAAATAAGAATCTTGACAGTGTAATTTCCTACGCACCTGAAACGTATTCAAAAACTGATGGAGAATTAAATACTGCCATTGGCAACTTAATGGCTGACGCTGTATTTAGCGAAAGCAATCCTATTTTTAATAAACGTACTGGGAAAAATATTGATTTTGTATTACTTAATCATGGTGGCATTAGAGCTATAATTTCACAAGGCAACATCACTACCAGAACTGCTTACGAAGTAATGCCTTTTGAAAATTCTGTAGTGGTTGTAGCTTTAAAAGGAAAGCAAATCAATGAGCTGTTCGATTATCTTTCTAAAGCTAAACGCGCGCACCCTGTTTCAAAACAGGTTGAATTAGTATTAGGCAAAGATTTTACAATTAAAAAAGCACTTGTTAATGGTAAACCAGTTTTAGAAAATGAAACATATTATGTTGCTACAAACGATTATTTATATAATGGTGGAGATCGTATGACGTTCTTTCAACCTAACGATAGTTTGTACACGCTAGACTATAAAATTAGAAACGTGTTAATTGATTATTTTAAAAAGAATGATACCATTAATCCTAAAATTGACAATCGTTTCACAAAGTTATAAGCAAACTAATGAAAAGAAGAGATTTTATACAGCAAACAACCGCAGCAACAGCTTTGGTTGGTTTAGGGGCATTAAACTTACAATCTTGTACTTCAAACAGAAAACACATTACAATTCTGCACACTAATGATGTTCATAGCCATATAGACCCATTTGGTCCAAACGATAAAAGAAATGCCAATAAAGGCGGTATTGCAAGACGTGCCATCTTGGTAGAAAATATTAGAAAAGAAAATCCTAATACTTTACTGCTAGATGCTGGTGACATCTTTCAAGGCACTCCTTATTTTAATTATTATGGTGGTGAATTAGAGTTTAAACTAATGAGTATGCTCAATTATGATTTGGCAACCATTGGCAATCATGATTTTGACAATGGTATAGATGGACTCTATGCCCAACTACCACATGCTAAGTTTGAATTTGTTTCGGCAAATTATGATTTTTCAAATACTGTAATGGACACTCATGTGAAACCCTACAAAGTTCTCGTAAAAGATGGTGTGAGAATTGGTGTATTTGGTTTAGGCATTCAACTTGAGGGACTAGTTGATAAAAAAATGTACAAAGAAACTGTTTATCATAATCCTATTGAGGTTGCCCAGGATATGTCTCGTATTTTAAAAGAAGAAGAGTCTTGCGACTTAGTGATTTGTCTCTCTCACATTGGCTATTACTATGAGAAACACCCAGATCGTGTATGCGATTTAATACTTGCTAAGTCAACAAAAGATATCGACCTAATTATAGGTGGGCACACACATACATTCTTACCAAAACCTACCATAACACAAAATAGTGAAGGTAAAAATGTACTTGTTAATCAGGTTGGTGCTTACGGATTGTATTTAGGTAAAATAGACTTTTATTTTGAACAAGGAAAACCTCTTTATTCAGATAGTACTACAATAATAGTTTAGTGTTTTTTGTAAGTTACTAAGATTGTTACGTCTAAGATTTCAACTAACCCAAAAAATATGAAATCTAACAAAATTATTTTAGTACTAAGAATTACTGTAGCTATTATACTAATTCAAACGCTTCGTTTTAAGTTTACCGCACATCCAGATAGTGTTTACATTTTTGAAACCGTGGGATTAGAACCTTACGGACGAATAGGAATTGGTGTTTTAGAATTAATTGCAGGAATCTTATTATTAATCCCAAAAACTATTTGGGCGGGAGCATTTTTAACAATAGGTCTTATTGGTGGTGCTATAATAATGCATTTAACTCAGTTGGGAATTGAAGTAAACGGAGATGGAGGCGTATTGTTTTTTACAGCAATAATCACTTTTTTATTAAGTGCAATAATACTTTATTATTACAGGAAAAACATCCCAATTATAGGCAAGAAATTAAGCTTCTAGCTGCCCGTCCATATCTAAATATGTAGGCTGAGGTCCAGTATATTTATTTTGTGATTGTAGATAGAAAAATATAAAAGCCACAACCAAGAAAAACGAATATATAAATCCTAAGTTTTTATCTTCTAAAATATAGTAATAGGCTAATTGTATTATTTCTGAAAATACAACACATATAGAGCCTAATAAAAACAACATAGACTTATTGTCATTCCTATACATGTAGTCAATTAAGGCGACAGATAATAATGCCATGATAACCCCATTATAGACAAACTCTAAAATATATTCATATGTTGATAGCCTTCCATCAGTAGCATCTGTGACTATGACTACACAAAATACATCTAGCACAAAGAGAATTATAATAGGTATTGATAACTCTTTAAAAACTCTTTTTAGATTAATTAAAGACAAAACTTTGATAATTAAAAACAAGTATGCAGTAATAAAAAGGATATTAGAGCCATAATAGTAATAATCTATTTCTCCTTCCTCTATTAATGGCACATACCACGCAGCATAGCTTAAAAGGTGTCCAAATGTAAAAGTTACTAAAAACCAAAAGAAAAGCCTAGACTTGTCAGTTGTCCAACCACAATATAAAGTGGTCAACAGAACAAGCATTAAAGCACTAACGGCAGCACCTTCAACTTCATGCGCAAGACCTTGGAGCATTATGAAAACGCCGCCTAAAAGCAATAGCAGTACTTTTAAGATTTTATTTACTAACATTAATTAATCCCTTATTAATGAAGCGAATATATAAAAAAATTACAATTAAACGATAAAAAAATACTTTTTATCGATAAAAAGCTAAATTTATTGTAAGAATTTATTTCAAAAACAATAAAAACTCTTGTTCAGAAATAATAGCTATACCTAAATTTTCAGCCTTTGCACGCTTGCTAGGACCCATATTATCACCAGCTACTACATAACTAGTTTTAGAAGATATTGAAGATGATACTTTACCACCATTATCTTCAATTAACTTTTTAAGGTCGTTCCTAGAAATGGATTCAAATACACCTGAGACTACAAAAGCCTGTCCTTTTAACTTATCGGTTAGATTGGCTAACTTTTCAGCTGAAATTTCCAATTGAACACCATACGCCTTTAAACGCTCTATGATAGTTTTATTTTCTTCAGAAGAAAAGAATTCCACAACACTCTCTGCGATTCGATCACCTATTTCATCTACATTAACCAAATCCATTGTAGACGCAAACATTAGGGCATCAATAGATTTATAATGTTTAGCTAACTTTTTTGCAACGGTTTCACCAACATACCTAATGCCAAGTGCAAACAAAACACGCTCAAACGGAATCTGTTTTGAGGCCTCAATACCTTTTACTAAATTCTCTGCACTCTTCTCTGCCATACGCTCTAACGGTATAACTTGATCTACCGTTAAATCATACAAGTCTGCATAATTCGAGATCAAACCTTCATTAACCAAAAGTGCTACGGTTTCACCTCCAAGCCCTTCAATATCCATAGCTTTTCTTGATATGTAATGCTGAATACGACCTATAATCTGTGGTGGACAACCATTATAGTTAGGACAATAATGCTTGGCTTCACCTTCTGGTCTTACAAGTGCTGTTTGACATTCAGGACAATGGGTTATGTAAATTGTAGGTTCGGAATCTTTTGGTCGTTTTGTAAAATCCACTGCAATTATTTTTGGAATGATTTCACCTCCTTTCTCAACAAAAACGACATCCCCTTCTCTAATGTCTAATTTTTCAATCTGATCAGCATTATGTAAAGACGCGCGCTTTACAATAGTACCTGCTAATTGCACTGGCTCTAAATTGGCAACAGGTGTAATAGCTCCAGTACGTCCAACCTGATAAGTAATTTCGTTAAGCCGGGTTGAAACCTGCTCTGCCTTAAATTTATAAGCCATGGCCCATCGTGGGGCTTTTGCTGTATAACCCAATTCCTCTTGCTGATACAAACTGTTGACTTTGACAACCACACCATCTATCTCATAGGGCAAACTAAACCTATTCTTTTCCCAATAATTCACATAGTCTAATACCTCATCTATAGAATTTACCAATTTAGCCTCCTTAGGCACCTTAAAACCCCAAGCTCTGGCTTTTTCTAAACCTTCAAACTGTGTTGAAATATTGAGACTATTTCCTTTTATACTATACAACAGACACTCTAAAGGTCGTTTGGCGACTTCTGAACTGTCTTGTAATTTCAAACTTCCCGATGCTGTATTTCTGGGATTTCGATAGGGTTCTTCTTCATTAGCAATACGCTCTTCATTCATTTTTAGAAATCCTTCAATAGGAAGCACAATTTCGCCTCTTATGTCAAAGCGCTCAGGATAATCTCCTTTGAGTTGAAGTGGTACTGTATTGATGGTTTTTACATTAGCCGTTACGTCATCACCTTGTACTCCATCACCTCTAGTAACCGCTCTTACTAATTTTCCGTTTTCATAGGTGAGATTCATTGAGGCACCATCATATTTAAGTTCACAGGTATACTGAACTTTACCTTCAATCATTTTTTTGATGCGCTTTTCCCAATCCATTAAATCTTCTTTAGAATACGAATTGTCTAAAGAATACATCCTGAAATCGTGAACAACCGTATTAAAATTTTTAGTAATGGTCCCACCAACGCGTTTTGATGGTGAATTTTCATCATGGAATTCTGGATGTGCCTCTTCTAAAGCCTGAAGTTCTTTCAACTTCATATCAAACTCGTAATCGCTAATGGTAGGATTATCGAGTATGTAGTAGTTATAATTGTGCTGACGTAACTCGTCTCTTAGAGATTCAATCTTAGATTTTACATCCATTCTATAATCTTTCTTTATTTAACCATTTAGGTGTAGGTAATGGCTTGTAGTTATTCAATTTATCAAATAAGCCCTCAATGGTCGTATCCACAACCACAGCATCTAAATTTTCTTGTTTTAAAAACCCTCTCTGCACCATAATCTCACACTGTGCAATTAAGGCATCATAATAACCATTGATGTTTAAAATACCTATAGGTTTGGTGTGCAATCCTAGTTGTCCCCAAGTTGTTATCTCAAAAAACTCATCCATAGTGCCAAATCCACCAGGAATAATGATAAAACCATCACTTTTTTCGTACATCTTCACTTTACGATCGTGCATGTTTTGAGTTACTATAAGCTCGGTAAGTTCAGTATTTACAATTTCTTTGGTTTCAAGAAAAGCTGGAATAATTCCAATGGTTTTACCTCCATTTTCCATGACACCTTCAGCCACTTTTCCCATAATGCCAATCTTGGCTGCACCATAAACAAGCGTTATGCTTTTTTGAGCAAATTCCTTACCTAAAGTATAAGCTGTAGTAATAATTTCATTATCATTTCCTTCACTACTGCCACAAAAAACTGATATACTTTTCATATTAAGTTTTTATTCCTTTTATCATTCTGTCATTTAGGTTTAAGTCCTTTCTTAACTCAACAGCTTTAAACTCAGTATCAACCAAAAGTTGCTTTGTTTCTTGACCAAGATACTGGTTAATTTCAAAATATAGTGAGCCATTAGACTTCAACTTATCAACAGCAAAATCGGAAATAGCTTTATAAAAAACTAATGGGTTTCCGTTGTCTACAAATAGCGCTAAATGCGGTTCGTTTTCTAGAACATTTGGTCTTATTTCTTGCTTTTCTAGCTCACGTACATATGGTGGATTGGATACGATTATATCAAAAAAGCCCATCTGTCCTACAGCTCTATAATCCATAAGTGAAGACTCTAAAATATCAGCTCTAATAAACTCAACTCGAACTCCATTTCTATCAGCATTCTCTTTTGCAATGCTTAAAGCTTTTTTTGAAATATCTAAAGCATAAACCTTTGCATTGGGCAAATGTTTTGCCAAAGCAACAGCTATACAGCCCGAACCTGTTCCGACATCTAAAATATTGAAGGAAGTAGAACTTTGGACTTTAAATTTTGAATCTTTAATGATCCAATCCACAAGTTCTTCAGTTTCGGGTCTAGGTATTAAAACATTCTCATTAACCTTAAAAGTCAAACCATAAAATTCAGTTTCACCTAAAATATATTGAATTGGTTTTTGCTGTTTTAAGTCTTCTAGAATTGAAAAGAAAACATCTGTTTCATTCTTAGTTAAGGTAAATTCCGGCTCTAATTGTAATTGTATTTTAGCTATATTGAGGTGGTGCTCTATACTGAGGTAAAAAAAGTTTGATACTTCATCCCTGCCATATATAGCATCTAACTCCTGGTGAAATATGTACTTAATATCTTTTGCTTTCAATCTTAGAGCGTTTTGAGCATCCAAACCGTACAAGAATAATGACCCGTATTACCCATAGGCTTGTCAATATATTCAAATCCTACCTTCTGATATAACTTTCTGGCATCATTCATATAAGGCATAGTTTCTAAATAACAACTTTCATAACCTGATATTTTTGCAAAATTTAGGCAAGTATTCATCATGGCAATCCCCAACCCTTTTCCTCTAGCCTCTGATAAAAAATACATTTTTTGCAACTCGCAAACATTGCCTTCATAATTGTCTAAAGGGGCTATACCTGCACCGCCGAGAATCTCCGCACCTTTTGCCAAAACAAAATATTTGGCTTTGGGCTTACTGTAAGTCTCAGTCATGCAATCTAAGGACACATCTTCGTAAGCAGTGCCAACTTTAGGAACTCCCATTTCTATTAAAACGCTCCGTATAGCTTTAGCAATTTTAGGATTGTCCTTTAGTTCTATTTCTCGAATAACTATGGTATCTTTACCCAACTTAATTAAAACTTTAATACTGACTAATTTTACGGTATGAAGATAGTTATTATTACCTTTCTATGAAGAAAAGCATTGTATTCATTTTGGTGATTTGTTCACTTGTTTTTAACTGTACTTTTAGAGAAAAACCTCAGTTTATTGGAATTGATAATTTTAAGGTCTTAGATTCCAATATTGAGAACATTACCATAAGCGCAGATGCCGAATTTTCAAATCCTAACGACCTTGGAGGTACCTTACAGACAGATGCCTTAAAAGTCTTTGTAAACGACAAGGAAATAGCCATATTTAACTCTAAGGAATTTGAAGTGCCTTCTAAGAATACATTTAAAATTCCGCTAACGGTTTCTGTAGCAACGGACAGTATCATTGATAAAAGTAACCTCAGCGGATTTTTGGGAAGTCTACTTTCAAAAAAAATAAAAGTGCAATACAAAGGTGATATTAAGTATAAAGTTTTGGGCTACTCTTCTAGTTATAAAGTGGATAAAACCGAAGACATAAAAATTAAACTCTAATTGCTAACCCACGAATTTTACATAAAACGCTGTCTACAAATTGCCAAGAATGGACTTGGAACCACGAGACCTAATCCTATGGTTGGTGCCATAATTGTTCACAATAATAAAATTATAGGTGAAGGTTACACTAGCCCTTATGGCGGACCGCATGCCGAAGTAAACGCCATAAATGCTGTTAAAGACAAATCGCTACTCACAAAAAGCACCATTTACGTTCTTTTAGAACCATGCAGTCATTTCGGCAAAACTCCACCTTGTAGCGATTTAATCATAAAATATAATATTCCAAATGTGGTTATAGGCTGTAAAGATGATAACCCTGAAGTTGCAGGCAAAGGCATCGCCAAATTAAAAGCACATGGTTGCAATGTTATAGTTGGTGTTTTGGAAAAAGAATGCAAAGACCATTTAAAACGTTTTTTTACATTTCATAATAAAAAACGACCTTTTATTATTTTGAAATGGGCAGAAACACAAGATGGTTTTATTGCACCTTTATCAAAAGATGAACAAAAACCTGTTTGGATTACAAACACTTACTCCAGACAATTGGTGCATAAATGGCGTGCTGAAGAGCAAGCTATTTTAGTTGGCACCAATACAGTGATTGAAGATAACCCAAGCCTTACCGTTAGAGATTATGAAGGTGAAAATCCTATGAGAATTATTTTAGACAAAACCAACAAACTCAATAACATTTATACGGTCTTCAATGCATCTGCAAAAACTATAAAACTTACCAACTCAGAGTTGAATTTCAATCAGCATTTGGCTTCTCAAATTTGTAGTGTCTTACATCAGCAAAATATAAATTCTGTGATTATTGAAGGTGGTGCTAAAACACTCCAAACCTTTATAGATGAAAATTTATGGGATGAGGCAAGAGTGTTCATTGGTAAAACCGAATTTAAAGAAGGCGTTAAAGCACCTATTCTAAAAAAAGCCAGATTAATTTCAGAGCAAAATATATTTGACGATTGTTTAAAAATCTACAAGAATGATTGATACGCTAATTTTTGACTTTGGTGATGTGTTTATCAATTTAGACAAACAAGGAGCCATGAAAAATGCGCTTAACTTGTTTAAGACAGACCACTTCGAAGAGGATATGCTTAATACCAATTTACTTTATGAAGTTGGTAAAATTTCAACCGAAGAGTTTATTTACTTTTATAAATCGAAGTTTCCTTACTTGGAAACGCACCAAATCATTGAAGCATGGAATTTCATTTTGAAAGATTTTCCTAAATACCGATTGGAATTCATTCAGCAATTAGCAAAAGAGAATCAGTTTAAGCTCATATTATTGAGTAATACAAATGATATGCACATAGATTTCATAAAAACCAACGTAGGCTTTTATGAAGACTTTAAAAATTGTTTTAATCAATTCTATTTATCTCAGGAAATTCACCTAAGAAAACCCAATCGAGATATATTCGATTTTGTTTTAGAGAGCAATAACCTAAAGCCTGAATCGTGTTTTTTCATAGACGACACAAAGGAAAATACAGATATGGCGTTGTCTTTAGGAATTAATGTCTGGAATATTGATGAAACGCGCGAAGATGTCATCAATTTGTTCAATCTTAATAACACTTTATTTTGATTTTTCTTTTACTAAGCGTTCTATCCTCTACGGCTATTTTTGTACTATTCAAACTCTTTAACAAGTACAATGTAAATACGCTTCAAGCTATTGTATTTAATTACATTACAGCAAGCTCTTGTGGGGTTTTACTTTATGACAAAAAAGTTAATGCTTTTAGTTTAATCAATGAGTCTTGGTTTTATGTCGCTCTTGCTTTAGGCTTTTTGTTTATAAGCATCTTTAATGTCATGGCACTTACAGCTCAAAAAAACGGATTATCAGTTGCTTCTGTTGCAAGTAAAATGAGTGTTATAATTCCAATTCTATTTGGCATTTTAGTTTACAAAGAAAGTATAGGTATTAAGAAAATAACTGGTATTGTTCTAGCACTTTTTGCCGTTTACCTGACCTCTATTAAACCAAAATCCAATACAGTACTTACTAGAGCTATTTATTTGCCTGTTATTTTGTTCTTAGGTTCTGGTATTATTGACACCACTGTTAATCATTTTGCACCAGAGGATAATATGCCTCTATTTTTAGCCATTATTTTTGCTAGTGCTGGAACAATTGGGCTGGTATTAGTGATTATGAAATCTGTAAAAGCCAAACATAAATTTAAAACAAAAGCGATTCCGTTTGGTTTTGCTTTAGGATTGGTAAATTATTGTTCAATGTATTTTTTATTAAAAGCATTGCGAGTAGAAGGCTTTGAGACTTCTACTGTGTTCACCATTAATAATGTTGCTATTGTTGCTGTATCTTGTTTAACTGGTTTATTAATTTTCAAAGAAGTAATTTCTTTTAAAAATTGGGTTGGTATTGGCTTGGCCTTAATTTCTATAATATTAGTAACCTTATAATGTTGACTGAAGACACATACAGAACCATTTCCGAATCTGCTATTGGTGAATTATTTAAAGATAAAGGCAGTAAATTTATTGGCTATGCCTTTCCTGTTGAAGATGAAGATCAAATAAAAACTTTCTTAGAAGAAGTTAAAAAAGAACACCACTCAGCAAGACATTGGTGTTATGCATATCAACTAGGCTCAGAAACAATAACCTACAGAGCAAATGACGATGGTGAGCCAAACAATTCAGCCGGAATGCCAATTTACGGACAAATCCAATCGTTTGAGTTAACAAATGTGCTTGTCATAGTCGTTAGATATTATGGCGGCGTAAAACTTGGTGTTGGTGGATTAATCAATGCTTATAAAACTGGTGCTCAATTTGCTTTAGAAGCATCAGACATTATTGAAAAAACAATTAATAAGTATTTCATAATCAAATTTGAATACAAAAACATGAGTAAAGTGATGAGAATACTTAAAGAAAATCAGATAGAAATATCCAAACAAACATTAAAGCTTAATTGTTTGTTGGAAATATCTGTCAGAAAAGGTAACGCTTCAAAAATATTTGAGTTATTTAATCAATTTTATGGTGTTGAAATAGATGAATTATAACGAATAATTTTGCAGTTTGTCTAAAAGATATTTTGGGCATCTTGTAGGCTTATTTCGTTTTGCGTCTATAAATGCTAAAATTGTGTTACCAGTAGCCAACAATTCGTCTTTGTTATCTCTCAATTCATAATCAAACTCTATTGAGGCAGTAGGCATTTTTTTTAACTTAGTTTTTACTTTAAGCACATCATCATAACGTGCTGAATTTTTGTAATTTATATGTAATGAAATTACAGGAAGCATTATACCCTCTGCTTCCATGGCACTGTAGCTAAGACCAAACTCTCGTAACCACTCAGTTCTACCCACCTCAAAATAAACAGCATAATTAGCATGGTACACAACACCCATCTGGTCTGTCTCTCCATAGCGGACTCGTATTTCTGTTACGTTATAATTCAAAATTTAGACTGGTTTTTAAATAAAAATTTGTAGTTTTAAAGGATTTTAAACATGAGGAAAAATTTCTTAAAATTCAATAAGAATTGATTTTTTTTTTTAATATTTTGTTCACATATTTGTCATGTTCAAAAACGCTAAGAGAATCCTTATTCTCTTTTTTTTTGCTAATCTAACTAACAATATAAAATCTAACTAAAAGA